>NZ_CP126625.1:2489248-2800404 GCF_030219325.1 Geothrix sp. | reverse complement strand
ATCCAACAAGGTCATGGATCAGCTGGACCAGATCAGCCAGCTCGTCGCCCGCCAGCAGCAGCTCGTCACCGACATGATGCGCCATGAGGGGGCCCAGTCGCAGGGCGTCCAGAAGGCCATCCACGAGGTCATGAGCGCCAGCAAGGAGATTCAGGACAAGGTCTTCGAGGCCATGGACCTGATGCAGTTCCAGGACATCACCCGGCAGAAGCTGGAGCGCATCGTCCACCACCTGCGCCAGATCCATGACTACATCATCGACCTGCTCGGCACGGGCCTGAAGAGTGACGTGGAACGGCCTTCGATCAGCCACACCATCGCCCAGACCGGCACCACGCCCGACGAAAACAAGGCCCACGCGGATGCGGTGATCGAGGCCTTCAAGTCTCAGAAAAAGGGGTAAGCCATGGCCGCCCAGTCCACCCAGGCCCTCCTCGCCACGGAGCTGGTGCCATCGGGCCAGCTGGTGACCTTCACCCTGGATGGGGTGGAGTTCGGGCTGGACATCGACCGGGTGCAGGAGATCACCCACCGCACCGACGTCACGCCGGTGCCGGGCAGCCCCAGCTTCATCCTCGGCGTCATCAACCTGCGCGGCCTCATCATCCCCGTCATCGACAGCCGCAACCGCTTCCACCTGGCCCCCCAGGAGCCCACCTCGAAGACCCGCATCATCGTGCTGCGCCTGGCCAGCGGCCCCACCGGGCTGCAGGTCGATTCCGTGGCGGAGGTGGTGCGCCTGGAGGATCACGCCATCCGCGAAACGCCCCCCCTGGTGGCGGGCATCCGCGCGGAGTACCTGGCCGGCATGGTCACGGTGGGCAGCCGCCTGATCACCCTGATCCACCTCGAGAAGCTCCTGGAGAGCTCGGAGCTCACCCGGCGGGCGGACTTCGATGACCTCGGCATGGCCGGTACCTTCACGGGGGCCGGGGACGAAGCCGGGGAGACCATCGAAGAGGATGGCCGTCCCTTCGTCACCTTCCGCCTGGGGTCCGAATCCTTCGGCATCGCCCTCCACGACGTCGAGGAGATCGTCGAATTGCCACCCGTCACCAAGGTGCCCGATGCGCCGGACTACGTGCTGGGGGTGATCTGCCTCCGGGACCAGGTCATGCCCCTCGTGGACCTGTCCGAGATCCTCTCCATCCAGCAGGGCGCCATGGAGCGCAAGCGGGACATGGTGGTGCTGCTCTCCTTCGGGGCCGCGAAGATCGGCGTCGTGGTCGATGAGATCCAGGAGATCCTCCGCGTGCAGGATGAGCAGGTCCTGCCCCCGCCCCAGACCCTGTCCGAGGCCGAGCGCGAGCATCTGGAAGGCATCCTCCTGCTGCCGGGCCGGATGGTGAGCCTCATCAACGTGCTGAAGATCATCACGGGCGACGACCAGGAGAAGATCGCGGCCATGGGCCAGGGGCTCGGGCTCTCCGACACGCGCGTGCAGGAGACGGTGCCCAACCTGGAGCTGGTGGTCTTCCGCCTCGGCCCCGAAAGCTACGGTCTCCGTCTCCACGAGGTCCGCGAGATCATCATGGTCGGCCAGATCACCCCCGTGCCGCGCGCCCCCCATTTCGTGGATGGCGTGCTGAACCTCCGCGGAGAGGTGATGCCCGTGGTGGACCTGCGCACCCGGTTCGGCCTGGACCGCATCGAGGCGACGACCATCTCCCGCATCCTCATCACCAGCATCGGGGGCGTGTTCACGGGGCTGGTGGTGGACGCGGTGGACGAAGTCCGGCCCGTGGATCTGCACCGCTTCGGACCTCCGCCCGCCGTCACGGCCGTGGGTGCCAACCGCTACATCGAGAAGGTGGCGCGTCTGGACAACAGCATGATCTTCCTGCTCGAGCTTCAGCAGCTATTGACCGATGCGGAGACCGAGCAGCTTCAGGGCCTCCAGGGGCGCCGCAACAGGACGGGTGAGCCATGAGCGATTTCGCCCTCGACGATCCCAGCTTCTATGAGGACTTCCTCGTTGAGGCGCAGGAGCACTTCGAGCAGATCGAGACCAACTTCCTGGCCCTCGAGGAAGCGCCGGGCGATCTCGACCTGCTGAACGCCATCTTCCGCAGCGTCCACACCATCAAGGGCGCCGCGGGCTTCCTGGGCCTCCAGAAGGTCCAGGCCGTGGCCCACATCGGCGAGAACGTGCTGGACGACCTCCGCAAGTCCCGGATGGAACTCAGCGACCTGGTCATGGAGCTGCTTTTCGAGACCGTGGACATGCTCAAGGTGCTGGTCGAGGACGTGCGCGTCCAGGTGAGGAAGCAGGGCGAGGCCGAAGATCCGGATCCCACCGACCTGATCCGCAGGCTCGAATCCCTGAAGACGGGTGGCGCCCCCGCGGCGGCCGCCAAGACCGCGGCGCCCAAGGGCGACCTCCACCTTCCTCCGAGCCTTGCCGGCGTGGATGCCGCGGGCAGGAAGACGGCCGCCGCCGCCCTCGCGGAAGGAAAGACTGTTCTGGGAATCCATGTCGAGCTGGCGGGCGCGATCTACGGCACCGCCTTCAACCCCTTCTCCATGTTCCAGATGGTGGAGCTGGTGGGACGGCTGCTGCACCGGCAGATGGTGCCCCGGCAGCCCCTGGTGGACCTGGAGTCCTTCGATTCCCGCGCCTTCCACCTGGACATGGTGCTGCTCATCGAAGCCACCGAGCCCATCGAGGAGGTCCGCAAGGTGTTCGGGGCGGTGACGAACGCCACGATCACGTTCCACCCGCTGAGTCTCGGGGGTGGGCCTGAAGCCGAGGCGGCCGCCGAAGAGGGCGTCCCCGTCGCCGAGGACCGCCGCAAATCAGGCCGCCGCAACTCCGACGACAAGGGCACCTCCGATACCATCCGGGTGAGCCAGGCCAAGCTCGAGCAGTTCATGAACATCGTGGCCGAGCTGATCATCAGCAAGACCATGATCAGCCACCTGGTCGAACGGCTCGTGCCGCAGGTCAACGGGCACCCCGCCTCGGCCGTGGCGAAGGAACTGGCCCACGCCTCTGTGTACCTCGACCACGTCAGCAAGGAGATCCAGGCCTCGGTGCTGGGCATCCGCATGGTCCCCGTGAAGACCATCTTCTCCAAGTTCCCGCGCATGCTGCGGGACCTGGCGAAGGCCAGCGGGAAGAAGATTGACCTCCAGATGGTCGGCGAGGACACCGAGATCGACAAGAGCATCATCGAGGAGCTCGGCGACCCGATGATCCACCTCATCCGCAACAGCGCCGACCATGGCATCGAGACGCCCGAGGCGCGGGTGAAATCGGGCAAGTCCGAGATGGGCACCGTGATCCTGCGGGCCCGCCACGAGGGCGACAGCGTGGTCGTGGAGATCGAGGACGACGGCAAGGGCATCGATCCAAAGGTCATCCGGGCCAAGGCCGTGGAAAAGGGCCTGATGACCCAGGACCGCGCCGATGCCATGCCCGACGAGGAAGTGATCGAACTGATCTTCGCGCCAGGGTTCAGCACGGCGGCCAAGGTGACGGACATATCCGGGCGCGGCGTGGGCATGGACGTGGTGCGTTCGAACGTCCGCAAGCTCAACGGCCGCGTCGGCGTGCGCTCCACGGTGGGCAAGGGCTCGGTGTTCACCATCAAGCTGCCGCTGACCCTGGCCATCATCGACGCCCTGCTGGTGAAGAGCGGCAACCAGGTCTTTGCGCTCCCCGGCACCGCCGTGGAGGAGACCCTCATCGTCCCGCCGGAGAGCGTGTCCCACCTCACGAGCCGGCAGGCCATCAACCTGCGTGGAGAGGTGCTCGGCGTGTGCCGGTTGAAGCACCTGCTGAAGTCCGCCTCGCCGGACAGCGCCGACGAGTCGGATGGCCTCTCCGTGGTGGTGGTCTCCGCGGCCGGGCGGAGGATGGGCATCATCGTGGATACCTTCGTCCGCCGCCAGGAAGTGGTCATCAAGCCCCTGGCGCCCTACCTCGCCAGCCTGCCCGGCATCAGCGGCGCCTCCATCATGGGCGACGGCGGGGTGGTGCTGATCCTGGATCCCGCCGAGCTGCTGCAGCTCGCCGTCCAGGAGGCCGTGTGAACCTCGGCTCCGCTCCAGCGCCCCAGGCCCGCGCCCAGGGCCGGGAGGGCATCCAGCACCGGTTCATGACCTTCTTCCTCAACGACCGGGCCTACGGCCTGCCCCTAGAGCACGTGGCCGAGATCACGCCCTTCCGGGAATTGAACAAGCTGCCGCACATGCCCCGCTCCGTGGAGGGCATCCTGGATCTCCGGGGCCGCGTGGTCCCGGTGGTGAACCTGCGGCTGCGCATGTCCCTGCCGCCCCTGGATCCCTCGAGGACCGGAACCATTCTGGTCCTGGACCTGGCCGGAACCGCCACGGGCCTGCTGGTGGATGCAGTCGATGCCGTGGTGAGCATTCCCGACTCGGACCTGGTTCCGGCCAGCCCCCTGCTGGCGGGGCTGGATGGCGCCTGGGTCGAGGGTTTCATCGTCCAGGGGGAGCGGGTGGTGACCCTGCTGGATGCGGCCCTGATCGCCAACCATGGCGTAGGCCGTACCCAGGGCAAGGAAGTGCTGGCCACCCTCAGTCTGGAAGAGCGGCTCGATGACGGTCTGAGGCGCCTCATCGAGATGGCGCCCCCCAAGGAACAGGGCGAGCACCGGGTCATGCCCCAGATCGAGTCCTCCATCTCCTACACCGAGCAGGAGATGGCCAAGGTGCTCGAGCGGGTGGAGACGATGCTGTCCAGCACCGACCGGGTCTTCCAGGGCCTCGGCTACCTGAAACAGGAGGCCGGGCTGGGGAAGCTCAAGGGCCACGAGCGGGACATCGCGGAACTGGAGCGGCTGAACCAGGAGATGCAGGACATGGTCTTCGCGCTCATCCAGCAGATGCAGTTCCAGGACATCGCCCGGCAGAAGCTGGAGCGGGTCATGTCGCATCTCAAGGGGATGCAGGTGGCCATCTCCGGGAAGTTCCGAACCACAAAGTAGGGCGGGACTGGCCACTTCCCGTGAAAAGAAGAACCGCGAATGGCGCGAATCGCCCTTCGGGTGCGCGAATGAAAGCATTGAGGGAGGGCCCTTCGGGATACCCCGCACCTGTTTGTTTCATTTCGCGTCCATTCGCGCCATTCGCGGTTCCAGGCTTTTCCGGGCAGAACCCCCGTTTCATCCCTGCGCTGGAGCCTCAGCCCTTCCCCGGGCACAATGGGGGATTAGGCCCAGGAGCCCCCGTGAGCAGCCAGCCCTTCACCGAAGTCCGATTCCTCGCCGGCCAGGTCGGCGAGACCGTCCGGCTGCGGGGTTGGGTCCGCAATGCCCGCACCAGCAAGACCCGCTTCATCGAGCTGCGGGACGGTTCCGGCTTCGTCCAGTGCGTGGTGGGCGCCGCCGAGGCGGATCCCGAGAGCTACGAGCTGGCGGGGAAGCTCACCCAGGAAGCGGCCATCACGGTGACCGGCCTGGTGCAGCAGCACCCCAAGACCGGCCAGCCGGAGCTGCTGGTGAAGTCGCTCGAACTCATCGGCGGCAGCCAGGACTTCCCCATCACCCCCAAGGAGCACGGCACCGAGTTCCTCATGGAGAACCGCCACCTCTGGCTGCGCAGCCGCCGCCAGTGGGCCATCCTCCGCATCCGCCACACGCTGGTGAAGGGCATCCGCGACTTCTTCGACAGCGACGGCTTCACCCTGCTGGACGCGCCCATCCTCACGCCCAGCGCCTGCGAGGGCACCAGCACGCTGTTCGGCACCGAGTACTTCCACGAGGGCATGGCCTTCCTCAGCCAGTCGGGCCAGCTCTACCAGGAGCCCGGCATCGCCGCCTTCGGCAAGACCTACTGCTTCGGCCCCACCTTCCGCGCCGAGAAGAGCAAGACCCGCCGCCACCTCACGGAGTTCTGGATGGTGGAGCCCGAAGTGGCCTTCGCCCACCTGGACGATGTGATGATCCTGGGCGAGCGCATGACCAAGTTCCTCATCCAGCGCGTCCTCGAAGGCCGCCAGGAGGAGCTGAAGATCCTCGAGCGCGACCAGGCGCCCCTGGAAACGGCACTGAACACCACCTTCGACCGCATGACCTACACCGAGGCCGTGGACAAGCTCAAGACCCTGGGCAGCGACATCCAGTGGGGCGAGGACTTCGGCAACGACGACGAGACCATCCTCATGAACGCCACGGACCGGCCCCTCTGGGTGCACCGCTTCCCGAAGGCGTTCAAGGCCTTCTACATGGAACCGGATCCCCTGGATGCCCGCCTGGCCCTGGGCGCGGACCTGCTGGCCCCCGAGGGCTACGGCGAGGTCATAGGCGGCGGCGAGCGCGCCAGCGACCTGCAGTACCTCCTGGACCAGATCAAGCACCACGAGCTCAACCGAGCCGACTACGAGTGGTACCTGGACGTCCGCAAGTACGGCAGCGTCCCCCACGCCGGCTTCGGCATGGGCTTGGAGCGCGCCGTGGCGTGGATCTGCAAGCTGCCGCATGTCCGCGAGACCATTCCGTACCCCCGCATGATGGGGACGCTCCGCCCCTAACACCGCATGAGGCCGAAGCAGGAGCGTAGGCCCACCGTGCCGCAGGCATGGCCCGAAGGGCGCGGCCCAGGAAGGGCCGCGTGAAGGGTACGCTCAGGCCATAGCCTTCGGCCACGACACCGCTCCCGCTGCGCCTGCGGCTTGCGATCGCGGGTGGCAGCCTCCGCAGGGCTTCGCCCTGCTCCGACTCGGGCCGGCGGGGCCCCGCGCCGCAGGCTGCCCCGCAGCCTGCTCTGCGACCCGCTTCGTCCCTCGCCGCATGTCCGCGAGACCATCCCGTACCCTCGCATGATGGGGACGCTCCGACCCTAACACCGCATGAGGCCGAAGCAGGAGGCCCACCGTGCCGAAGGAATGGCCGCGTGAAGGGGACGCTCAGGCCGTAGACAGGCTGGAGACCGGAGTCTGGAGGCTGGAGGTACTGCTTCCTGGTGCGGTGCTGTGCGCCGCGCCGATCCTGAATGTGGCCTCAACCCACTCGGGCCTCCGAGCCCAAAGGCAAACCAAAGACATGGCCGAAGGCCATCTCAAGAATCTGTGCCTCCAGTCTCCAGTCTCGCGGCCGAAGGCCGTGCCTCCAGCCTCTATAGCTGCATCACCACGCCCGGCAGCCTCTGGATCGCCTCCCGCAGGGGCGTCTCCGCCTTGTCGTCGGGCAGGGTGACCCAGAAGGTGTAGCTGATGAAGGCGCCCTTGCAGTTGGCGGAGTGCCGCTCGTCGCCTTCGGGCTGGGGCCCGAGATGGGCGAGGATGAGCTCCATGACCATGTCGGGGCGCAGCTCCTCCTGCCGCCCGATGATCTTCATGGGGACGCGGCAGGGGTAGGTGATCTCGGGCCGACGGCAGGCTTCTTCCATCCGGCCATTGTCGCCGTCTTTTCTCAAACGCTCAACGCGCAGCGTTGAGCGCAGGCCCTAACCGACCTCGATCTCCCGCAGGTCCTTCCCCGGCTTGAAGCGGATGCTCTTGCCCTTCGGGATCTGGACGCTGGCCCCGGTCTTGATGTTCCGGCCCATGCCGCGCTTGCGGGGGCGGGGTTCGAAGACGCCGAAGCCGCGGATCTCGATGCGATGCCCGTTGAGGAGGGCATCCTTCAGCCGCTCGGTCAGCAGGTCCACCACCTGGAGGGCGGTGGCGCGGGAGCAGGGATGAACCTTCATCAACGAATTGGCGATGTCGATCTTGATCATCTGCGACCTCGGGCCGTGTGGGGTGGGAGAGCCAGAATAGGGGAAGGACGATCAGCGTGCCAGGGTGATTTTCACGTCCGTGGTCGGGGGCATGGCCATGGGCATGCCCGGGACCTGGGACTGGATCGGTGGCGCAGGGGGGCCGCCGGACTCCCGGCCGCTGCCCTGGGCGATGGACATGCCCCGCTCCATGTTGGCCTTGGCCAGGTCGGAGGTGGCCATGACGCCCTCGAGGCGGAGCTTGAACTCGCCCACGTTGGTGGCGCGCAGGAGGGCCTCCTCCTCGGTGATGAGCCCCTGCTTGAGCAGGAAGTAGAGGCTCTGGTCGAAGGTTTGCATGCCGTACTGGGCGGTGCCGGAGGAGATGACGTCCTTCAGCATCTTGGTCTTGTCCTTGTCCTCGATGCAGGTGCGGACGGACTCGGTGGCCACCATGACCTCCACGGCCGGCACGCGGCCCTGGCCATCGGACCGGGGCACCAGGCGCTGGGAGATGACGCCCTTGAGGACCGCGGACAGCTGGAGGCGGATCTGCTTCTGGTGGTGGGGCGGGAAGACCGAGATGATGCGGTTGATGGTCTCCGTGGCGTCCAGGGTGTGCAGGGTGCTGAAGACCAGGTGGCCGGTCTCGGCGGCGTGGAGGGCCGTCTCGATGGTCTCCAGGTCGCGCATCTCGCCCACGAGGATGACATCCGGATCCTGGCGGAGGGCGGCACGCAGGGCCGAGGAGAAGGTCTTGCAGTCGGCCTCCACCTCGCGCTGGTTCACGATGCTGAGGTTGTCCCGGTGCAGGTACTCGATGGGGTCCTCGATGGTGAGGATGTGCTCGGTCCGGGTGGCGTTGATGAGGTCGATCATGGCCGCCAGGGTGGTGGACTTGCCCGAGCCGGTGGTGCCGGTCACCAGCACCAGGCCGCGCTGCTCCTGGCAGATGGTCTTCAGCACCTTGGGGAGCATCAGGTCGTCGATGGTGTAGATCTTCCGCGGGATGACGCGGAGCACCAGGCCCACCGTGCCGCGCTGGTTGAAGATGTTGCAGCGGAACCGGCCCAGGCTCGGCACCGAATAGGCGATGTCGATGTCGAAGTTCTCCTTGAACTTCCCCTTCTGCTTGTCGCTGGCCATGATCGCGTAGGCCATGGCGATGGTGTCCTCCTGCACCATCCGCTTGAACTGCGTCATGGGCGTCAGCTTGCCCCGGATGCGGGCGATGGGATGGTTGCCGACTTTCAAGTGAAGGTCGCTGGCACCCTGCTCGCAGACCACGGTGAGCAGTTCGTTGATGTGCATGGAGTTCTCCCGGGGAGGGTCCGCTTATCTTAGACCCCTGCCGCGACAATGGAAGAGGGTCCGATTAGTTCTCGGAAATGGTCGAACTCTCTGGTAAAATCGAGGGTTCTGCCCGGCCTTTGCCCGGCCCACCAGGAAGCCTGATGACCCCTCTCGAAAAGATCCGCAACCTTGCCATCATCGCCCACGTCGATCACGGCAAGACCACCCTCGTGGACGCCCTGTTCAAGGGCGCCCACATGTTCCGGGACAACCAGCGGGTCCAGGAACGGGCCATGGACAGCAACGACCAGGAGCGCGAGCGCGGCATCACCATTCTGGCCAAGACGACCTCCCTGCACTGGGGGGGCTACCGTTTCAACATCGTGGACACGCCCGGCCACGCCGACTTCGGCGGCGAGGTGGAGCGCGTGCTGAGCATGGTGGACTCTGTGCTGCTGGTGGTAGACGCCTTCGACGGGCCCATGCCCCAGACCAAGTTCGTCACCCGCAAGGCCCTGGCCCTGGGCCTGCGCCCCATCGTGGTCATCAACAAGGTCGACCGCCCCGGCGCCCGCCCTGTGTGGTCCCAGGACCAGGTCTTCGACCTGCTCATCGAGCTGGGTGCCACCGAAGAGCAGCTGGATTTCCCCTGCGTCTTCGCCAGCGCCAAGCTGGGCTACGCCATGCTGGACATGAACGATGCCAGCGAGACCCTGGATCCGCTTTTCGACACCATCGTCAAGCACTGCCCTCACCCCACCGGCAGCCCGGACGCGCCCCTGCAGATGCTGGTGACGCTCATGGACTGGAGCGACTTCGTGGGCCAGATCGGCATCGGCCGCATCGTGAACGGCCGCATCCACGTGGGCGACAGCGTGGCCCTCATCAAGCGTGACGGCACCATCCAGCAGCAGAAGATCACCCAGCTCTACGGCTTCGAGGGCCTCAGCCGCATCCAGCTCACCGAGGGCAGCGCCGGCGAGATCGTGGCGATTGCGGGCATCGAGGACATCCGCGTGGGCGAGACCATCGCCGATGCGACCAATCCGACCGCCCTGGAATACGTGGACATCGACGAGCCCACCATCTCCATGATGTTCATGGTGAACGCGGGCCCCTTCGCCGGCCAGGATGGCAAGTACATCCAGAGCCGCCGCATCCGCGAGCGCCTCCAGAAGGAGCTCCAGCACAACGTGGCGCTGCGCGTGGAAGATACGGACAGCCCCGATTCCTTCAAGGTGAGCGGCCGCGGTGAACTGCACCTTTCGGTGCTCATCGAGTCCATGCGCCGCGAGGGCTTCGAGCTCTGCGTGAGCCGCCCCGAGGTCATCCTCCACACCAACGAGAAGGGCGAGAAGCTCGAACCCTACGAGGACGTCACCATCGACATCCCCGAGGCCTACATGGGCGTGACCATGGAGCACATGGGCAACCGCAAGGCCGAGATGCAGGACATGGGCAATGAGGGTGGGCGCCTGCGCCTGCACTTCAAGATCCCCAGCCGCGGCCTCATCGGCTTCCGCAACGAGTTCATGACCGACACCCGCGGCGAAGGCATCATCCACAGCCTCTTCAGCCACTACGGCCCGCACAAGGGCGAGCTGACCAGCCGCAAGAACGGCGTGCTGATCAGCATGGACAACTGCGAGTCCGTGGGCTTCGCGCTGATGAACCTCGAGGAGCGCGGCGTCATCTTCATCCAGCCCGGCACCAAGTGCTACGAGGGCATGATCGTGGGCGAGCACGCCCGCGAGAACGACCTGGTGGTGAACGTGGCCAAGGCCAAGAAGCTGTCCAACATGCGATCCAGCGGCAGCGACGAGGCCACCCGCATCACCCCGCCCCGGGAGCACACCCTGGAGCAGGCCCTGGAGTACATCGAGCCCGACGAGCTGGTGGAAGTCACCCCGAACTTCATCCGCATGCGCAAGCGGGTGCTGGATACCAACGATCGGAAGAAGTCAGAAAAGCGGTCGGACAGTTGAGCCGGGCCCTGGGCATGTGCCTCTCCGTCTGGCTGAGCCCGGCGTCTTCGCATCCAGAGGATGCGAAGACGAAGTCCGAGAAGCGCGCGGACGCGTAAGCTCCAGGCCCATGCCCCAGCCCTACCACGCCCCGCCCCGCGCCAGCTTCTTCCAGAAGTTGGGGCCCGGCGGGGCTGCTTCGCTGGGGCTGGCGATCCTGACCACCCTGGGGCTCGGCGGGCTGCCCTGGCTGTACCGCCTGCGCCGGGTGCTCCAGGGCGCCCATGGAGATGAGCCCGCCCCCGCCGACGCGATCCTCGTCCTGGGCCGGCGGCTGGAGGGGGACCACCTCACCCCGGTCTTCGAGGCCCGCCTGGCCCAGGCCGAGGTCCTGTGGCGCCAGGGGCTCGCCCCCCGCGTCTATGTCGCCGGGGGCACCACGGGAACGGCGTCCCGCAGCGAGGCCGAGGCCGGAAGGGATTGGCTGGTGGCCCGGGGCCTGCCCGCCGGGGCCATCCACCTGGAAGATCGCAGCCAGCACACGCTGGAGAACCTGTTCAATGTCCGCTCCCACATGCGCGCGGAGGGTTGGCGGACCCTGGTGGTGGTCTCCGATCCCCTCCACCTCGCCCGGGCCAGGGCCACGGCCCTCGGACTGCAGCTGGAGGTGCGCTGCTGTCCGGCGCCAGAGGCCCCTCCGGTCCGAGGTTCGCTGGCCTGGTGGCGCCGGGCGGCCCTGGAGGGCTTCCTCCTGCACTGGTACCACACCGGGATGCTCTACAGCCGCCTGATCCAGAGCCGAAGCCAGCTCGAACGGGTCACCTGATCCGGGCAGGAGTTCATCCTGGGCGGGCCCGGGGCCGAAACGAGGGGGGCAGGCCACAGGGGAAGGCACGGGGGTAGGGTGGGGCTCCAGCGTTTGAAGAACCGGTACGCGAAGCGTTTCCAGCCCGGAAGCGGCTCCCTGGACCGTCTGGCAGAGGCCATGCGGGTGCTCAACCAGTCCGGCGGCGCGGGCGATCCCTTCTTCCTGGCCCGGTGCCTGGAGCTGTTGGCGGCCCACCTGGGGGCGGCCCAGACCACCCTCGTCATGCTGAACGGCGATGTGCCCGAGACCCGCTGGTGGCACCCGGAGCTGGAGGACGAAGAGCCCCCCGCGGCGGTGCCCTCCTTCTGCCAGTGGCTGCTGGAGAACCCCGAGCGGATCCTGGTGGTGAAGGACATGGATGAGGGTCCCCACGTGC
This sequence comes from Geothrix sp., assembly GCF_030219325.1. Taxonomy (NCBI): domain Bacteria; kingdom Pseudomonadati; phylum Acidobacteriota; class Holophagae; order Holophagales; family Holophagaceae; genus Geothrix; species Geothrix sp. Next base: position 2,788,238 of record NZ_CP126625.1, on the reverse strand, counting down.
CCTTCCTGGTGGACCGCGGGGCCATCCCGCACCGGGCGGCCCTGGGCTGCGCCCTGCGCCAGGGCGAGGGCGTGAAGGCCCTGCTCTTCGCCTACTTCGCCGAGCCCCGGGCCTTCCCCCGCGCCGAGTTCGCCCTGCTGGACGCGGTGGCGGGCTTCATGGGCCGCGTGGTGGAGATCGAGGACCTGAAGCTCTCCCTCCACCGCCTGGAGGAGTCCCTGGCCATCACCCGGGCCGTCATGGAGGACAGCTCCATCCGCGACTCGGAGACCGACCTGCCCAACCTCCGCTACCTGGAAGTCTGGCAGCGCGCCCTGCTGGGCTCGGACCAGCGGCCCGAGAGCCTGGTGGTGGCCGAGTTCCACCTGGGCCTGCGGGGCCGCAAGGATGCGGCCCGGCTGCTCAAGGCCGCCGAGGGCGTGCGGGCCGGGGACCTGGTGGTGCGGGCCGGGCCCGGCCGCTTCCTGGTCATCTTCCAGCGCACCCCCCGCAGCGTGGCCCACATCCTCCTGCTCCGGCTCCGCATGCAGCTGGGCGGCGTGCCCATGGGCGCCACCCTGTGGCTGCCCGGCCGCGAGGGTCAGGGCCTGGGCGCCTGCCAGCCCCGCCTGGACGCCGCCCTGGCCGAGAGCCGGGCCCTGGAGCCGCCGGTCCTCGTGTGGCACCTGCCCGAGGGCGCGCCCGAGGAGAAGCCCCCGGTCCGGAAGCCCACGCGGCGCCAGCCCTCCGAGCCCCAGCCCTGGCAGCCCATGCAGCTGCAGGCCCCCAAGATCCCCATCCAGGTCCCGGGCCAGGGGGCCTCCACGGCGGGCGGGCCTCCCACCGACGAGGACTGAGCCTGCCAGACTGGACGAACCATGACTGGCCACTTGATCCTCGTCCCCACCCCCATCGGCAACTTGGGCGATCTCACGGATCGCGCGAAGGAGGCCCTGGCCGGGGCCGACCTGGTGGCCTGCGAGGACACGCGGCGCACCGGCGGCCTGCTGAAGCACCTGGAGATCGACAAGCCCCTGCTGCGCTTCGACGACCACGCCAGCGCCGCCGCCTTCGAGCGCCTGGGCCTGGAGCTGGGTTCGGGCCGCACCGTGGCCTACTGCAGCGACGCGGGCATGCCCGGCATCAACGATCCGGGCTTCGAGATCGCCCGGGTGGCGCGCGCCGCGGGCGCCAAGGTCACGGTGCTGCCTGGGGCCTCCGCCGTGCTGCTGGCGGTGGTGGCCTCGGGCCTGCCCTGCCACGCCTTCAGCTTCTGGGGCTACCTGCCCAACCGCAGCGAGCCGCGGAAGACCATGCTGAAGAAGCTGGGCGCCGAGGAGGAGACGGTGGTGGTTTTCGAGACGCCCCACCGCATCCACGAGACGCTGTCGGACCTGGAGGAGCTGCTGCCGGGCCGGGAGATGGCCCTGGGCCGCGAGCTGACCAAGCTGCACGAGACCTGGTACCGCGGCACCCCCAGCCAGGTGAAGGCCCAACTGGGCCGCGAGGACCGCGGCGAGATGGTGCTGGTGCTGGCCGGGGCCAGCGCCAAGCGCGTGGTGACGGAGGTGGAGGCCGCCTTCCACGGCGCCCTGCCGGACTGGGCCAGGACTTACCTCGCCGCCGCCCGCGAAGGCGGCATGACCCTGCGCGAGGCCGTCAAGCCCCTGGCCAAGCACCTGGGCGTGCAGGCCTCCGAGCTGTACCGCATCGCGGCGGAGCTGTAACCGCGCTCAGCGCGCGGGTCCGGGCCGAGCGGGAGGGTCGGCGGCAGGCGATCAAGTCCGTCGTCTGGTGGGCCGATCGTCACTGGCGCAAGATCTTGTCCATCGATCTGCCCTTGGCAAGCTCGTCGATGAGCTTGTCGAGGTATCGGATCTTCTGGGTCATGGGGTCTTGAATGGCTTCCACGCGAACGCCGCAGACAAGGCCCGTGATGTGAGAGCTGTTCGGGTGGATCAAGGGGGCTTGGTCGAAAAAGGTCTGAAAGTCGATGTTGGCAGTCGTGTGTCGAGCCAGCTGTTCGCGCGTGTAGCCTGTCAACCAGCAGATGATGGTGTCGACTTCCTCCTTGGTCCTGTTCTTGCGCGCGGCTTTCTGCAGGTACAGGGGGTAGACCGTCGTGAACAGGAGCTTAGAGATCTCACGTGCGGGCATCGTAGCGTCTCCTGGGCTTGAAGGTTTCCGGACAGCCTGACGAAGGAAGCAAAGCGGCCCCGTCCGCGCCAAGGCGACGAGCGGAGCCGAGATGGCGGCATACTGAGAGAGAGCGGAAGGGCATGGATGCGGGTTCAAGATGAGCAGGAGGTTAGACGCCCGTGAATTGATCACTGGTGACAAAGTAGTGGCCACGTATTTTCACCACGCCAGCGTTGTTCAAGAAAAATGCGCAGGGCTTTGTCTCCTTGACTAGTCGGTGCATGTTCCGAACAAGCCATATACAGAAATTCCCAATCATATTTCCACAATTCAGGGTAATCGCTTAGACAAAGGCAGCCCGTTCCTGTGTGGCCATGTGTATGTTCTCGGGCCCGTGATTTTAAATTTTCATGTTCGCCTATATAAACTATGTAATTGGCTGATTCGGTGAGCGGTTGAATCGCCAACCCAACGGAGATCAAAAACGAGGCGTTTCTGATGCGGTTACCCAGGTTATAACGCTTTCCGGGCTTGGGCGGTGGTAATTTGGCAAGAACGGATACTGGCGTGTTTGTCTCTATGGCATACCATCCAGTGATGTTGGGAACGGGTACCCACCAATTCCGGTTTGTAAGTGACATCGGTACACGATGAAATTTATCCAGCGTTAAAGGTTGTACCAAAGTTTTATCATTCATGTGCCCTCATGGCATTTTTCATCAAATTGGGTTAAATAGTTATGGTTACTTGAGAGCTTTTATAATAACTTTATCAATAAATAATCCAATAACAAGACAGGCGAGTACGAAAATTATTACTGGTTGGAAGGAGAAATCTATAAATTTGGTGAATGTGGCAGGATAATCTCGCGGACACCATGTTGTGAAATCCTTATACCCACGTATGAGGCCAATCAGTAATCCGATCAAGGCACCAATGGCCGAAAATGAATAGCCAAATCCTGCTTGGGATTGAATTGAAGACTGTGTTTGATTTCCACAATTTTCACACCAAGAGGCAGAATCGCCGATCTTATTTCCGCATTTAGAGCAAAACATATTTATCCCTTTAGGTTGATTGCATGAATTTTTGGGGGAGTATTTCTAGTGAACGAGTTGTCTATATAAGTACAAAAGATTGCTGCGAATTGTTTGTTTCTTGGGTTGAACCATGCGTTGCTCCATGGAGGGCGCCTGACGAAAGCAGCTAAGCAGTCACGCCTGCACCGAGGCGACGAGAGGAACCGGGATGGCAAAATGTCAAGAGAGAGCGGAAGGCAGTGCAGGCGGGGCCCAGATTGAGCCGAGGGTCAGGCCACATGAGAGGGTTCACTTGAGCTTTCTAAATTTCGCAATATTGAGTCGCCCATCTACGTCGTGAGGACAGGCACCCTCTTTCCCCTTGATTGAATGTATTCCTGGTGTGATGAGGCCCATCAGATCGATAGATTGCAGCTCTTTCAAAAGGACGGAGCATTTAGTTGCGTCCTTTTTAAATGAAGTCACAAGTTCTCGCTTCGTGGCTGAGTCTAGACCTTTGAGCTTTGAATTGGCAGCTCCAAGACGAACCCCATTCTGGAAATCAGCTAGGCTCTCTTTGACGTAGACGATCAGCAGTTCCTGAACCCTTTTTGGGTCTTGTGAGACCGCATCAAGTGCAGCACGTTGGGCTGTGGACGGGGTGTAATCGTAGGCATCTGCATGAGCCCGAATGCAGCGAGAGTTATATCGCAGGGATTCCTCACGCGGACCGGCAATCGCCGACAAGGACGCGATTGCCCAAATGAGAATGGCTCGCATAGTTTGCTCCTTAGACTGCCAATCTGAAAGTGATACGACCTAACGAACAAGGCTAACCGGGTCCGACTTGAGCGGCGGGTTAGGCAGGCCCAGGCAAGACTAAGGGACATTGATTTCAATTCGCCTGTTTTGATCGAAGCGATACCATTTAAGCGATGGAGCGGTTACATCGATTGCTGAAAATTCTTTGGCCTGTACCAGGCTGAATTCAAAGCCATAGTCATCTGCAAGCTCTCCTGCTGGCCACATGTCTACCCAGTTTGGGAAGCTGTAATAGAACTTGTATGGACCAATCTTCAGTGTTGTGTGCCCAACCTGGAAAGACACCCGGCCGATTCCGACCAAGGATTTAGCGTGGACCTTTCCCTTCCCGACCAGGATATTGGATCTCGAGAAGGAGCCACTGCCATCCCCTTGGAAGGCTGATTCAAATTGTGCTGATCCCCAGCCCTTCTCCTGGTCGGGTTTGACAGCGGAGAACCTCAGGGCACCAAACTGATCCCCCTTCTTAATGAGCAGGATGACCCCTTCTGGTACAGAGATTTTCCAAGGGCCGACTATTGCCCTGACTTCTCCCTTGGATTGAAGGGGGACTAAGGCCAGAAGGACACTAAGAGTCAGGGTGGGAAACAAGGGGTTGCCTATCGACCAGAGTTGAGCGGAGGGTTAGGTCTCAGTGTCTATCTGGATGGATAATGTTTAATGGGTAGTTGCGACGAGCTTTGCGTATCTCGAGAGTGGTTTGGGATTGATAAATTTCATGGAGGGTTCTGTCATGAGGCTCGATGTGCACTGTCTTAAGTGATACCAGCCTGCCTTCTGAATAATCTTCAACTACGCGTAGAAAATTTTCATCGAGATCAAAGTACCCAGCTAATTGTTTTGCTGCAGCTTTCCCGTCCTCGATGGTGGCTGTTCCATCACTGAATCTCTGCAGGGATTCGACAACAATTTTTCCAAGTTTTTTTGTTAATTCGGGATTTTTCTGAAGAACCCGACCCACCTCTTTTGTAACCTCCTGAAGAGCGTCTGCGCTCATTCGACTTGAAGAGGAGGCCTTTGCATGGTCGAAGAACGGGAAGCGAGCCTTTCCACTTCCTTCGTGCATGCGTTTTTCAAGATGCAGTTCGCGCCACTTCACGCCCTGCCCATCTCCTGCTTGGTGGGTATCGAAGGCTATGTCCTGACCCTGGATTAATCGTTTCAATGTCGTCATCGGAGCTTCGTATGAGGCCTAACTTTGGATTAGACGAACCAAGGAGATTTGGAAGGACTTCATGCCGGAATTTCACGCGCATCCTCGCATGGGATAGGGGCATCATCAATACAAATTGACATCTACGGGAGGATCGCCGACCACGCAAATCGAGCCTTCCTGCAGCTCTCGCCGCTCCTCACTGGTCGAATTTCAATGGTTTCCCTCTGCCGTTGCGCCACGAAGGAACAAGGATCTTCTCGCAGGTGTGAAGCGGAGGGAACGCTGACAGGACCGGTCGCGCTGATGTCCGGTTCCGCGTCGATCTGCGTTCGTCTGTAACCATTCACCCGTCTTCTTCCCATCTGGGGTGGATTTTGCTGTATCTCCAACCCCCGATCGCCTGAAAGTAGTTGAGGTATGGCATCGTCGGATCCCCTCTCCCGGCTCCAGTGGCTGGTCTTCGCGCTGGTCGCGGCGGTGTTCACGACGGTGTACATCCCCCAGCCGGTGCTGCCGGTGCTGCGGCAGCAGTTCGGGGTGGGCGAGGGGGCGGCGTCGCTGACGGTATCGGCGGTGGTGCTGGGCATCGCCCTGGCGAACCTGCCCTTCGGGGCCCTGGCGGACCGCCTGCCCATCCGGCCCATCCTGCTCACGGGCGGGCTGGTCATCGCGGCGGCGGGGCTGGCTTCGGCCCTGGCGCCCACCCTGCCACTGCTGGTGGCGGCCCGCTTCGTCCAGGGGCTCTTCATCCCCGCGCTCACCACCTGCCTGGTGGCCTACCTGGCGCGGGTGATGCCCGCCGAGCGCCTGAACGTGGTGATGGGTTCCTATGTCTCGGCCACGGTGGTGGGCGGGCTCTCGGGCCGGCTCATCGGCGGCTTCATCCTGCCCGCGGCGCACTGGCGCTGGGCCTTCTTCGCCGCGGCGGCCCTGCTGCTGGCCGCGACCCTGGCCGCCCATGCGGGTCTGCCCCGGGAGGCGGAGCGCGGCCACGCCACCCGCGAGACCACCCGCTTCCGGGACGTGCTGTTCCGCCACGACCTGTTCCGCCTCTACTGCGTGGGGGCCGGCGCCTTCTTCGTGTTCTCGTCCGTGTTCAACTACATGCCCTTCTACCTGCATGGCGAGCCCTTCCACTGGTCCACCCGGGCCGTGACGCTGCTCTACCTGTCCTACATCGTGGGCGTGGTGGTCGGGCCCCTGGCGGGCCGGCTCAGCAACCGCGTGGGCAACGGCACGGCCATGGTGCTGGGGGCCCTGGTGTTCGGGACGGGGCTGGCGGTGACGCTCATCCCCCGGGGCTGGGCGATGGCCCTGGCCCTGGGCCTGGTCTGCGCGGGCTTCTTCACCCTGCACGCCTCGGCGGCAGGCGCCCTGAACCGCAAGCTCAGCGCGGGACGCGGCCGGGCCAACGCCTTCTACGTGCTCTTCTACTACCTGGGCGGCGCCGCCGGCATCACCCTCAGCGGCCACGCCTACCAGACCGGAGGCTGGCAGGGCGTGGTGGCCCTGGCCGGCCTCGCCCTGCTGGTGCCCCTGAGCACCGGGGCCATGGAGATGCGGGCGGGGCGGCGCGCCTGACTACCGCCCCTCACCGGACGAGGCGCCGGCCAGCTCTTCGGCGGCGCGGGCGAGGTAGCTCTCCAGCAGGCCCGGCACCTGGCCGGGGGTGAGCGGTCCATGCACCTCGTCGCCGATCATCACCACGGGGGCGAGGCCGCAGGTGCCGACGCAGCGGGTGCTCTCGAGGCTGAAGACGCCGTCCTTGCTGGTCTCGCCGAAGCGGATGCCCAGCTCGTCGGTGAGCTTCTGCGCCAGCTTCTCCGCGCCCTTCACGTAGCAGGCGGTGCCCAGGCAGACGTTGATGAGGTACTTGCCCCGGGGCTGGAGCCGGAAGTAGTGGTAGAAGGTGGCCACCCCCGTGACCTTGGCCAGGGGGATGTGCATGAGCTGGGCGACGGCCTCGAGGTGGCCGGGCCCCAGGTGGCCGAAGTGGGCCTGCACCATGTGGAGCGTGGCGATGAGCATGCTCTCGCTGCGTTCCTGCTGCAGGTTCGCATCGATGAAGGCGAGGACGTCCTCGGGCAGCATGGCGCGGTAGCCGCGCTCCAGCTCGGGCCAGTTGTCGTGGGTGGCGTGGCAGCAGGCGCTCATCGGATCCCCCGGGGGGTGCGGGCGGTGTAGTGCGTGTGGAGCAGCTCGTGGGACTTGGGCCCCAGGGGCTCGCCGAGGAAGTCGGCGTAGAGCTTCTGGATGTCGGGATTGTCGTGGCTGCAGCGCAGCGTCTTGGCCGAGTCGATGCTGTAGAGCGCCTTGGCGCGGGCCGCGGCCAGGCTGCGGTTCAGGGTGTAGCTGCCGATGGGCGGGTAGGGCTGGCCACCGCCGCAGATGCAGCCGCCGGGGCAGGCCATGATCTCGATCAGGTGGTAGTCCTTCTCGCCGCGCTTCACCGCATCCAGCAGGAGCTTGGCGTTCTGGAGGCCGTTGGCCACGGCCACGTTCAGGGTCTTCCCGGCCAGGGTGACGCTGGTCTCGCGGATCTCGCCGGTGACGCCGCGGACCTCGGTGAGCTCGAGGTTGCCGAGGTTCTTCCCGGTCAGCTTGAAGGCCGCCGTGCGCAGGGCCGCCTCCATGACGCCGCCCGTGGCGCCGAAGATGTCGCCGGCGCCAGAGGAGGTGCCCAGCGGGTGGTCGAAGTCGCTGTCCGGCAGGCGGTGGAAGTCGATGCCGTAGGACTTGATCATCTGCGCCAGCTCGCGGGTGGTGATGACCGCATCCGTGGTGGGCCTGCCGTCGAGCTGGTGCTCGGGCCGGGCGGCCTCGAACTTCTTGGCCACGCAGGGCATGACGGACACCACGTAGATGTCCTTGGGATCGAGCCCCTTCTGCTGGGCGTAGTAGGTCTTGATGAGGGTGGACTGCATCTGCATCGGGCTCTTGCAGCTCGACATGTGCGGAATCATCTCCGGATAGAACTTCTCCAGGAAGCTGACCCAGCCGGGGCTGCAGGAGGTGAGCAGGGGCAGGGGGCCGCCGCCCTCCAGCCGCTTCAGCAGCTCGTGGGCCTCTTCCATGATGGTGAGGTCGGCGCTGAAGTTGACGTCGAAAATGGCGTCGAAGCCCATGCGGCGCAGGGCCGTGACCATCTTCCCCGTGACGGGCGTGCCCATGGGCAGGCCGAAGGCCTCGCCCAGAGCGGCGCGGATCGCCGGGGCCGTGGTCACCACCACGTGCTTCTCCGTGCGGCGGTAGCTGAGGGCCTTCCAGACCCGCTCGGTGTGGTCCTGCTCCAGGAAGGCGGCCGTGGGGCAGACGCTCACGCACTGGCCGCACTGGATGCAGGCGCTCTCGTCCATGGGGGCCAGGTTGGCCGGCCCCACCACGGTGGTGAAGCCACGGCCGTGCTGGCTGAGGTTGAACACGCCCTGCACCTCGCCGCAGACGCGGATGCAGCGCCCGCAGAGAATGCACTTCTCGGCATTGCGGACGACGGAGGCCCCGGCGTCATCGATGGGGAACTGCTTGCGCTTCCCCTCGAAGAGCCGTTCGCGGACGCCCATGCGGTACGAGAGGTTCTGCAGCTCGCAGTTGCCGTCGCGGTCGCAGGTCTGGCAGTCCTTGGGATGGTTGTCCAGCAGGAGCTCCACGATGTCGCGGCGGGCCTGGCGGATCATGGGGCTGTTGGTCTGGACCTCCATGCCCTCCCAGGCCGTGGTGGCGCAGGAGGCCAGGCCGTGGTCGAAGCCCTCCACCGCCACCACGCAGACCCGGCAGTTGCCCTCGAGGCTGAGATCCGGGTGGTAGCAGAGGCGGGGAATGTGGACGCCGATCTTCTCGGCCGCATCCATCACCGTGGTGCCCGCGGGCACGAGGATGGATTCGCCGTCGATCTTGAGGCTGATCATCTGGGACATGGCGAACTCCTACACCCGGTCGATGGCGGCGAACTTGCAGACGTCGAAGCAGTTCCCGCACTTGATGCAGGCGGCCTGGTCGATGACGTGGGCCTCCTTGCGGTTGCCGGTGATGCATTCCACCGGGCAGTTGCGGTCGCAGATGGTGCAGCCGATGCACTTCTCCGCATTGATCTCGTAGCGGATCAGGGCCACGCACTTCTTCGCCGGGCAGTGCTTGTCCACGATGTGGGCCAGGAACTCCTCGCGGAAGTGCTTGAGGCTGGAGAGCACCGGATTCGGTGCGGCGCGGCCCAGGCCGCAGAGGCTGGTGCGCTGGCAGAGCCGCGACAGGCGGTGCAGCTTGTCCAGGTCCTCCACGACGCCCTTGCCCTGGGTGATGCGTTCGAGGATCTCCAGGATGCGGGTGGTGCCCTCGCGGCAGGGCGTGCACTTGCCGCAGCTCTCCTCCTGGCTGAAGGCCATGTAGAACTTGGCGATGTCGACCATGCAGTCGTCCTCGCTGAGGACGATCATGCCGCCCGAGCCCATGATGGAGCCCGCCTTCTGCAGGGGCTCGAAGTCCACTTCCATGTCCTGCATGGAGGCCGGGATGAAGCCGCCCGCGGGACCGCCGGTCTGGATGGCCTTGAGCTGCTTGCCGCCCGATACCCCGCCGCCGATGTCGTTCACCACGCGGGAGAGGGTGGTGCCCAGCGGCACCTCCACCAGGCCCGTGTGCTTCACCTTGCCGGCCAGGGCGAAGACCTTGGTGCCGCCGCTCTTCTCGGTGCCGATGCGGGCGTACCAGTCGCCGCTGTAGCGCAGGATGGCGGAGACGTTGGCGAAGGTCTCCACGTTGTTGATGCAGGTGGGGTGGCCCCAGAGACCGCGGTCCGTGGGGTAGGGCGGGCGCACCTTGGGCTGGCCCCGCTCGCCCTCGATGGAGCGGATGAGGGCCGTCTCCTCGCCGCAGACGAAGGCGCCGGCGCCCAGGCGGATCTCCAGGTCGAAGCCGAAGCCCGAGCCCATGATGTCCTGGCCCAGCAGGCCGTTCGCCCGGCAGGTGTCGATGGCATGCTGGATGCGCTTGATGGCCAGCGGGTACTCGGCCCGGATGTAGAAGAAGCCCTTCTGCGCGCCGATGGCGTAGCCGCCGATGATCATGCCCTCGACGATGTTGAAGGGATCGCTCTCGAGCATGGAGCGGTCCATGAAGGCGCCGGGATCGCCCTCGTCGCCGTTGCAGATGATGAAGCGCGTGGTGTCCGCCTGCTTGCGGGCCAGGGTCCACTTGGTGCCCGTGAGGAAGCCGCCGCCGCCGCGACCCCGCAGCCGCGCCTTGGTCAGCTCGGAGATCACCCAGTCGGGGTCGCGCCGGGCCAGCACCTCGCTGAGGGCCTTGAACCCGTCGAAGCCGATGTACTCATCGAGGCTGTCGGGATCCACCACGCCCGCGTTCCGCAGGGCGATGCGGCTCTGGCGGTTGAAGAAGGCCACGTCGCCGTAGCGCTCCAGGAACTCGAGGGCGATGGGCTCCTCCTGCACCCGCAGCCGTTCCACCACCCGGCCTTCCAGCACGTGGAGGTCCAGGAGGGCCGTCAGATCCTCCTCGCTGGCGACGCGGTAGAGCACCTTCTCGGGCCGTGCCAGGACGTAGGTGGCAGGGGAGCCGCCGGACAGGCTGCAGCCGCCGAAGCAGCTGGCCGCCGCCACGTGGACGCGGTGGGGCTCGATGCCCCGGGCCTCCAGCATGGCCATGAAGCGGTCCCGCAGGCCCGGCCCCGGCCCCTGGCAGCGGGAGCCTTCGCAGAAGAGGAACTCCCGCTCGGGCAGCACCTCGGTGCTGTGGTCGAGGACGTGCTTCATCACGGCCACCCCGCCCTGCACGTGCTCGGTGAAGATGCGGTGCACGAGGTCCCGGTTCACGCGTTCGTACTTCACGGGGATCTGGCCGGGCACCTGGATGCCGACGATGGGCTCCCGCGAGCAGCGGCCCGTGCAGCCCGTGCGGTGGATGACGACGTCCTTGCGGCCCGACGCCCGGATGTGCCGCAGGAACTCCTCGGCCACGGCCTGCGATCCGGCGGCGTGTTCGCAGGTGGCCGAGCCCACCTGGATCAGGATCTTGTTCCCGAGGTCCCGCTCAGCCAGGGTCTGGCCGACGCGGTCCGCCATGGACCGGTAGAAATCGCGCACGGGAAGAGACATGGAATCTCCTGCCACCCGGCATCACCCGGATGGATTCAAGGGCATCCCGGAGGCGGCTCAGGGGGAGGATTCGCCGCGCGCCGGGGCACCAGCTGCACGAGAATTCTGTCCATTGATGACCGATCGGTCAGTGATGGAAATCACATGGAACAGAATCTTTACACAGTGTCCTAATTCGCCCTCCAGGTCCTTTGGCAATCGTGCGGCCGAGGGCGTGGAGACGTCCTTCCAGACAGCCCTGGCAGGTCGCGGGCGTTTCGCCGAGGCAGGCCTTCCCGGGATAGATTTCGTACAGGGCCCGGAAGGGCAGCGGCGTGACGTTGGGCATCACCACGTTCGCGCCGCGCATGAGACCGAGCTCGCGGCCCTGGGCGCGATCCAGGGTGGCCAGGGCCGTGGTGCTCGGAATGTTCGCATCGGGGCACACGAGGCGCGTCAGGGCCACGGCCTTGAGGGTGGTCAGCTCGTCGTTGGGCACCTGGTCTTCCGGCGCGGCGAGGAAGGTCTCGGCCGCAGGCCCGCCCAGGGGCGTGCGCGGGCTGGGGAGGAAGGGGCCCACGCCGATCATGTCCATGTCGTACTCGCGGAAGCGGAGGATGTCCGCCGCCAGCGTGTCCCAGGTCTGGCCGGGGATGCCCACCATGACGCCGGTGCCGATCTCGTAGCCCATGTCGCGCATGCGCTCCAGCTGCGCGAAGCGGTCGCTGGGGATGCCGGGCAGGTCGGGATGGATGCGCCGGTAGAGGGCGGGGTCGCTGGTCTCGAAGCGCAGCAGGTAGCGGTCTGCGCCGGCGGACTTCCAGGCCCGCAGGTCCTCGTCGCTGCGCTCGCCCAGGGAGAGGGTGACGGCCAGGGGCGTCTCCTGCTTGATGACGCGGACCACGCCGGCGATGAAGGCCTGGCCCAGGCCGGGATCCTCGCCGCCCTGGAGCACCACGCTGCCGTAGCCGAGCCGCACGGCCTCGTGGGCGCAGGCGAGGATCTCGCCGGCCTCCATGCGGTACCGGTCCAGCCCGGTGGAGGGGGCCCGCAGCCCGCAGTAGAGGCAGTGACGGACGCAGTGGCTTGAGACTTCGACGAGGCCCCGGAGGTGGACCGCGTCCCCCACGTGGGCGCGGCGGACGCGATCCGCCTCCGACCAGAGGGCCTGGAGACGCTCCGGATCCAGTTCCAGCAGCCAGTCCCTGAGGCCGGCGTGGTCCAGGCGGAAGCGTCCGGGTTCAGGGCTGGAGGGCATGCAGCGCGTCCTGGACTTCGGGGAAGGGGCGGAGGGCCCGGTGGAGGATGCCCAGGGAATGGGCGATGGCGAGCCCGTAGTTGGTGATGGGCACGCCGGCGGATTCGCAGCGGTGTGTGCGGGACAGCATCTCGCGGCGGTTGCCCATGCAGTTGCCGCAGTGCACCACCAGCTTGTAGGGCGACAGATCCGTGGGGAACTCCCGGCCCTGGACGGTGTCGAACTGCAGCGGGCCGCCCACCTTCTGGTTCAGCCAGCGGGGCAGCTTCACGCGGCCGATGTCCTCCTCGGTGGGATGGTGGGTGCAGCCCTCGGCCACGAGCACCCTGTCGCCTTCCCGCAGGTCTTCGATGGCCAGGGTGCCGCGCACCTGGGCCGCCAGGTCGCCCTGGAACCGGCTCATGAGGATGCTGAAGGAGGTCATGGGCACCGAGTCGGGGACATCCATGGCCACGGACTGGAAGGCCTGGGAGTCCGTGACCACCAGGGCCGGCAGGCGCTTCAGGGCGAACAGGGCGCGGGACAGCTCCCGGGCCTGCACGACCAGGGCGAGGCCCGCGCCATCCAGCACGTCGCGCACGGCCATCACCTGGGGCAGGATCAGGCGGCCCTTCGGGGCGGAGCTGTCGATGGGCATGACCAGCACGGCGACCTCGCCTGGCGGCACCAGGTCCGCCAGCAGGTGGCGGGAGTCGAAATGGCCCTCGGGGGCGGCGCGCAGGAGGGCCTCGCGCAGGCTGTCGAGGCCCTGCCCGCGGAGGGCGGAGACGGGCACCACGGGGGTGTCCCCGAGGTCGGGCAGGGTCTTCGAGAAGCGCAGGTCGGACTTGTTGAGGGCCACCACCGTGGGGGTGCTCCGGGCCTTCAGGTCCGCCAGGAGCTCCGCCTCGAAGGCGCCCCACTGGCCGCGCTCGGCCACGAGGATGGCGAGGTCCACGCGGTCCAGGGCGGCCCGGGAGCGGCCGCTGCGCGCCTCGCCCAGGGTGCCTTCATCATCGAGCCCGGCGGTGTCCACGAAGAGCACGGGGCCCAGGGGCAGCAGCTCCATGGGCTTCTCCACGGGATCCGTGGTGGTGCCCGGCTGGGGCGAGACGATGGACACCTGCTGGCGGGTCAGGGCGTTCAGCAGGGAGGACTTCCCCGCGTTGCGGCGGCCGAAGAGGCCGATGTGGAGGCGGAGGTTCCGCGGGGCGGGTCTCATCTCAGCAGAACACATCGCGTTCTCCTTCCTTCACGCGGGCCACCATGCCCTCGGCCTGGGCGCGGGCCTGGCCATCCAGGTCGTCCAGGCTGTCCGCCAGCAGCCGTGCCGCCACGAGCCGGGTGGCGGGGCTGGCATGGTCCTCCATGTACTCCTGGAGGGTGGCGAGGGCATTGGGGTGGCAGTGGGCCTTGATCTCGCCGGGCTTGGCCAGATCCATGAAATCGGACCCGGTGCGGCCCATGCGGTAGCAGCTGGTGCAGAAACTGGGGATGAAGCCCATCTGCGCCAGGTCGCGCACAACCTCGTCGAGGTCCCGGTGGTCCCCCAGGGAGAACTGGGCGCCGCCCTCGAGGGCGTCCTCCTCGTAGCCGCCGGGGTTGGTCCGGCTGCCGGCGCTGATCTGGCTGATGCCCAGCTGCAGGGCTTCCCGGCGCGCCTCGGGCCGCTCCCGGGTGCTGAGGATCAGACCCGTGTAGGGCACGGCCAGGCGCAGGATGGCGATGAGCTTGCGGAAGTCGGCGTCGCTGACCGCGAAGGGCGGCGCCTCGCTGGTGCTGGAGCCCTCGGCGGGCTCGATGCGGGGCACGCTGATGGTGTGGGGCCCGCAGCCGAAGCGCTCCTCGAGGTGGCGGGCGTGGTGCATGATGGCCAGCAGCTCGAAGCGCCAGTCGTGGAGGCCGAAGAGGGCGCCGATGCCCACGTCGTCGATGCCCGCCTGCATGGCCCGGTCCATGCAGCCCAGGCGCCAGTCGAAGTCCGCCTTGAGGCCCCTGGGGTGCATCCGCGCGTAGGTCTCCCGGTGGTAGGTCTCCTGGAAGAGCTGGTAGGTGCCGATTTCCGTCTCCTTCAGGCGGCGGAAATCCGCGACCTCCAGGGGGGCGATGTTCACGTTCACGCGGCGGATGTTCTCGTCGCCGTGGCGCACGGCGTACACCGTCCGGATGGCCGACAGGATGTAGTCGAGACCCTCCTTGGGGTAGGCCTCCCCGGCCACCAGCACCAGGCGCTTGTGCCCCTGGGCGAGCAGATGGCCCACCTCCGCGGCGATCTCCTCCTGCTGCAGGGCCCGCCTCGGGAGCTCCCGGTTCGAGGCGCGGAATGCGCAGTAGAGGCATTCGTTTCCGCAGAGGTTCGACACGTAGAGCGGCGCGAACATCACGATGCGGTTGCCGTAGATCTGATCCTTCACCCATTTGGCCGCATCGAAGAGCTCCAGCAGCAGCCTGGGATCCCGGAGCGCCATGAGGGGCGGGAGGTCCCCGTCCGCCAGCCCCTTCATCTCGCGGGCCTTGGCCAGCAGCTCACGGATGCGGACGGGGTCCTCGGCCGGCGCCGAGTCCAGCGCCGATTGGATGGACGCTTCAGCCAGGGGGAAGGATTCTGAGGGCCCGCGCATCGAAAGAACCTCCACGGGGGAGTGGTGCGCATAAAAAATAACCCATGGGTAATCTAAGGACCACCCCCATCCTCCGGGCCTTGGTCACAACTCCACGGACCGCCTTCGCGGCCCCAGGGTGTACCACCCGATGGTGCCGAGGATCACCAGGCCGCCCACCAGGGCCCAGGCAGAGGGCCGTTCGCCGATGCCGAGGAACACCCAGACCGGGTTGAGCACCGCCTCCAGCGTGCCCGTCACCACGGCCACCGTGGCCGAGAGGCGCTTCATGCCGGCACTGAAGAAGAGGTAGGCGATGCCGATCTGGAAGACGCCCAGGTAGAGCAGAATGCCCAGCTGCGGCAGCGACGGATGGAAATCCCTGAGCGCCAGGGGGGCGCAGACCAGGGCCACCAGGAGGTTGCCGAGGATGATGGCCGCCACGGGGTCGGCCTTCGGATGACCGCTCTTCTGCAGCTTCAGCGTCAGGGAGAAGAGCGCCAGGCAGACGCCGGAAGCGACTCCGAGGAGGTTGCCGGCCAGCGTGCCCGCGCCGAGCCGCCCCACGAAGAACAGGCCCATGGCGGAGAAACAGACCACCACGGCCACCAGATCCCGCCGCTGCAGGGGCCGGCGGGTCACCCAGGGCTCCAGGAACACCAGGTAGATGGGCGCGGAGAACTGCAGGAAGATCGCGTTGGCCGCCGTGGTGAGCTTGGTGGCGGCCACGAAGAGGATCAGGAGGGCGGCGTAGGCCACGGCGCAGCCCAGGGCCAGCCCATCGGGCCTGGGGAAGGGGTGGCCTCCCCTCAAGCGCACCACCGCGGCGATGGTGAGGGCCGCCACGAGGCTGCGGGCGAAGGCGATCTGCAGGGCGCCCAGGGGCAGCACCTTGATGAAGAGGCCGCTGGAACTCCAGAGCAGGGCGGCCAGGGCCACCAGGGCCACGCCTCGGGTCGTCTCGGCGGATCGGTTCATCGTCCCATTGGAGCATGGAGCGATCACGCGGCTCGCGTCGCGATGGTCCTGGCGCCGGCCGCCTCAGCGGGGGGCCGGCCCCGGGGATCGGCTCGCGAACCACTCCACGACGGCCCGCCAGCCCAGGAACTGGACGGGGCGCTCGAGGGCGATGAGGGCCCAGCATTCCCCCCCGGGATCCGCCGTGGGGCCGTGGAGGTGGCCGGGATGATGCTCGATCCAGTCGCCCGCCCGCAGATGGGCCGGGCCATCCTGCATGGCGCCGCACAGCACCAGGGCCCGCTCGACGCCCCGGTGGTTGTGGAAGGGCGTGGTGCGGCCTCCCGGCAGGCAGGCCAGGCTGAGGCTGGCCCCGGTGGAATCCTCCTGGAGGATGGCCACCTTCGCTCCGCCCAGGCCGTGGCGGATCCAGCGCCACTGCGTATCCGGGGGCAGGTGGGGCCGGAGGGCCTCCAGGGGGCGCTCGGCCAGGGAGATGGCCAGGTCCCCGCCCCGGGTCTCGCGGCAGGGTTCGCAGTGACCGAGGTGGACCCGCAGCAGCAGCGTGTGGAGGGGGTCCCCGCCGGATTCCAGGGCGGACCAGGCTTCAGGCTCGGGGTGGTGCTGGGGTCCCCGGGGGACGCGCCCCTCGCGCAGGGCTGCCAGGGCGCCGGCCAGGGCCCGCTCGCACAGGGCGTGGGTGTCCTCGCCCCAGGCCCGTCGCAGCAGGGCCGGCGTCCGCTCGAAGGATGCGAGGAAGGTCTGGCAGGGCGGGCAGAGCGCCAGGTGGAGCTTCAGCCCGAGCCAGTCCAGGGGGCCCAGGGCGCCCTCCTCGTAGGCGGTGAGCAGGCTCGTGACCCGCTCGCAGGAAGGGACCAGGAAGGTCATCGTCCCTCCTGGGGCGGGGCGAACTGGGTAGGGGCGAACTCGGGCAGCAGGGCGCGCAGCGCCAGGCGGGCCCGGTGCACGCGCTGCCGCACCAGCTCACGGGTGATGCCCAGGTGCCGGGCGATCTCGTCGGTGTTCCAACCCTCGAGGTCCCGGAGGACGAAGACCGCGCGCTGATCGTCGGAGAGGCGATCCAGGCCCGACCGGACCCTGGCCTTCAGCTCTTCCTGTTCGACCTTCATCAGCGCCTCCGCGTCCTCGCTCCAGTCGAGGATCGTGTCCACGTTCATGTGATGCCCCTCGTCCCCGAAACGTGGCATCAGATCCTCGATGGCATCCTCCCGGCGCCGGACGCGCTTGCGGCGGGCCATGAGGGCCTGGTTCACGCAGATCCGGTAGGCCCAGGTGCTGAACTTGCTGGCGCCGTGGAAGCCCGGCAGCTCCCGGTGGAGGGTCAGGAGTGCATCCTGCAGCGCGTCCTGGCTCTCGGCCTCGTTCCCCAGGATCCGGTCGATCACGCGGAAGAGCATGCCCAGGTGGGGCCGCACCAGGGCCTCGAAGGCCACGGGGTCGCCTTGGGCGGCGGCCTGGACGAGGGCGGCCTCGGGGCGCGGGTCCCGGGCCGGCGCGGGCTCAGGCATCCGGGGGCCTGGGGATGCGGGGCAGGCGCACCGTGAAGGCCGAGCCGAGGCCGGGGCCGCGGCTGGAGGCGCGCACATCGCCCCCGTGGCGGGTGACGATCTCCTTCACGAGGAAGAGGCCCAGGCCCGTGCCGGCCACCTGGCGGGTCATCTCGTCGCCCACCCGGAAGAAGCGGTGGAAGACCCGGGGCAGGTCCTTGGCGGCCAGGCCGTGGCCGAGGTCGCTGACCACGATGAGGACGTCGTCGCCATCGCCGTCCAGGGTGACCGTGGTCTGGCGGGGCTCCGCCGCGTACTTGAAGGCGTTGGAGAGCAGGTTCTCGATCACGGTGCCCAGGGCCTTGGGGTCGGCGTTGGCCCAGAGCGGCTCCGACCCGAATTCCAGGCTGAGGCCCAGGGCGCCCGCCCCCAGCCGCTGGTCCATGGCCTCGCAGACGCCACGCAGCCAGGGGGCCAGCTCGAGGGGGGCTTGGTGGAGGACGAGGCTGCCGGATTCGGCCCGGGCCACGTCCAGCAGGTTGCCCACCAGCTCGTTCAGCCGCTCGATGTCCTTCTCCATGAGGCCGCGGATCCGCAGCCGCTGCTCATCGGGCAGGGTGCGGGTGAAGAGGGTTTCGGTCCAGACCCGCAGCGAGGCGATGGGGGTCTTGAGCTCGTGGGTCACCGCCGAGGTGAAGTTCCGCTGGCGCAGCTTGAGGTCCAGCTCCTCGGCCAGCTTGCGGTAGAGCAGCACGAAGCCGAGGAGCACGGCCACCACCATGAAGGCGCCTTCGGAGGCGGCCCGGAAGACCGAGTGCCAGCGCTGGTTGCGCAGCTCGATCATGGGTTCGGGCCGCAGGGCCAGGAAGGCCGAGCCGTCGAGCAGGGCCAAGTCGTCCGGCGACGTGCGGGAAGGCACCACCACGACGTGGGGGTACACCCGGTGGATGGCCTCCCGGCGCCGCTCCAGGCTGGGCAGGGCGGGCAGACGGCCCTCTACGGCCCCGGCCCGGGAGGAGGGATCGGGTCGCGCATGCATGAAGGCCAGGAGGCTGAGGCTGTCCATCTGCCAGGCCTCGGCCCGGCTGGCGTTGAGCGCCTGGGCGCGGGCCTGGAGCAGGCGCCCGGATTCCCGGATCTGCACGTTGATCCACCAGCCCACCTGGATGCAGAGCACCAGGGAGACGGCCAGGAAGATGATCCGCTGGAGCGAGAAGGTGGGGGCGCGGTTCGCCATGTCCCTATCTTGGGGCAAACAGGCTTATTCCGGCGACGCGAGAGGCCCCTTGGCAGCGGGGGTGCGCCGGGCCATCCTGGAGTCCATGCCCAATTCGAACCAGTCCTCGGGCCCCAAGCCGACTCAGCCCCCCGCGAAGACCAGCTCCGGTCCCAAGCCTGTGGCCGCGGTGCAGCCCCAGCGTCCCCAGGGGGCGGAGATGCTGGCCGAGCTCATGCAGGCCCAGCGGCAGCTCACGCAGGCCATGCACGAGGCCCGGGAGCTGAGGGCCAAGCTGGGTCGCCGCTCCCACCAGATGCAGGTGCTCCAGCAGGTGTCCGAGATCCTGGCCGCCACCTCCAAGGGCGGACAGGTGGTCAGCGTGGTCCTCGACGTGCTGGCCCAGGAGTTCCACTGCCAGCGGGCCGTGGTCTGGACCCTGGAGGACGGCGGCGTCGGCTACGTCCCCAAGGAGGGCACGGGCCTCACGCGGGCGGAGTGGTCCACGCTGCGGCTGCCCGCCCCCAACCCCTTTCCGGGGACGCCCCTGGTGCTCTTCCAGAGCCAGTGGCTGGACCCCTCCTGCGATGGGACCACCCTTGGCGCCTTGCGTGGAACGGACGGCGCCCAGCTGTTCTTCATCCCCTTCGAGCACCAGCTGCTGCTGCTGGGGTTCGCCATCCTGGCCCTGCCGGCGGATCGGCACTGGGAGGAGGAGGATCTTGATTCCATCACCATCCTCCAGCGCCAGGCGGCCATCTCCCTCTACAACGCCTGGCTCTTCCGC
This sequence comes from Geothrix sp., assembly GCF_030219325.1. Classification (NCBI taxonomy): domain Bacteria; kingdom Pseudomonadati; phylum Acidobacteriota; class Holophagae; order Holophagales; family Holophagaceae; genus Geothrix; species Geothrix sp. The sequence continues at coordinate 2,768,735 of NZ_CP126625.1, read as the reverse complement.
GACCTGTCCGAGCAGCGGGACGCGCTGCAGCGGCAGGCCCTGGAGCTGGAGCGCGTCAACGATGCCCTGCGGGAGGCCGACCAGCTGAAGAGCGAGTTCCTGGCCCTCACCAGCCACGAGCTCCGCACCCCGCTGACCGGCATCCTCGGCTTCACGCGCCTGGTGATGGACGGCCTCTACGACGACGCGGAGGAGATGCGGTCCATGCTCCAGGACAGCTACACCTCCGGCCAGCACCTGCTGGGCCTGCTGAACGACATCCTGGACCTGGCCAAGATCGAATCCGGCAAGCTCGAGGTCCATCCCGAGCCCTTCAGCCTCCCCATCCTGCTGGAGGAGGTGAGGCCCATTGCCGAGGCCTATCCCCGCCGCCCCAACGTCGAGCTGTTCTGGCCCGACCTCGACGACTTCCCCGACGTGGTGGTGGATCCGAGCCGCCTGAAGCAGGTGCTGCTCAACCTCCTCTCCAACGCGCTCAAGTTCACCAAGGAAGGCAGCGTCGCCGTGCAGGTGGAGCGCCATCCCGGCCACATCGCCCTGCTGGTGGTGGACACGGGCATCGGCGTGAGCCATGAGGCCCAGGCCCGGCTCTTCCAGAAGTTCGCCCAGGCCGAGGGCGGCCACAGCCGTGAATTCGGAGGCACCGGGCTGGGCCTGGTCATCTGCAAGCACCTCATGGAGATGATGGGCGGGACCATCGGCCTGGCCAGCGATGGCCTCGGCAGGGGCAGCACCCTGCGGATCACGATGCCCATCGCCTGAGGCGGGGGAGGCGGATCACGAAGCTGGCTGGCCGGCCCCGGGCTTGGACGCATCAGCCTTGAGCATGTCGTCCAGGACCGTGCGGAAGGCGTCGAGGGAGTCTCCGCCCATGATGACCCGGGTCGCCCGCAGGATGGTCCCGTCCTCGCTCAGCATCCCGATGAGGAAGGCCGGCGTCCCCCGGAGCCGCAGGCGGGCGGCGCCCATCGCGCTGCGGTTGATGGCGTCGAGGTGGCGGTCGCTGGCGACGCAGGCGTTGAACTGGGCCCCGTCCAGGCCCAGGGACTCGGCGAACCGCGCCAGGCCCGGTGCGTCGAAGGGGCGCTGGTCCTTGAAGAGGAGGTCATGGGCCTCCCAGAACCTGTCCTGGTCGCCCGCACAGCGCGCGACCCTGGCCTTGAACAGGGCGTTCAGGTGGTCCTGGCCCGGCATGTCCCGGAAGAAGTACTTCACCTTGCCGCCCTGGATGTAGAGGTGGTCGAGCAGCGGGTAGACCTCGGTGGCGTACTTCGCACAGTAGGAGCAGTCGAAGTCCGAGTACTCCAGGATGGCCACCCGGGCGAGGGCGCTCCCCTTGAACGGCTCACCGCCGACATTCAAGGTGATCAGGTCCTGGGGCTTCGGGATGGCCGGGGATTCCATCCTCGCGGGCTGCGCCTTCAGCAGGGCCTTGAGCTCATCCAGATCCCTCTGCAGTTTCTCCTGGCCTTCCCGCAGGGCATCGATCTGGGACTGCAGGGGAGGTGCCGCTGGTTTCCGCCGGGGCGGGGCGGCCTGCTGAGCCTGCAGGCCCGGAACCTGGGCGGCGAAGGCGAGGAGGGCGGCGAGTCCGGGGCTGAGGCGACGGGGCATCGGAAGTCCTTTCGGCGCTTGATGGATGCACTGGTGGGGGGCGATGGGAAAGGATAGCCTACCCATTTGCATGGGTTTATTGATTCCAAATTAAAGTTTTATGAAAAAATGATATTGGTAAATGACGAATTGGTTGACATTAACAAAAATTAACATGTTGTGAGATTCGATTCTGCGACCTAGACTCCTGTCCAGACGTTCTTTCAGCCAGTTCATGAAGGCCTCGGCCTTGGCCGCAACCGCCGGATGACCACGATCCCGCGCGACCAGACGAGCCCGCAGTCCCCGAGGCGCCCGCGCGTTTCGGGGCCACAGCCTGTTCACGGTTCTTCCCCCCAGGGAGACCCTTCCGGGAATCCCATTCACCCCCCACCTTTCCCCACCACAAGGAGCACCATGAAGACCTTCACCCGGCTCCATCTCACCGCCTTCCTGCTGGCCGGCCTCGCCGTGCCTTCCGCCTTCGCCCAGGAAGGCCGCAGTTCCCACTTCTCCGAGAGCGGGAGCGAGATCATCCACCACCGGATGAACGGCGGCGAACACGCCGGCCTGTACGCCCCGACGGTGGGCTCCACCGCGGCCCTCTCCTCCCGCTCGAAGCTCACCAACCACGGCGGCCAAGTCATCACCACGCCCACCGTCTACATCATCTGGTACGGCAACTGGGCCCAGAGCAACGGGACCGACACCGCCGCCGGGCAGAAGATCGTCACGGACTTCTTCGGCGCCATCGGCGGCTCCCCCTACTACAAGATGAATTCCACCTACACCGGCTCCGGCATCACGGGCAACGTGACCTATGGCGGTGCCACCTCCGTGGCCTACCCCTACGGCGCGAGCCTGTCGGATGCCAACATCCAGACCGTCGTGTCCAACGCCATCACCGGCGGCGCGCTGCCCAACGATGCCAACGGCATCTACTTCGTGCTGACCTCCTCGGACGTGACCGCGTCCTCGGGCTTCTGCACCCAGTACTGCGGCTGGCACTCCTGGGGCACGATCAACGGCTCCAACCACCGCTTCGCCTTCGTGGGCAACGCGGCCCGCTGCATCACCTCCTGCGCCGCCCAGAGCACCGGCCCCAATGGCAATGCCGGCGTGGATGGCATGGTGTCCGTGCTGGCCCACGAGCTCGAGGAAGCCGCCACCGATCCCGATGGCAACACCTGGTATGCCCGCACGGGCTACGAGAACGGCGACGACTGCGCCTGGACCTTCGGCACCAGCACCCTGGGTTCGAACGGGGCCTACTACAACGTGACCCTGGGCTCCCGGAACTTCCTCATCCAGCGCAACGTGAAGTTCGTCGGCTCCAGCCAGTACTGCCAGATGCAGTAGTCGATCCAGCCAAGGGAAACTTCACCGGCGGGCCCCGTGCCCGCCGGTGGTCTGTCCGGGCGAAAACGGGGCCAGGCTCCCGCGGCTACAATGATCGTTTTCGCGGAGCCTCCATGTCCTATGTCCGCCGCCCGGACTTCCTGCCCTTCACCCGCCCCATGGTGGGCGAGGAGGAGATCGCGGAGATCATCGACTCGATCCACAGCGGCTGGATCACCACCGGGCCCAAGTCGGCGGCCTTCGAGGAGAAGCTGAAGGCCTACAACGGCGTGCCCCACTGCCTGGCCATGAGCAGCGCCACCACGGCCCAGGAGATCACCATGCAGGTGCTCCACCTGCAGCCCGGCGACGAGGTGATCACCACCTCGCTCACCTGGGTGAGCACCCTGAGCACCGTGGTGCTGCAGGGCGGCGTGCCCGTGCTGGTGGACATCGATCCGGTCACGCTGAACCTCGATCCCGCGAAGCTCGAAGCCGCCATCACGCCCCGCACCAAGGGCATCATCCCTGTCCATCTCACGGGCCTGCCCTGTCCCATGGACGCCATCTGGGCCATCGCGGAGAAGCACGGCCTCTGGGTCATCGAGGATGCGGCCCAGGCCATGGGCGCCCACTACAAGGGCACCAAGATCGGCGGCGACCCGCGCTCGATCATGAGCGTCTACAGCTTCCACCCCAACAAGAACATGACCACGGGCGAGGGCGGCGCCATCGCCTTCTTCAACGACGACTACGAGAGCCGCATCAAGCGCCTGCGCTTCCACGGCATCGACCGGGATGCCTGGAAGCGCTTCGCCAAGGAGGGCAGCCCGCACACGGAGGTGTACGAGCCCGCCCGCAAGGCCAACTTCATGGACCTCCAGGCGGCCATGGGCCTGCACCAGATCGGCAAGCTGGACGGCTTCAACGCCCGCCGCGGCGTGCTCTTCCGGCGCTACCTGGACCTGATGAAGGACCTGGACGAGGTGATGCTGCCCTGGCCCGGTGACGCCGACCACGGCCACTGCTTCCACCTCTTCGTGCTGCGCATCCACCCCGAGAAGCTGGGTCTGGATCGCGACGCCTTCGTGGCGGCCCTCAAGGAGGAGAACATCGGCACGGGCATCCACTACCGCCCGGCCCACGTCCACCCCTGGTACCGGGACTTCTACGCGGCGAACCCGCAGCACCTGCCCAAGGATGGCCTGCCCTACAGCGAGTGGAGCGGCGAACGCCTCATGAGCCTGCCCCTGTGGCCGGGCCTCAGCGAGGCCGACCAGGACCAGACCGTGGCGGCCATCAAGCAGGTGATCGCCCACGCCAGGGCCGGGAGCCGCGTCCAGATCTGATCGGGATTTAACCAGACAAGGGGAGGTGTCGATAGGTCATCCAGGGCGAGGTCCGCTTGATCAACCTCCTGGTCATCCTCCTGTCGGTGCTGCTCCAGATCGCGGCGGCGGCGTTCGCCATCCGGGTCAACCGGATCGCCGGGCGGCGCCTGGTCTGGCTGCTCCTGTCCGGGGCCCTGGTGCTGATGGCGGTCCGGCGGCTCATGGTCCTCGAGGACCTGGTGAACCGGGGGCTGCCGGACCACCTCCTGTCCTACGAGGTGCTGGGCCTGCTGATCTCCGCCATGCTCCTCGCCGGCATGATCCTCGTCCAGGATGTCTTCCGCTCCAAGGCGGTCGAGGCCGCCCGGCTGGAGGAGGCCAGGATCCAGGCCCGGGCCGAGGCCGACAAGCTCACGGCGGTCATGGCGGCGACGCCGATCCCCCTCTGGATCTCCGAGGATCCTGCCTGCCAGCTGGTTCACGCAAATCCCGCGGCCTCCAGGCTGCATCTCATGGCTCCGGCCACCCGCCAGGCCCAGGGCTTCATCCTGCGGCAGAACGGCCGGGACCTCGCTCTGGACGAGATGCCCCTGCAGCGGGCGGCCAGGGCCGGCGAACAGATCCATGACCTGCCCCTGGACCTCGTCTCCCCCGACGGCGAGGTCCGCCGCCTGATGTTCTACGCCACCCCCCTCCGGGATCTGGAGGGGCGTCTCCACGGCGGCGTCTGCTGCGCCGTGGACATCACGGACAGCCGCCGGACCGAGGAGGCGCTCTCCAAGGCCCAGAAGATGGAGAGCCTCGGCATGCTCTCCGGGGGCATCGCCCACGACTTCAACAACATCTTCCAGTCCATGACCGCGAACCTGGAGATGGCCCAGGCCTCCGTGCCCGAGGACTCGAAGTCGCAGGGCTACCTGCTCCGGCTGAAGGCGGGCCTCGACCGGGCCTCCCGCCTCAGCCGGGACATCCTCTACAGCTCCGGCGGGGACCTGCGCCGTCCCGAATCCCTGACCCTGGGCCCCCTCGTGGCCGAGGCCCTGGATCGCATGGGCCTGCCCGTCCTCCGGGACCTCACCGGCGACCTCCCCGTGATCCTGGTGGACCCCCTGCTGGTCAGCCGCGTGGTGGAGGGGCTGGTGACCAACGCGCTGGAGGCCGACTCCGCCATGGGGGCCATCCGGGTCCGGACCTACATGCGCACCCTCACGGCCACGGACCTGTCGAGCGGACACTGGCCGGAGGCCATCGAGCCCGGCCTCTACGCGGTATTGGAGGTCTCGGACCAGGGCCATGGCATCGACGGCGCGATGCTGTCGAGGATCTTCGATCCCTTCTTCTCGACCCGCGACCTGGGGCGCGGCCTGGGCCTCGCCGCGGCCCTGGGCATCGTCCGGGGGCACCGTGGCGGCATCCAGGTGGAGAGCATCCCGGACGTGGGCAGCGTGTTCCGGGTCCACTTCCCCGCGCCGGAAGGCCAGGTCCCCACCGCGGCGCCCACCGTGGTGGATCTCCACGCCCGGAACGTGGTCCTGCTCGCCGACGACGAGCTCGATCTGCGGGAGGTCATGGCCGAGATGCTGCAGGACTGGTTCGGCCTGGAGGTGGTCTCCGCAGCGGACGGGCAGGAGGCCCTGGAGGTGTTCACCCAGCGGCCCGAGGCCTTCGACCTTGTGATCCTGGACGCCACCATGCCGCGCATGGGGGGTGTGGAGGCCTTCCGGGCCATGCAGGCCCTCCGCCCCGGCCTGCCAGGGATCCTGTGCAGCGGCTACGCCCTGCCCGTGTCCCGGGACCAGGCCATCGCCCAGGGCTTCGCGGACTTCCTCAAGAAGCCCTTCACCAGCGCCGAGCTGGAGGTCCTGCTGGACCGGGTGATGGGCGCGCGGCTGAAGTAGCCGGGCGCAGCCCCTACATCCGCCGCTCGTGGGGCAGGGTGGGGAGGGGCGCGTAGACCGTGGCCAGGGGATCGTACATGTAGAGGTTGCCGACCTTGCCGGTGTAGGCGCAGGCGAACTGCTGGATCTGGTCGGCGAAGCGGGTCAGCTCGTCCCGGTCCCGGAACATGGGCCCCCACATGGGGTTGAAGGCGCCCTCCACCGAGCGGGTGAGCTCCTCCAGCTCGAGGCGCTGCGCCTCGGCGCGGTGCTGCAGCGCCTCCGTGCTGGCGGCCAGCTGGGTGGCTTCGTGGTCCAGGGCCTGCATGGCCTCGGTGCTGAGGCGCTGGCCCAGCACGTGGCGGCGCGCCCGGTTCCGCTGCCACTGGTCGTGCAGGACGGAAGCCCGCCGCAGGGTGCGCCGCCGGGCGGTCTCCAGGCGGTACCGCTCACGCAGGTCCGCCGCCCTGGCCTCCAGCAGGCGAAGCTCCCGCTCCAGCTCGGGCACCAGCAGCAGGGTGCGCCAGGAGGCGTTCTTCTTGGAGCGCAGCACGTCCCCGTAGATGTGGTCGCCCACGTAGAGCACCTCCTCGCCCTGGGCGCCCAGCTGGGCCTCCAGCCAGGCGGCATGGCCGCCGCTGAAGCAGCGGGGGTGGCCCTCCAGGGGCTTCGGCTCCGGCGTCTCCAGGAAGAAGGCGGGCTTGCGGCTGCTCACCACCACCAGGTCGAAGTAGTCCACCCAGCGGGGACGGGCTTCGTCCAGGCTGTCGAGCAGGTGGCCCAGCACGCCGTCCGTGAAGCTCCACTCGCTGTTGGTCAGCAGGAACAGCTTCTTGCCCGAGCGCTTGAGCCGATCCAGGGCCAGGGCCAGCTGGGGATCCCGGGGGATGAAGAAGTCCCGGTGTTCCAGGATCTCGGCCTTCATCTCGCCGTTGCGGTGGGCGGTGTCGATGGCCCAGCGCACGTCCTGGAAGAGCTGGAGGTAGTTCTCGGCCTTCAGATGGCCGCCATCGAGGCCATCCACCATCCGCGCATAGAGGTGGCTCTCGGGGATCTCGAAGAGGGTGTCGATGTTGCGGAAGCCCTTGGCCGCCGTGGACAGGCGGCGCCGGCCGTAGGTGGCCTCCAGCTCCGGGCGCGAGAGGGCCCGGCTGCCGTGGCAGGCCCGCACCACCTGCCGCTCCCGGTTGAGCTTCAGCAGGTTGCCGCGCAGGCCGTCCAGCACCAGGCCGCGCACCGCGAAGTCCGGATCGTAGTCGCACTCCAGCAGCCAGGGTGAGTAGCCCCGGTCCCGCACCAGCAGGCGGGCGGATTTCTTGAAGGCCAGGTCGTCGATCTCCGGGCTGCGGTAGCGGGCCAGGGTGTGGTCCATGTCGAAGCCGATGGCCTTGATCTCCCCCATGGGCAGGGTGCGCAGGGCGTACAGCTTGTGCGCCGGCGGCAGGCGGTCCTCCGCCTCGGTCAGGGGTGGCGCGGAAAGGTAGGCGGAATCCCAGGCGGTCATGGCAGGAGTGTACTCCGGAGGTGGATAAGATCGCTGCGGAGGGCCCATGAGGCGACAGACCCTGGTCCTGCTTCCCATCGCCGCGGTGGTCCTGGCGGTCATGGCCGGGATCGCGGCCTTCGTGCGCGGATCCGCGCAGTCCGCCATGGATCCCCGGGGGGCCCGGGTGGTGGCCTTCGGCGCGGTCGAGCTGCCCCTGCCCGCCGCCTTCCGGCCCTCGGGCGGGCGGACCAACCAGGCCTGGCGCATCCAGGAGTTCCAGGCCCGGGGCGTGGGCACCCTCCAGCTCGCCTCGGAACCCCTGGACGGGGCGACCTTCGAGGCGGCCTGCCTCCGCTGGTTCAGCCTGCCCGCCTGGTCCGCGGATCCCCTGCACTACCGCAGCCGCGGGCGGGACCACTTCTTCCAGCCCCTGCCCCTCTTCCGGCAGGGCGCCTACGCGATGCACAAGGAGGGGAAGGCACTCCGGCTGGTGGCCTGCTTCGACCAGGGCGGCCATCGCCATTGGGTGGAGCTGCGCACCTCCCAGGGCTTCCTGCCCGAGCAGGAGGTCTTCCACGCCCTGCTGCTCTCCCTGCGGGGAGCCGACGGGACGGGGCCCGGCAGCAGGCTGGGCGCCGCCCTGGCCGCGATCCCCGGAGAGACCCGCTACCGGTACCTGCTCCCCCTCAATGTTCTCGGCCTCTTCCCCCTGGTCATCCTGCTGCTGCCATCACTCCTCCTCTGGGGCCTGGGGCGGCGCTCGGGCCGGCTTCCGGAGGCGCCGCAGGCGGTGGCCCAGGCCGCCTTCTGCAGGCCCTTCGTTGAGCTCGGCCTCGTCGGGGGCGGGCAGTGGAAGTTCCTGGTGGCCTGCGTCAGCGTGGTGGACGGGGATCTGCTCGTGCACACCTTCGGCACGCCGTTCCTGCGGGTCCCGCGGGGGTCCCTCCCCGGGCGCATGCGCACCGGGCGCGGCTGGATCAACCCGCCCTACCTGGAGCTGCCCCTGGAGCCGCCGGCCCAATTCCTCAAGCGGCGCTGGCTCTACGGCCTGCTCCCCGGCCGATTCAAGCTGCGCATCTACACCGCCGAGCTGGACGCGCTGCGGATGGCGCTGGGAGGCTGACCTAGTCGGGTTCCGTGCCGATGCCGTGGGTCGCGACGATGTGGGTCGCGCAGGAGGCTCCGGGGGAGCCTGCGGAGCGGGGCCCCACACGAGCGAATCACGCCGAACTCGCGCGCCGGACCTAGTCGGGTTCCGTGCCGATGCCGTGGGTAATGCTCTGGTGCCCGAACACCTCGAAGGCCAGCCGCCGGAACTGCTCGCCGTGCCCCCAGTTCTTCTCCCCATCTGCCCACAGCTTGAAGTGGATGAGCTCGTGCTCCAGGATGCGCCGCTGCACCTGCTCCGGATCGTGGCAGTTCATCCCGCACACCTGCTGCGGCCAGGGCCAGTCCCGGCGCCGCAGCAGCGGAATGCTGAGCCGGATCTCCGGATGCCACTTCCCCCGCGCATCCTTCTCGATCACGAACAACCCCGCACACCGCGCCATGCGCGGCGACCAGATGACGGGAGGCGGCGCGAGATTCCAGCCCGCCTCGCGGAGGATGGCCTGGGCGCGGTGGCGGAGGGTGAGTGTCATACCTTCATTCTGAGTCAACAGGGGGCACGAGTCTTTCCTGGCTGGCTGCGGGGAGTCGGGTCGTTGATAGGCCGGTCCGCTACGCTTCTGGCAAGGAAAGGTCGACGGGCCTGAGATCCTCGCATCGGAACTTCCCCCTCGCTCCGCAGGCCGCCTTGGGTTGGGAGAGATTCGGACACTCGATATCCAGCTGTTTCGACAGGTTGTAACCGGCTAATTTGTTAAATATTAATAGCAATTGATCTTCACATCATTTAACAGACGATGAGAACCCGACGCCCCTAGCATGGGCCAAATCCTTTGGTGAATCCCATGCCGCTTCGATCCTTCGTCCCCCTCCTCCTATCCTGTCTTGCCACAGTCTCGGCGTTGGCGCAGAGCTACCAGACCTCCTTCTCGGATGTGAGGTTCGACAGGGCGAAGGGTCCCGCGACGTTCACCTCCGGCGTCGAGGTGGATGCCGCTACAGGCGCCGCCAGCATGAACCTGCCCTTCGGGCCGGGCATTGGCGAGCGGGGGCTGAAGTTTCGCCCCGTACTGACCATGCGGATCAATCCCCAGCTGGCGATCAGCACGAGCGATGAGAACGTGCTGAGCGATCCCGAATGGGCCACCAAACCGCCCGTGGTGACCACGATCGACACCCTGTACCAGCGTGGCTTCGGGTCCGCCTCCTTCAGTCCTGGAACCTTTGACCTGGGCACCCTGGTCAGCACCCTGGATCGCAAGAAGAGCACCTACGCTCTGCCGGGCGGAGGTGGCGGTCGTGCGCTTGGCCAGCTTCCGGTGGGTATGACGACGGCTGACGCGCAGTCGCTCCTCAGGAAATTCGGGTATGGCGAGAACGACACGGTAGGCAACTGGCCATGTCTCGTTGGATCTAGCCCTAGGGTGCCGTTCATGCAGATGGGATCGGATGGCAGCCTCATCCTCGGCCTGCGTGCCTCAGGCAATCCCGCCCAGATCACGGACGAGGTCTCGGCGGACATCCAGCAGTATCCTGAGTCGGTCCTGTACAAGTGGGACTTTCCCCGCCGAGTGGTCGTCATCAACGGGGAGGTAGCCTACGAGTTCCACTATGTGCACCACACATACATGACCAGAGTCCTCCCCTATCTGGCCAACGGAGAGAAGAACCAGCTCTACAGTGGTCACTACGTGATCACCCACATGCGAAACAAGTTCGGTGAATCCGTCGACTTCGCCTACGATCCGGACGGTGTGGGGTATACCGCATCCTGGAGCGTCAACCCCCAGTTGAAGATCCGAGTCCAGGCCCTCGGGAAGGTTACCTTCCCCGGACAGTCCACCAGCCTGCTGGAGTCCAGGACCCTGGTGACGGCCGCCACCCAGGTTCGTGTGAGCTACGAGGGCGTCAGCCAGCCGACCTCGTCCTTCATCCTCGAGCTTGCCCACCCTGAAGGCGGCCAGTTGAGCCTTGCCTCAGGGGGTGGGCCGGACAGCCCAGGTGCCAATAGTCCCAATGGCACCATCAACCGGGACGGCCTGGCCTTCGATGCCGCCGTCTTGTCCGTGCAGCCCATGCGAGTGCTCCAGGAAGCCACCCAGGAGGAGATCCGTTTTACCTGGAGTGGCGCGCCTCCTGCGACCTGGGAAGGAGGTTCCTCGGCGCCTGTCAGCCTCTCCCCCACGGTGCTCTACGGTGTCACCTTCCCCACCAGGACCGTCACCCTCTATTGGGAACCTTATCGGTACCGGCCCAACTACAGCCCCGACGCATGGGGCGGGATGATCGGCAGTGTGGACACGGGTCGGCCCGCCTTCACTTATGGGGTATGGCGCATCGATGATACCGACGGCACCCAGTTCCGCCAGACCCGCCATATCCGCGTCGTACCCCAGTCCAACTGGTCGAACATTCCCTTCCACCAAGCGCCGCCGGACCAGTGGGTGGATGGGACCTTCTATGACTCCATCCAGCAGCCGGACGGTAGTGTCAGTGTCCACCGGTTCGTCTCGCCACCCACCGACAATGTCCTCACAGGCCCTGAGGGCATGCAGAACCTGGCCTTCATCAAGACGCTTGAGCGGGAGGTTCGCCTCTACGAGCCCGGCGTGGACTGGAAGGCCGACCTGGCTGTCACCGACCCCGCGTCCAGTTCCGCCTACAAGTGGACGGTCAAGGACCGCTTTGATGTCCGGGTGGTGGGGGCTCCCGATGGCAGCCTGGGCCAACACTCCGTGCCCTATCCCACCCGGGTTCGCACCTGGGACAAGGAGAGCCAGGTCCTGACGACCGAGGAGACGACCGATTGGGACGCCACGGCCTCTGGCTGGAAAACCAGTCATTCCGTCTCGACCATCAACGCCGCTCCCGTGCTGACGGTGGATTACCTCAGCCTGGAGCAGAGGGGCCTGGGCAACGAGACCTATGCTGCCGACAAGGGCCTCTACCGTCGGACCGACAAGACCTTCGAACCCAAACCACTCGAATGGATCTTCTCCCGGGTGAAGACGGAGCAGACGACCACCTGCAAGGACAACACGGGGTTCCTGGCCCCAGGTGTGGCGGTTCCTGATGTCCAGCCCCTGCTGACCAGAACCTTCCACGCTGACATCAACCGGATCGAGTCGGTGGAGGTGAGCAACACCGGGGCGCCGGCCGTTGCCACGGCCTTCACCTTCCAGGGCACCGTGGGACGGGCTGCCCTGGAGTTGCAGAGCGCCTACCTGAGCTCTCCGGGACTGGCGTTAAGTGGAAAACTGGGCGTCAGCGCCTACGGCTACGATGCCCTGGGCCACCTGAATGCCATCACCCAGAAGCCCAGTGCGGGAACGACCCTAAGCGTGAGTCAGGAATCGGATGAACTCGGGCGGCCCAGAACCCAGACGGACATGAACGGCACCGTGAAGACCTTCTCCTGGGATCTGGCCGGGCGCCTATCGGGCATCACTTCGTCAGATGGCGATGCATCCATTCAGATCGACTACAACGACACGGACCATCGGGGCATCACTGTCACCCATGGCAGCCAAGTCATGGAGTACCGTTACAACGGGTTCGGAGACCTGATCCTGGAACGCCGCACGGCAGAGGATGGGGCGAAGTCCCACCGGCTGCACGGCTACGACAAGGCCGGGCGGAAGACAGGAGTGACGGTCTGGCTCAGCGGCGATGGGGCCAACCACGAAGCGGAATGGGTCAAGCCTGCCCTGACCCGGGACATTAAAACCACAACGACCACCCAGGACACCACGGTCTGCAAGAAGTGGGGCCTCGATGCGGATGGCAATGCCATCTGCATCACCTGGCAATCCATTCCGGGGACCACCACGACCACCACTGATCCTGCCATCTATGCAGGCGTGGCCACCGCCTACGATGGCCGGGGCCGGGTGGTCCTCAGCCAGGACGGGAACAAGGTCGCTTCCACGACCGAGTATTTCGGTCCTGCGAAATTGCCACCCGGCGTGACCGCCTATGTGGGTCCGGTTCGCCTTATCACCGTAGGGCCGGGCACCACCGTGGCCCAGGTCAAGTGGGCGGAGAGCGATGCTGCCGGGCGCCTGGTGCGGCTCACCACCCCCGTCTCCAGATACACCGACCCCTTGAATCCGAACACCGGGACCCTCCAGAACCTCCGCACGGAATACCGCTACGATGGCGGCGACCGAATCAAGGAGGTGAAGCAGTACGACGAGGCGAACCGTGTTCAGACCCGCACCTGGGGCTACAACCGCCTGGGCTGGCTGGAGACCCTCGGTCAGCCCGAAAGTGGGGTCACGATCTACGGTGACTTCACCGTGGCGGGCAAACCCACCACTACGAACTACAACGGCCGCATCGTCCAGATGGCACCCGACTGGATGGGCCGCCCCCTCTCCGTGACCTCCACCACCGATGGCAGCGTGTCCCAGTCCTTCGTCTACGACACCGCCCTCAACGGGAAGGGTCACCTCGCCTCGAGCACCGATGGTGCGGTGGTGACCGCCTTCACCTACGGCGGCCAGGGGAAGCGGCTGGACACCCTGGCGACGACCGTGTCCGTCCAGGGAACGCCCCGGACCTTCACCCAGGCCTTCGTCTATGACATCTATGGAAACCGGACCAGCGGCAGCACGAGCCATGAGAGCTGGGCCCAGAGCTACCACCCCCTGACGGGGTTGCCCAGCTCGCTGTCCTACGGCGCCCAGAATGTCGCCAGCACGCCTTGGGTCTATTACGACTCCGTCAGCTGGGCCCTGAAGGCCATCGCCTACGGGAACGGGGCGGCCAGCAAGTTCGAGTACGACCTCGACCAGGCCCGGCTGACGGGGGTGAAGCACCTGGATGGCCAGACGACTCCCCAGGCGGATTGGCTATACAAGTACGACGAGGTTGGCAACCTCACCCGGGAGTTCGACAAGCTGCGTCCCGATGGGGCCGGGTCCTACGCCTTTGACCAGTACGGCTATGACGAGCTCAACCGGCTGATCTCGGCGGTGATCCAGTCCCCCACCTACGGGGAACAGCTCCAGCAGTTCGACTACGATGCCTTCGGCAATCGGGTGGCTAGCAGCATCCAGCGGGTCACCGGCTGGAAGGGCGCCAAGGGGGATTCCACGGCCTACGTCACGGCCTCAGGCCTGCTGTCGGATCCTGGGCGCCAGGTGGTGAACGCCGCCTTCACCCAGGGCAGCGCCGCCCTGCTGCAGAACCGGCTGCCCGCCACCACCGCCACTGGACTCCCCACGGGGGCGGTCTATGATGCCCAGGGGAACCTGACCAAGGTCTTTGAAAAACCCACCAGCGTGAACCCGGTGGTCCTCACCATGACCTACGATGCCCTGGGTCGGGTGCTCAGCGTCTCCAACACGAAGACCGGCCTCACGGAGACCTACCAGTATTCCGCCGAGGGGCTCCGGACGGTGGTCCAGGAATACAGCGGGGCCACCCTGCAGAAGATCCGGGTGAACCTCTACAACGATGCCCGGCAGCTGGTCTCCCAGTACGAAAAGACCGCCGCAGGCAGCCTCACCTGGAAGCGGGACATCCTGTATCTGGGCACCCGGGAGGCCGCCGAGTTCGACAGTGCCGGCCTGCATGTCATCCAGGTGGACCACCTGGGCAGCCCCCGCCTCGTCACCGGCCCCACCGGCGTCGTGGAATCCCGCCAGAAGTACCTGCCCTACGGCGAACTCCTGGAGCAGTCCGGAACCTTCAAGAGCGCCAAGGGCTACACCGCCCACGAGCAGACCGATTCATCAGGCCTCATCTACATGCAGGCGCGCTTCTACATGCCCTGGTTCGGGCGCTTCGCCAGTCCCGACCCCGCCCGAGATCAACACTTCGAGCAGACTCAGAGCTGGAACATCTACAGCTATGTGCTGAATTCCCCGATCATGAGCACGGATCCGACGGGGATGATGGCTCTGAATGAGGGGACCAAATCCAATAGCGCGAGCGCGAATTTTTCCGCCAAGGCAAATAATGAAACTGAGGAGGCGGCTAGAAAGAAACGGGAAGATGAAAAGAAGAAGGAGGCGCAAACAGGGAACCTATTTACAAGAGCTTGGAACGCAGTTAAGAGAGCTCTCGACATTGGTTACATGTTCCCCCTCCCTACACGTCCAGCAAGTGGGTACAAGACAGGTGGGCGGCAATTCGGTGCATCCCGGGACAAAGGAAAAAACCATCGAAACCATGCAGCATCTGATAACTTGGCACCAGCCGGAACTCCTGTTCTTGCTATGAAAGATGGTGTAGTGACTCGAACCCCGACTCCTTTCTATTATGGCACTTATGCAATGGAGGTTACTTTTAGTAATGGAGTCGTGGCTAGGTATGGTGAAATATCTGCTGCGGTACCCAATGGAATTGTTACAGGATCTCACGTTAAAATGGGAGATGTAATTGGTTATACTATAGCAAATGATCATGATGGGTCAAGTATGCTTCACCTTGAGTTGTATAGTGGAAGTGGAAAAGGTCCATTAACAGATATTGGGAATGCACCATATCAACGCAGGTCTGATCTTATTGACCCGACTCATATTTTAGACAATGCACAAGTGAAACAATGATAAATAGAGGAGATAAAATGTTTAAAAAAATAGTAGTTGTATTTTCAATGATGTATTCAGTCACTGTTATGTCCCAAATTCCAACTCAATTGGCTACTACCTGGAATAAATTTCAATTAGCCATAGAAAATGACAATATTGAAGCACTGTCAAAAATTACACATTTCCCACTAAGATCTAACGATTTTGGTGGAGACCTAAAATCTTCTGATAGCCTGAAATCAAAATATAAGTTAATTTTTTCGGATTACGTAAAACAAAAAATCAAGAAAAAATGTCCCACACGAATTAAAGGGTATAATGGATATGCTGTTGATTGTAGTGACCCATCTGGATTGGCTATAGTCTTAGGGTTTGAAAAATGCGGTAAAATATATTTGTTTACATATATTGATAATGCCAATGAATAGTATGCGCAACCAGATACCCCTTCACGCACGGATTGTATGGCTTGCCACGATCCGGCAAGAGTTGTTCACGCGGTCACTGATGGGGAAATTACAAAAGTTGGCTGGCAGAACCAAAAAGCGCACCGTGGGAAAAAGGCTGGCGCATGGTATCGCGTGGTAGTGAGCGGGAAAGAAAAACCAACCCTTGATGGGCACATGACACCTGGGAGCAATCCACCGAAGGGGACTGTTGTTCATGTCGGGGATGTTCTTGGAACCATGGCTTCGCCAACAAATGGGCACGCCACAGGGATGCATGACCACCACATGGAGTGGGATTCAAAAGGCAAATTAATTAAGCCTTCAGGGGATTCACCTCTTACCAATGGTGTTCGAAGCTGTATTTATGGAGAAACCGGGCCTTCCCATCCCAAGCCGCATTGTGGTGATGACTGGGTAATCAAAAAATGAAGAATAATACCGTTTTTTTCGACAATGGACTAAAGTTGGAGGGGCCATGAGATTTCAAGATTTTCTGCGTAGAACTACCGTTGGTTTATTATTCTTGCTCTCAGCAAACCCAGTTTTCTCCAAGGAGGCAAAGAGGCCAACACCACAAATGGTTCCTCGATTTATTGATGTAGAATTGCCAGGCAATGGAGTTATTAAAATTATTTCAACAGATATCAACAAGAATCTGGTTGTTTATAAAGAAAAGGATAATGGGAATGTAACTCTTAAAAGACTTTATCGAGTTAGCGTAGATGGTGAAATTTTGAAAAAATCTTCATTATTTTCTGGAGAATTTACCTCATTTAACAACAAGACATCCTTCTTTATATGGGGAGCGGAATTCGGATCACTCGAAAAATATGCTCATATTTGGAATTCAGTGACTGGTGAAGATATTCAGATCGTTCAGGAGGATAATCCAATTAAAGGTGGTGTTTTTGGCAATGGAGATGGTTTTTGGATTCAGTATTACACTAGGGAACACGAAATAGATGCGATAAAGATTGTTGTATATGGGTTGAATGGAAAAATGTCCGCATGTAAGGTATTCCTTAAGGCCGGGCTATTTGAATATAAAAAAGCAGCTCTCTCATTTTCTGTCAGAATTCAAAAGCCGGAATTTCCATATTAGTTGGTGCAACCAATAACGCCGGGACCACGTCTTGGACCCCTGGGCAACCGCTCCCTGTCGGTCATGAAAAGCCCCATATGGTCGATCAGGTTGCCGTGAGGGCTTGCTTCGGCTTCGTGCAAGGCGATGAGGTCCTGGATATGGCCCATTCCGTCCCCCTCTGAGGTTGGACAGGCAATCAGGCTACTTCCGTCCCTTCTCAACAACCTTGCTGTGCTTGAACGACCCCAGCAGCAGGTTCGGGCCCTGGTCGGGGATGCCGGCTTCGAGGGTTTCGGCGCCCAGGAAGAACTGGCGGGCCTGGTAGGCGAAGGGGGGGGCGCCCAGCTCGGGGAGGGCTCGGACGACGGCGAAGACCAGGTGGACCAGGGCGTCGATGGTCTGGAGCTGGACGGTGACTTCGCGGTCCAGCAGCAGGTTGTCCTCGTGCTTGTTCAGGGCCCGGGAGTAGAAGATCACGCGGCCGTCGAAGGAGATGTGGGCGCCGTCGGTGGCGATGGCGCAGACCTTGCCCTTGTCCGTGACGTCGAAGCTGAAGGCCGTACCCTTCTTGAGGGCGGTGATCAGGGTCTGGAACTTGGGGTGGCTGAGGTAGGCGCCGCCGTAGTTGACCTTCTTGGCGGCGGGCCGCAGCTCGCCGGCGGTGGGGCCGTACATCATGTGGTTGTAGCGCATGGCCTCCTGGCGCTCCGCCGGAGTCTGCCGCTTCTCTTTGACCTTCTTGGGGGGCTTTCCGGGCGTGGTCATGGGCTTCCTTGCGGCGAAGGGGGTCTCAGAACTCGAAGGTGGGTCCGCTCAGGGTCTGGGCATCCAGGATCTGGCCCTGCCCGTCGAGGGTGACCAGGCCCTGGGTCTGGCGGGGCGTGAGCTGGCTGAGCTGCTGCAGGGCCTGCCCGCGCAGCTCGGTGTTGCCGCCCTCGGCGCTCTCGAAGAACACGGCGCCCACCCGGTAGGTCTGCTTGGTGTCCTGCAACAGGTGCAGGTCGCGCAGCTGGCGTTCGTCCACGGGGCTGGGGGCGTCCGTCATGAGGCAGCGGGCCTGGGCGGTCTTGGGGAAGGCGATGACCTCGCGGATGTTCTCCTCGCCCGCCAGCAGCATGACGAGGCGGTCCAGGCCCAGGGCCAGGCCGCCGTGGGGCGGGGCGCCGAAGGCCAGGGCATCCAGCAGGTAGCCGAACTTGGCCCGGGCCTGCGCCTCGCTGATGCCGATGGTGCGGAAGATGAGGCTCTGGGTTTCGGCGTCGTGGATGCGGATGCTGCCGCCGCCCAGCTCGTAGCCGTTGAGCACCAGGTCGTAGGCCACGGCGCGGCAGGCCCCGGGGTTGGACTGCAGCAGGTCCAGGTCGTCGGGATGGGGGCTGGTGAAAGGGTGGTGGCAGGCCACGAAGCGCTGGTCCCCTTCGTCCCACTGGAGGAGGGGGAAGTCCACCACCCACAGGAACTCGAAGGCAGAGGTGTCCACCAGGCCCAGGGCCCGGGCCAGCCGCAGGCGCAGGTCGCCCAGCACGCGGGAGGTCTGGTCGTCGGTGCCCACGGCGAAGATGGCCAGGCCTTCTCCGCTGACGCCCAGGGTCGCCTTGAGTTCGGCTTCCAACTCGGGGTTGATGAACTTCTTGAAGCTGGAGGCCAGGCCGTCCTTGCCCCACTTGGCGTAGGGCAGGCCCCCGGCGCCCAGCTGTTTGGCGGTCTCCTGCAGCTCGTCGAGCTGCTTGCGGCTGTACGCCCCGGCGGCCTCGCCGGGCAGGAAGAGGCCGCGCACCCGGCGCTGGCCCTGGGAGTCGGCGGCGGCGCGGAACAGGTTGAACTCGCTGCCGGCGAACAGGCCCGTCACGTCCTGGATCTTGACCTTGCAGCGTAGGTCGGGCTTGTCGGAGCCGTACCACTCCATGGCGTCCTGGTAGGTCAGGCGCGGGAAGGGGGCGACGGGGTGCTGGCCCACCAGGGGGCAGAGCTCCACCATCAGGCCCTCGATCAGATCCTGGATGTCCTCCTGGCGCACGAAGCTCATCTCGACGTCGATCTGGGTGAACTCGGGCTGGCGGTCGGCGCGCAGGTCCTCGTCCCGGAAGCAGCGGCAGATCTGCACGTAGCGCTCGAAGCCCGAGACCTGGAGCATCTGCTTGTAGAGCTGGGGGCTCTGGGGCAGGGCGAAGAACTCGCCCGCGTGCACGCGGCTGGGCACCAGGTAGTCCCGGGCGCCTTCCGGCGTGGACTTGCCGAGGATGGGCGTCTCGACCTCGATGAAATCGTGCTTCCGGAAGTAGTTGCGGACGATGTTGGAGGTCTCGCTGCGGAGCACCATGTTGCGCTGCAGGTGTTCGCGGCGCAGGTCCAGGAATCGGTAGGTGAGGCGCAGGTCCTCGCCCACGCCCTCGTCCTCCAGGGGGAAGGGCAGGGTGGCCGCGGTGTTCAGGATGCGCAGGCCCGTGAGGCGGATCTCGACGTCACCCGTGGCCATGTGGGGGTTCTTGCTCTCGCGCTCGGCCACCACGCCCTCGGCGGCCAGCACGAATTCGCTGCGCACGGCCTTGAGCTTGGCCAGCAGCTCGGGATCGGCGGTCTCCTCGTTGGCCACCAGCTGCACCAGGCCCCAGCGGTCGCGGAGATCCAGGAAGACCAGCGACCCGAGGTTGCGCACGCGGCGGCACCAGCCGAGCAGGCGCACGGTCTGGCCCGCGTGGTCGAGGCGCAGGTCGCCGTTGCGGTGGGTGCGTTGGAAGTCGCCGAGCCGATCGAGTTTCATAGCCCTACAGGATCGCATCCGGGGGCCCTGGGCTCAAGCGGGGCAAAAGGATCTTGGCGAGGGGCGGCAAGAAAGGCTGGCCACGGAAGGCAGGGAAATTCACAGAAGACGCGGAGAAAGATGAAACCGCGAATGACGCGAATGGGCGCGAATGCGGCGGTGATGGTCCGCCTGGGCCTGCGGCCCCCAGCCGCGCTCTGCGTGGCTGGCCGCTCACGGGGCGGTGCCGCCGTCCTTTGAGAGCCGGCGAATCCGCCCCGTGAGCGGAGGCGGGGAACCCACCCGTTCGCCATCCGCGCGCCCGAAGGGCGATTCGCGCCATTCGCGGTTCCAGGCTTTCAGCCCACAGGTGCTTTCCCCAGGGCTGGCGCAGGTCGCCGGGCAGCCCGGAACCGCTCCCAGCGCAGCCGCGCCCGATCCATGTAGAGGTAGATGACGGGCGTGGTGTAGAGGGTCAGGAGCTGGCTGACGAGCAGGCCGCCCACGATGGCGATGCCCAGGGGGCGCCGCAGCTCGGAGCCGGTGCCCATGCCGATGGCCAGGGGCAGGCCGCCCAGCAGGGCCGCCATGGTGGTCATGGTGATGGGCCGGAAGCGCAGGAGGCAGGCCTGGAAGATGGCCCGCTCCGGCGTGAGCCCCTCCCGCCGCTCCACTTCGATGGCGAAGTCGATCATGAGGATGGCGTTCTTCTTAACGATGCCGATGAGCAGGATGATGCCGATGAAGGCGATGACCGTCAGCTCCGTGCGGCAGGCCATGAGGGCCAGCAGGGCGCCCACGCCCGCCGAGGGCAGGGTGCTGAGGATGGTCAGCGGGTGGATGAGGCTCTCGTAGAGCATGCCCAGCACGATGTAGACCACCAGCAGGGCCGCAGCCACCAGGAGGGGCTGGTTGGCCAGGGAGGCCCGGAAGGCCTGGGCCGTGCCCATGTAGCTGCCCCGGATGGTGCCCGGCAGGTGGATCTCCTGCTCGGCCTTGTCGACGGCCGCCACGGCATCGCCCAGGGCCACGCCCAGGGGCAGGTTGAAAGAAAGGGTCACCGAGGGCAGCTGGCCCTGGTGGTTCACGGAGAGGGCCGTGTTGCGCCGCTCCAGGGTGGTGAAGGCGCTCAGGGGCACCAGGTTGCCGGTGGCGGAGCGGACGTAGGTGTGGCGCAGCCCGTCCGGCGTCTGCATGAAGGGCGAGTCCACTTCCATGACCACGTGGTACTGGTTCAGGGCGGTGTAGATGGTGGAGACCTGCCGCTGGCCGAAGGCGTCGTAGAGCGTGTTGTCGATGGCCTGGGGCGTGATGGCCAGCCGTGAGGCCGTGGCGCGGTCGATGACCAGGGAGGCCTCCAGGCCCTTGTTCTGGAGGTCCGAGTTCACGTCCGTCAGCTGGGGGACGGTGCGGAGCTTCTGCAGCACCTTGGGGGCCCAGTCGAACAGCTCCCGGGCATCATCGCCCTGGATGGTGTACTGGTACTGGGTGGCGGAGGGCCGGCCGCCCAGGCGGAGATCCTGCACCGGCTGCATGAAGAGGGTGCCGCCGACGATGTGGGCCGTCTTGCCGCGCAGCCGGGCGATGATCTGGTCCACCGTGTCCTTGCGCTGGTCGTTGGGCTTGAGGGCGGCGAACATCCGCCCCGTGTTGCCACCACCGATGAAGGCGGTGACGTTCTCCACGGCCGGGTCGGCCTGCACGATGGCCACGTACTGGGTCATGAGCTTCTCGAGGCCGACGAAGGAGATGTCCTGGGCGGCCTGGATGGAGCCGGTCACCCGGCCTGTGTCCTGCTGGGGGAAGAAGCCCTTGGGGATGGCGATGTAGAGGCCCACGGTGGCGGCCATGGTGCTGAGGGCGACGATCAGGGTGGCCTTCTGGTGGCGGAGCACCCAGGTGAGCGAGGCCTCGTAGTGACCCATGATCCATTGGAAGATCCGCTCGCTGGCCTGGAAGACCCGCCCATGCCTCTCCTCCGAGTGGGGGCGCAGGATCCGCGAGCACATCATGGGCGTGGTGGTGAGGGACACCACCATGGAGATCACGATGGCCACCGAAAGGGTGACGGCGAACTCCCGGAAGAGCCGGCCCACGATGCCGCCCATCATCAGGATGGGGATGAACACGGCGATGAGCGAGATGCTGATGGAGATCACCGTGAAGCCGATCTCCTTGGCGCCGTGCAGGGCGGCCTCCATGGGCTGCATCCCGTTCTCCAGGTGCCGGGTGATGTTCTCCACCACCACGATGGCGTCGTCCACCACGAAGCCCGTGGCCACCGTGAGGGCCATCAGGGACAGGTTGTCGATGGTGTAGCCCAGGAGGTACATGGCGCCGAAGGTGCCGATGAGCGAAATGGGCACCGCCACGCTGGGGATGAGCGTGGACCGCACGCTGCGGAGGAACACGAAGACCACGAGGATGACCAGCAGGATCGAGATGGTCAGGGCCAGCTGCACGTCCTTGACCGAGGCCCGGATGGTGCGCGTGGCATCGATGAGCACCTTCAGGTCGATGGTGGGCGGCAGGGAGGCCTGGAGCTGGGGCAGGATGGCCTTCACCCGATCCACGGTCTCGATGATGTTGGCGTCCGGCTGGCGGAAGATGGGCACGATGATGGCCGGCACGCCATTGGACAGGCCGCTGTTGCGGACGTTCTCCACGGAATCCGTGACCTGGGCCACGTCGGACAGGCGGACGGCGCTGCCGTTGCGGTAGCGGAGGATGAGCGGCTGGTAGTCCGCCGCGTTCATCATCTGGTCCGTGGTGGCGATGGACCAGGTGCTCTTGCCATCGGACAGGTCGCCCTTGGGGCGGTTCAGGTTGGCCGCGGCGATGGCGATGCGGACGTCGTCCAGGGCGAGCCCCTGGGCATTCAGCAGGGCGGGGTTCACGTCCACCCGCACCGCCGGCAGGGCGCCGCCGAAGATGCCCACCTGGCCCACGCCCTGGACCTGCGACAGCTTCTGCTGGAGCACGGAGGAGGCGATGTCGTACATGCGCTCCCGCGGGATCAGCTTCGAGGTGAGGGCCAGCAGCATGATCGGCGAATCCGCGGGGTTCACCTTCCGATAGGAGGGATTGTTCGGCAGGTTGGCCGGCAGGTCGCCCCGGGCGGCGTTGATGGCCGCCTGCACGTCGCGGCCCGCGGCGTCGATGTTGCGGCCCAGGTCGAACTGGAGCGTGATGCTGGTCCCGCCCAGGGCGCTGGCCGAGGTCATCTCGGTGATGCCGGCGATGCGGCCGAACTGCCGCTCCAGGGGCGTGGCCACGGAGGAGGCCATGGTCTCGGGGCTGGCCCCGGGCAGGCCGGCGGAGACCTGGATGGTGGGGAACTCCACCTGGGGCAGGGGCGATACCGGCAGGAACTGGTACGCGATGGCGCCCAGCAGGGCCAGGGCCACCGTCAGCAGCGTGGTGGCCACCGGGCGGCGGATGAAGGGTGTTGAAATGCTCATGATTCCTGCGCCGCAGGCGCAGTTTCCCGCACGCCGCGCCAGCGGCGTGCGCGTCGCGCGAGGCGGTCAAACGCGAGATAGATCACGGGCGTGGTGTAGAGGGTCAGCACCTGGCTGAAGATGAGGCCGCCCACGATGACGATGCCCAGGGGCCGCCGCAGCTCGGCGCCCACGCCGCTGCCCAGGGCCAGGGGCACGCCGCCCAGCATGGCGGCCATGGTGGTCATGATGATGGGCCGGAAGCGCAGCAGGGAGGCCTGGTAGATGGCCTCCTCCGGGGGCAGGCCGCCCTTGCGCTCGGCCTCCAGGGCGAAGTCGATCATCATGATGGCGTTCTTCTCGACGATGCCGATGAGCAGGATGATGCCGATGAGGGCGATGACGCTGAAGTCCGTGCGGCAGAGCATGAGCGAGAGCAGGGCGCCCACGCCGGCCGAGGGGAGGGTCGAGAGGATGGTGATGGGATGGATGTAGCTCTCGTACAGCACGCCCAGCAGGATGTAGACCGTCAGCACTGCGGCGAGGATGAGCAGGGGCGTGTTCGTCAGCGAGGCCCCGAAGGCCTGGGCCGTGCCCTGGAAGCCGGCCTTGATGCTGGGGGGCAGGTCCAGCTCCTGGCGGGCCTGGTTCACGGCCTTCACGGCATCGCCCAAAGAGACGCCGGGGGCGAGGTTGAAGGACACGGTGGCCGTGGGGAACTGGCCCTGATGGTTGATGGCCAGGGGAGCGGTGATGGTCTCGAGGCGGGTGAAGGCGCTGAGGGGCACGGACCCCCCGGAGGCGGAGCGCACGTAGATGTTCTGGAGATCCTCGGGGCGCTGGTACTGGCCGGGCCGGGCCTCCAGCACCACGCGGTACTGGTTCAGCTGGGTGAACATGGTGGAGACCTGCCGCTGGCCGAAGGCGTCGTAGAGGGCGTCGTCCAGCATCTGGGGGGTGATGCCCAGGCGGGAGGCCGTGGTGCGGTCGAGGGTGACCCGCACCTGGAGGCCCGCGTTCTGCTGGTCGCTGGCCACGTCCCGTAGCTCGGGAAGGGCCGAGAGCCGCGTCACGAAGCGGGGCACCCACTCGCCCAGTTCCTTCGCATCCGCGTCCTCCAGCGTGTACTGGTACTGGGTGCGGCTGACGCGATCCTCCACCGTGAGGTCCTGCACGGGCTGGAGGTAGAGCCGGATGCCCTCGACCTTGGCCAGCTGGGGCTGGAGCCGGTGGATGACCTCGCTGGCGCTGAGGCCACGCTCATCGAGGGGCTTCAGGTTGATCTGGATGCGGCCACTGTTGAGGGTGGTGTTGGTGCCGTCGATGCCGATGAAGGAGGAGAGGCTCGCCACGGCCGGATCCTTGAGGATCTCGGTGGAGAGGGCCTGCTGCCGCTCGGCCATGGCGGAGAACGAGACCGTCTGCGGCCCCTCGGAGATGCCGAGGATGACGCCCGTGTCCTGCACGGGGAAGAAGCCCTTGGGGACGGCGATGTAGAGCAGCACGGTGGAGGCCAGGGTGGCCACGGCCACGATCAGGGTGCCGGTCTGGTGCTGGAGCACCCAGGTGAGCGTCCGGCCGTAGAAGGCGATGACCCGCTGGAAGATCCGCTCCGAGGACTGGTAGAAGCGGCCCTGCTCCTCGGGGGGGGTGTGCTTGAGCAGCTTGGCGCACATCATGGGCGTGAGCGTCAGGGAGACGACGGCCGAGACCAGGATGGTGACGCTGAGGGTGACGGCGAACTCGCGGAAGAGGCGGCCCACGATGTCGCCCATGAAGAGCAGGGGGATGAGCACGGCGATGAGCGAGACCGTCAGGGACAGGATGGTGAAGCCGATCTGCTCCGAGCCCTTCAGCGCCGCCTGGAGGGGGGACTCGCCCTCCTCGATGTAGCGCATGATGTTCTCGATCATCACGATGGCGTCGTCCACCACGAAGCCCGTGGAGATGGTGAGGGCCATGAGCGTGAGGTTGTTGAGGCTGTAGCCCAGCAGGTACATCACGCCGAAGGTGCCCACCAGGGAGAGCGGCACGGCCACGCTGGGGATGATGGTGGCGGCCAGGGTCCGTAGGAAGAGGAAGATCACCATCACCACCAGGGCGATGGTGAGCATCAGCTCGAACTCCACGTCCTCCACGGAGGCGCGGATCGTCACGGTCCGATCCGTGAGCACGGTCAGCTCCACGGCGGCGGGCAGGGAGCCCCGCAGCTGGGGCATCAGGTCCTTCACCCGGTCCACCACCGCGATGATGTTGGCCCCGGGCTGGCGCTGGATGTTGAGGATGACGGCCGGCACCTGGACGGTCTGGTCGGGTGCGCCCGCGGAGGCGGCCTTCTCGGTGGGTTGGCCCGTACCCATCCAGGCAGCCAGGCGGGCGTTCTCCACGTCGTCGCTGACGGTGGCGATCTCGGCGATGGTGACGGGGGCGCCGTTCTTGTAGGCCACGATGAGGGGCCGGTAGTCCTCGCTGGTGAGCAGCTGGTCGTTGGCGCCGATGGCGTAGGCCTGGCGCAGGCCGTCGAAGCTGCCCTTGGCCTGGTTCACGTTGCTGGTGGCCACGGCCGTGCGCACGTCGCCGAGGGTGAGCCCGTTGGCCGCGAGGGCCGCGGGATTGGCCTGGATGCGCACGGCGGGCTTCTGCCCTCCGCTGATGCTCACGAGGCCAACACCCGGCAGCTGCGAGATCTTCTGGGCCAGCCGCGTGTCGGCGAAGTCCTCGACCTTGGACAGGGGCAGGGTCTTGGATGTGAGTGCCAGGGTGAGGATGGGCGCGTCGGCCGGGTTGATCTTGCTGTAGATGGGGGGATTCGGCAGGTTCGTGGGCAGGTAGGTGCCCGCGGCGTTCACGGCCGCCTGGACCTGCTGCTCCGCCACGTCGATGTTCAGGTCCAGCACGAACTGGAGGGTGATGACCGAGCTCCCGCCGGAGCTGGTGGAGGACATGCGGTTCAGGCCCGGCAGCTGGCCGAACTGGCGTTCCAGCGGGGCGGTGATGGCCGAGGCCATGACGTCCGGGCTGGCGCCGGGGTAGAAGGTGACCACCTGGATGGTGGGGTAGTCCACCTGCGGCAGGGCGGAGACCGGCAGCTGCCGGAAGGCCAGGAGGCCCACCAGCAGCAGCCCCGCCATCAGCAGCGAGGTGGCGATGGGCCGGAGGATGAAGGGCTTGGAGGGATTCACTGACAACTCCGGTTAAAAGCTGGAAACCGCAGATGTCGCAGATGACGCAGATAAAAGGATGGGTCCACAGATTTCACTGATTCGCAAAGATTGATAAATGGGATTCGAGCGCTCGAATGGAGGCTCAGGCGCGTTGGGTCGGTGCCCATCTGCGAAATCTGCGACATCTGCGGTTCCAACTTTTTGATTTCTTGTTGTGATTCGCAGAGGCGATAGGCCGGTGCGCGCATCGCCTCAGCCCTTCGCGGCGGGAGGCTTGGGCAGGGCGACCTTGCTGCCGGGGCGCAGCTTCTCGAGGCCGTCGATGACGATGGTCTCGCCGCCGGCGAGCCCCTTGACCACGGCCGACTCGTCGCCATCGGTGCCCTGCACCTCGATGATGCGGAGGTCCACGGTGCTGTCGGCCTTCACCACGTAGAGGAAGGCCCCCTGCGGCCCGCGCTGGATGGCGGCGGTGGGCACGATGACCACGCCCTTCAGGGTGTCCACCAGGAGCTGGGCGTTCACGAACTGGTTGGGGAAGAGGATGCGATCCTCGTTGGCGAAGAGGGCCTTGAGCCGCACGGTGCCCGTGGTGGTGTCCACCTGGTTGTCGATGGCCGAGAGCGACCCCAGGGCGAGGCGCGACTTGAGGTCGCGGTCCCAGGCCTCCACGGGCAGCTTCCCGCCCTTGGCGCTCTGGCCCAGCACCTTCTGGATGCTGTCGGCGGGCACGGCGAAGACCACGTTGATGGGCTGCACGGGGGCGATGGTGGCGAGGCCGTTGGCATCGGTGGCGCGGATCATGTTGCCGGCATCCACGAGGCGCAACCCCACCCGGCCCGCGATGGGCGCGGTGATGCGGCTGTAGACGAGGTTGAGCTTGGCGCTCTCCACCTGGGCCTGGTCGGACTTGAGGGCCGCTTCGAACTGGGTCACGGCGCTGCTCTGGGTGTCCAGCTGCTGCCGCGAGATGATGCCCTGCTGCACGAGGCCCTGCAGGCGCCTCAGGTCTGCGGCGGCGTTCTGGAAGGCGGCCTGGTCCTTGGCGTACTGGCCTTCGGCCTGCATGAGCTGGACCTGGAAGGGCCGCGGATCGATCTCGGCGAGGAGCTGGCCTTCCTTCACCATCTGGCCCTCGGTGAAGTCGATGCGCACCAGCTGGCCGTCCACCCGGCTCTTCACGGTGACGCTGTTCATGGCCGTGACGGTGCCGAGGCCCGTGAGGTGGACTGCCATGTCGCCCTTGCGGGCCTGGGCCACGGCCACGGGGACGGGGCGGCCAGCGCCATTCGCGGCAGGATCCTTCTTCCCGCCGCGGCCGAAGAGGAACCATCCGCACAGCAGGACGGCTCCGCCGATGGCCCAGGGGCGCCAGCCGCGCAGGAGGGCCGGGCGGCTGGTGGCCTGTTCGGTGGAAGTGGCTTCAGACATGTTCATGGGGAATCCGGGCTGTCGGGCGGGGTTCAGGGACGGGCGACGCGGCCGGGGCCCTTGCCCGAGGCCACGGAGAAGAGGGTCTCCCAGGTGACGAAATCCGCCCGGGGCTTCCACTCCGGCCAGGCGGTCCGGTCGAAGGAGGCGGCCAGCGCGGCGGCATCCTTGGCGGGGTTGGCCTTCACGTGGGCCTGCACGGCCTGGAGGAAGTCGCGGTAGCGGAGCAGTTCCTTCCTGCCGCAGACGGGGCCGTGGCCGGGGATGATGCGGGCGCCCTCGGGCAGCCAGGAGGCCACCGACGAGATCTGGGCGGCAAGGCCATCGAAGCTGCCGCCGCTCTCCACGTCGATGTAGGGGAGCATGCCCAGGAAGAAGAGATCGCCCATGTGCATCACGAGCACCGACGGGATCCCCACGATGACGTCGCCGTCCGTGTGGCCGGGCCCCAGGTGCAGCAGGTGGATCTCCGCGTCATCCAGGTGGAGGTTCAGGCGGGCCCGCTCCTTCGTGTCCTCGGAACCCAGGGCCAGCTCAGGCAGGCCGCCCTGCTTGGCGGGATCGAGCTTGGCCTGGGCGAGGACCATGCGCTTGCGGACATTGGCGTGGGCGATGATGGCCGACACCTGCTTCTCCAGCACCACGTTGCCCCCCACGTGATCGGGATGGCCGTGGGTGTTGATGAGGTACTTGATGGGCTTGTCCGTGACGGTGTGGACGGCCTCGAGCAGGCCGGGCACCAGTCGCTCGAACTGGTCATCGATGAGCACCGCGTGCTTCGTGGTGACGATGAGGCCGATGTTCCCGCCCTGGCCGAAGATGCAGTAGACGTTTTCGGCGACCTTCTCCACCTTGTGGATCTTGGGGGCCTCGGCCGGTGGCGCGGCCTGATGCTTGGCATGGGCGGCCAGCGGTGCGGCCAGGGCCAGGGCGAGGACGAGGGCAGCTGGGACACGCATGGCACCTCCGGGAAGGGGAAATGGGATGGGGTCGGAAGCCAGGGCCGGGTTACGAAGCCGCAGCGGCCGGATCGGCGGAATCGGCGGACATCTCGTCCAGGTTGGCGATCATGGAGAGCAGGCCCTCCCGCAGCAGCTCCTGTTGGGCCGGGCTCAGGCCCTGCACGAGGCTGGCCCGGATCCCGGCCACGATCTGCTGGACCCCCTGGGCCATGGGCAGCGCTTCGGGCGTCAGGCTGATGAGGATGCGTCGGCCGTGCCGGGGGTCCGGCTGGGTGCGCAGGAGCCCCCGGCCGACCATGGCCTTCACCACGCGGCTGGCGGTGGGGTCATCCATCCACACCTGCTGCGCCAGCGGATGCAGAGAGGAGGGACCCTGCTCCAGCAGGACCAGCATGACCCAGGCCTGCTGGATTGTGAGGCTGAATGGGACGAGACGCGCGCCCACCACGTGTTTCAGGCGGCGGCGGACGGCGGCGGCGAGGGTGCCGAGGCTGGCCTGGGTGAGGGTGTCGGGCATGGGTTCTTGCATAAGCAAGAATCTTGGAGCCTTTCAAGCCTCGCGTCAAGTGGTATAGCGGTCTGACCTATTTCCCCCGGGCGCCAGGGCGGGAGGGATGGCGGCCCCGCTCACCGCGGGGCGCGGGAGCCGAGCTGCTACGGGCTGGACGGGCTGGACCGCGGCCACGGCCACTACCCCCCTGCCGACCGGTCTGGATGGGCTCGGCGGGGATGCTGGGGTCCGGGGCGTAGCCGGTGACGACGTCCTTGGGCAGCTCCTTGCGGAGCAGCTTCTCGATGTCGCGGAGCAGGCCGTGCTCGTCCACGCAGACCAGGGAGAGGGCCTCGCCCTCGCTGCCGGCCCGGCCGGTGCGGCCGATGCGGTGGATGTAGTCCTCGGGCACCTGGGGCAGCTCGTAGTTGACCACGTGGGGGAGCATGTCGATGTCCAGGCCGCGGGCGGCGATATCGGTGGCCACGAGCACGCGGACGGCGCCCTTCTTGAAGTCCTCCAGGGCCTTGATGCGCTGGGGCTGGCTCTTGTTGCCATGGATGGCCATGGAGCTGATGCCGTCCTTGTCGAGCTGCTCGGAGAGGCGATTGGCGCCGTGCTTGGTGCGGGTGAAGACCAGCACCTGCTCCAGCTTGCGGCTGGTGATCAGGTGGGCCAGCAGGTGGCGCTTGCGCTCGCGGTCCACGGGATGCACGACCTGGCGCACCAGCTCGGCGGCGGTGTTCTGGGGGGTGATCTGCACCGTGGCTGGGGTCTTCAGGAACTTGGAAGCCAGCTGCTTGATCTCGTCCGTGAAGGTGGCCGAGAAGAGCAGGGTCTGCCGCTTCGCGGGGAGGAGGGCGAGGATCTTCTGGATGTCGCGGATGAAGCCCATGTCGAGCATGCGGTCCGCCTCATCGAGCACCAGGACTTCCAGCTGGCTGAAGTTCAGGTTCCCCTGGCCCTGGTGGTCCAGGAGGCGCCCGGGCGTGGCCACGAGGATCTCGACGCCGGCGCGCAGCGCCTTGGTCTGGGGGTTGATGTTCACGCCGCCGAAGATGGTGGTGGAGCGCAGGGGGATGTACTTGCCGTAGGTGCGGACGCTCTCCTCCACCTGCATGGCCAGCTCGCGGGTGGGGGTGAGGATGAGGGCGCGGATGGGATGGCGCGCAGGCGAGGCCGAGCTGCTGGCGTGCGGCGCCAGGCGCTGCAGCAGGGGCAGGGTGAAGCCGGCGGTCTTGCCGGTGCCGGTCTGGGCGCGGCCCATGAGGTCGCGACCCTCCAGCACCAGGGGGATCGCCTGGGCCTGGATGGGGGTGGGGGTTTCGTAGCCCTGCTCGCGCACGGCGCGCAGGAGCTCGGGCAGCAGCCCGAGGGATTCGAAGGACATGGCTTGCTCCTGAATGGGCCCGCCCGCAGAAGGTGTTCCGGGGGCCCGGTCAGGGCAAGAAAGGGGGATTCGGACTGAGAAGAGGCGGAGACCGGGGGTCGCCTGCGATCACGAAGGCTTTACCTTACCACGGTGGTCAGGATTTGGCCACCGCCGCTGTATTTATTATCGTCATTAGTGGTTATGAGACAGCCTACTGGCAATAGACGGCCGGGACCTGGAGCGAGCTGGGCATCGGGAAGGTATACCAGCCACCAAAGGCGCTGGAGGGCACCTCGTCCGCGAACCACTGCCAGAGCACCACCTGCTGCAGATGGTAGGTGACGCCATGCAGGGTCACCAGGGCCGTCGGGAAATCAGCATAGGTGGGGCCATTTCCCTGTGGATCCCCCACTTCGAGGAAGGGATTCCCCGAGCAGACCGTGGCCGGATCGCTCTGGGGCGGATAGGCCCAGGTGGGCGTCACGTTGTTGACGAAGGGATCGTTGAGCCACTCGGCCAGCTCGTGGTTGAAGGTGCTCACGTCGGCGAAGAGCGGGCTGACCAGGGCGGGATCGAGCCAGGAGGTGAAGATGTAGGTCTGCAGCAGGTTTCCGGCGACCGGATAGGCCGTGTGGTAACCCAGGGCCTCGGCGGTGACGCCATCGGTCACGAAGATCGGCAGGGTGTCGGCATCGAGGTTGAGGAACTGGAGGATGGTCTGGACCTGGGCGTCCATGAAATCGATCAGCACGTCCCCGAAGAAGTTGCCGTCCGCATCCTGATAGAGCGAACCCGTCTCGGGCGTCACGTAGATGTCCACGGTCTTGGCCACGACCGGTGCGGCCATCCGCACATGCCAGTTGTGGTCATGGTCCATGCGATTCCAGAACGCGGCCCGCTGCATCTGGTCGCCGAACTGGCCGAAGCCATTGGGGAACTGCGCCGGAACGTACATGGGGGAACCCACGATGTTGGCCACCGCCGGGGCGGGTTCGAAGCTGTGGTTCACGTCGTAGTTGGCGCCGAACCAGTTGAAGTTCATGCGCAGCGGCACGATCACCGACTTGATCGAGGCCGCGCGCCCCGACTTGGGGGCATACCCCACCATGGTGAAGGGGTAGGCCGTGCCACCCGTGCTGAACGAGGACGAGAAGTGGGGGAAGGAGCGGTTCTCCGCCTCGTCCCGATCGGTGGTGGCCTTGTCGACCCCGCCGCGGGCCTTGA
The DNA here is from genome assembly GCF_030219325.1 of Geothrix sp. NCBI lineage: Bacteria > Pseudomonadati > Acidobacteriota > Holophagae > Holophagales > Holophagaceae > Geothrix > Geothrix sp. Next base: position 2,737,108 of record NZ_CP126625.1, on the reverse strand, counting down.
AGCCGAGGTTGCGCAGGTGGCTGGACAGTGCCTGGCGGTCCGCATGCTGCTGGACGAGCTTGATGGGCCGCTCGGGTTTGGGCCCGGCCTGGGCCCAGGTGGAGGTCAGGATCAGGCAGGCAAGAAGGAGGATCTTTGGCAGCGACATGGGCGCTCCATTGGTTTGATTGGTAGGTGGTTGGAATGGTTCTGGGCCCCATGGAGGGCAGGGATGAGCAGTATGATGATGGTTGTTTTCCGGCAAAAACACAATTTTTATGGATTATGAATTTTTTCCCGAAGGAACCAGGAAAACCATCCGCCCCCTTACCAGGCGGCAGACCTCCAGGAGGCCCCGGGCCGACGCTCCGGCGGCACGGGCTACCAAGTCAGCGCCTGGCGGTCCAGCGGGACGGTTGATGGGATGGCGCCGGGAAGATCCCAGGCGCCGACCGGTGCTTTCGGAATCTAGCGGGCGGCCAGCCTCGAGCCCGTTTCGCCCAGGGGCCAGGTCTCCTGCTCACCCGTGGCCATGTGCTTGACGGTGATGGTGCCGCTCTCGAGTTCGCCATCACCCAGGATGAGGACGGTCTGGATGCCCAGGCGGTTGGCGGAGGCCATGGCCTTCTTGAGGGCTCCACCCCGGGTTTCGAGCTGGAGGGCCACGCCCGCGTCCCAGAGCTGGCGGGCCAGCTTGAGGGCCTCGGTGGCGGCCCTTTCGCCCAGGGGGATGAGCAGGGCCGGGGGGGCGAAGGGTGCCTCGCCGCGCACCTGCTGCAGCACCATGGCCAGACGATCCAAGCCGATGGCCCAGCCGAAGGCGGGGACCTCGGGACCGCCCATCTGCCTGGTCAGGCCGTCATAGCGGCCACCGCCCAGCAGGGCGCTCTGGGCGCCGAGGTCCGAGCTGAGCACCTCGAAGGCCGTGCGGGTGTAGTAGTCCAGACCGCGCACCAGGCGGGGATTCTCCTCGTAGGGGATGCCCAGTTCCGTGAGCAGGGCCTTCAGGCGGGCATGGTGCTTCGCCGAGCCCTCGTCCAGGTAGTCCGTGAGCACCGGATGGCCTTCCAGCGCCCTCTGGCACGTCTCATTCTTGCAATCCAGCACGCGCAGCGGATTGGATTCAATGCGCCGGTGGCAGTCCTCGCAGAACTGGTCGGCGCGCTCGGCGAAGAAGGCCCGGAAGGCCGCGTGGAAGGCGGGGCGGGACTCGGGCGTGCCCACGCTGTTGATGGAGAAGACCAGGTTCTTGAGGCCCAGCTCGGTGAGGAAGCTGTGGAGCATGAGCAGGCTCTCGGCCTCGGATTCAGGGCTGGCCACGCCGAAGCTCTCGGCGCCGATCTGCCAGAACTGCCGGTAGCGGCCCGTCTGCATGCGCTCGTAGCGGAACTGCTGGCCGATGTAATAGAACAGCACCGGATCGTTGTTCAGCAGCAGCTTGTGCTGGATGGCCGCCCGCACCACGCCGGCGGTGTTCTCCGGGCGCATCACCACCTCGCGGCCGCCCTTGTCCGTGAACTGGTACATCTCCTTGTTCACGATGTCGGAGCTCTCGCCCACGCTGCGCTTGAAGACATCCAGCTCCTCGAGGATCGGGGTGCGGATCTCACCGTAGCCATGGCGGCCGAACACGCGGCGGGCGGTTTCCTCGATATGCTGGAACCAGCGCAGCTCCGCCCCGAAGAGATCCCGCATACCTTTCACCGACTGGGCCATGATCCGACTCCCGAGCATTCTGCTTGCCACCTTCAGCCTACTGGCTTGGGGCCAGACTCCCAAACCCGCCGCACCCCAGCCGCGTCTGAAGGTGATGGTGGACCCCGGCCACGGCGGCGATGATGGCGGCGCCAAGGGGCCCAAGGGGCTCAAGGAGAAGACAGCCGCCCTGGAGATCGGCAAGGCCGTGGCCGCCCGGCTGGAATCGGCCGGGTTCCAGGCCGTGCTCACGCGGGACGACGACACCTTCATCCCCCTCTGGGACCGGGCCAAGGTGGCCAATGCCCAGGGGGCCGACCTCTTCATCAGCCTCCACCTGAACGCCGCCCGGGCCAAGGCCGCCCGGGGCTCCGAGGTGTTCTTCCTGAGCCTGGGCAAGGGCGACGACGAGGACGTGGTGGCCGTGGAGAACGCGGGTGCCGGCGCCGCCCCCGGTAGCGCCGACAGCGTGGTGGCCAGCATCCTGGACGACCTGGCGCAGAAGGCCTTCCTGCAGGACTCCGAGCGCCTGGCCGTGGCCGTCCAGGGCCAGCTGAATCGCCTGGCCGGCATCAAGGAACGGGGCGTCAAGCAGGCGCCCTTCATCGTCCTGCGCGGGGCCGCCATGCCCGCAGTGCTGGTCGAGGTCGCCTTCATCTCCAATCCGAAAGAGGAAGAGAAACTGAAGGACGCCGCCTTCCGCGCCAAGGTCGCCGAGGCCATCACCCTGGGCGTCCGCCGCTACTTCGCCGAGACCAACGGGTCCGTGAGGCGGAGGATGGTCGGGGGACCCGGCTGAGGGAGCGTTGGCCGGAGGCCGACCTTGAACCGAAGCCCATTCGAAGCCATGATGGAAGGTCGCAGTACCCGTAGCTCAGTTGGGAGGCTCCGCCTCCGCGAACGAGCGGAGCGAGGAGCGGGAGGACAGCGCGGGGCGCTGTCCGTCAGGGGGAGGAGCGTTGGCCGGAGGCCGACCTTGAACCGAAGCCCATTCGAAGCCATGATGGAAGGTCGCAGTACCCGTAGCTCAGTTGGGAGGCTCCGCCTCCGCGAACGAGCGGAGCGAGGAGCGGGAGGACAGCGCGGGGCGCTGTCCGTCAGGGGGAGGAGCGTTGGCCGGAGGCCGACCTTGAACCGAAGCCCATTCGAAGCCATGATGGAAGGTCGCAGTACCCGTAGCTCAGTTGGATAGAGCGTTGGCCTCCGAAGCCAAAGGTCGCTGGTTCGATTCCAGTCGGGTGCACCAACAAAGCCAGGGGGGCCGCATGGCCCCCTGGCTTTGTTGACGTCCTGGGGTCGAACCAGCGAGTGCATCGCCCGAGACGCGCCCCTCCGCCTGACGAGCCCTCCACCGGATGGCGCTCCCGCTCGCCGGCTCGCGGAGGCGGAGCCTCAGGCGCGTCGAAGCGAGGCGGGGCGGCAAAGCCGCACGGTTCGATTCCCGCCCGGGCCGCATGGCCCCCCTGGCTTTGTTGACGTCCTGGGATCGAACCGGCGAGTGCATCGAATGGGCCCCGCCCCCAGGATCGGCTCCACGACCGTGACCATCCCGTGAATTTCTGAACAGGCCCGGGACCTGCTGTTTTCCTGGGCTACCCTGGATCCCTGCCCCGGGAAGGTCCATGCGCAAGCCCTTTGCAGTGACGGTCACCTCGGTTTCGTTCGTGCTGCTGCATCTGGCCTGCCTGACTGCGGTCTGGCTGGCCTTCTCCTGGAAGCTGGTGGCGCTCTGCGTCGGGCTCTACCTGATCCGCATGTTCGCCGTGACGGCGGGCTACCACCGCTACTTCAGCCACCGGACCTACAAGCTGGGGCGCGTCCCTCAGTTCCTGCTGGCCTTCGTGGCCCAGACCTCGGCGCAGAAGGGCGTGCTCTGGTGGGCGGCCCACCACCGCCACCACCACCGTTTCTCGGATACGGCCCAGGACCTGCATTCGCCGGTGACGGACGGATTCTGGTGGTCCCACGTGGGGTGGATCCTGTCGGATGCCCACGACCACTACGACACCCGGAGCATCGAGGACTTCGGCCGCTTCCCGGAATTGCGCTTCCTGGATGCCTACCACTGGCTCTGCCCCTGGCTGCTGGGCACGGCCACCTTCGCCTTCGGAGCCTGGACGGGCATCGGCGCCTGGGAATCGCTCGTGTGGGGTTTCGTCATCTCGACTGTGCTGCTCTGGCACGGGACCTTCTGCATCAACTCGCTCACCCACGTCTGGGGCACCCGGCGTTTCGACACGAAGGATCAGAGTCGCAACAACTTCGTGCTGGCCCTCATCACCCTGGGCGAGGGCTGGCACAACAACCACCACCACTACCAGGCCAGCTGCCGCCAGGGCATCCGCTGGTGGGAGTTCGACCCCACCTTCTACGCGCTGAAAATCCTGAGCTGGGTGCGCATCGTGCGCGACATCCGTCCCTTCCCGGCCTCCACCGTGGTGGCCCCCAGGCCATGAGCCGCATCGCTGTCATCGGCACCGGCATCGCAGGGCTGTCCGCCGCCTGGCTGCTCAGCAGGAAACATGAAGTATGGGTGTTCGAGAAGGAGACCCGGATCGGTGGCCACACACACACGGTCACGGTGGATGCCCCCGAAGGTCCCGTCGCCGTGGACACCGGCTTCATCGTCCACAACCAGGTGAACTACCCGAACTTCCTCCGGCTCATGGATGAGCTGGCCATGGACACCTGTCCCAGCGACATGAGCTTTGCCGCCAGCGGCAATGCCCACCCCTGGTGTAGCCGTGGCCTGAATGGCCTGTTCACCGAGCGGCGGCACCTGGTCGACCCGGGCTTCTTCGGCCTCTGGGCCGAGGTCATCCGCTTCAACCGGACTGCCTTGACCCTGCTCGACAGCCGGGAGGCCGAAGGGCCGACCCTGGGCGAGTACCTGGCCCGCCACGGGTTTTCCAAGCGGTTCAAGTCAGAGTACCTCTACCCCATGGCCGGCGCGGTCTGGTCCACCTCCCTGGCGGACATGGAGCTCTTTCCGGCGGCTACGCTGGCGCGGTTCTTCCATAACCACGGCTTCCTCGGCGTGACCACGCACCATCCCTGGCGCACCATCCCCGGTGGGACCTCGCGCTACCTGGATCCCATCACCCGGCCCTTCCGGGAGCGCATCGTGACGGGCGCCCGGATCAACAGCGTCCGGCGGTCCGAAGGGGCCGTCCACCTGTACCTGGAGGGGCAGGAGACACGCCGGTTCGACCAGATGGTCTTCGCCTGTCACGGGGACCAGGTGCTGCCCCTGCTTGCGGATGCCAGTCCCCAGGAACGGGAGGTTTTCAGCGCCTTCACCAGCAACCTGAGCCCCACCGTGCTGCATCGCGACGCCACCCTGCTGCCGGTCCACCGGCGCGGCTGGGCCTCCTGGAATTTCAAGGCCCATGGGGATGGCGGGCGCCTGGTGCTCACCTACCACATGAACCGCCTGCAGCCCCTCGGGACCAAACAGGACTGGTTCGTGAGCCTGCATGCGGAGGATCTGCTGGATCCCGCGGCCATCGCCGGCCGCTATGCCTACGAGCATCCCCGGTTCACCCGCGAAGCCATCCGAGCCCAGGCGCGCTGGGCCGAGGTGAGTGGCCCGGCCTCCCTCCACGGCCGCACCCACTATGCCGGCGCCTACTGGGGCTACGGCTTTCATGAGGACGGCGTCCGTTCTGGAATCCGCGTCGCGCGTGACCTGGGTGTCACATGGTGAACGGGTGCCCCATGGCGCGAGGTCTCGCGCACCCGCGCAGCGGATGCCGAGTGGACGGCGTCCGTTCTGGAATCCGCGTCGCGCGTGACCTGGGTTTCGCATGGTGAGCCTGCCTGAGCCCGCCCTCTACCTCGGTGAGGTCCGCCACCGGCGCACGAAGCCCAAGGTGCATGCCTTCACCTATCCGCTGTTCATGGCCCTCCTGGACGTGGATCGCATCCCCGAGCTGTGCGGCATGTCCCGCCTCCTCAGCTATGGACGGTGGAACTGGGCGGCCTTCCACGAGGAGGATCAGTTCGGGGATCCCACACTGCCCCTGCGGGAGCGGCTGCGCCGGGACGCCGAGGCCAAGGGATACCAGCTGCCGGAGGGGCCCATCTTCCTGCTGACCCACCTGCGCTACCTGGGCATCTGCTTCAACCCGGTGAGCTACTTCTACTGCCACGACCGGGCTGGCCGCCTGACCCTGATCATGGCCCAGGTCAGCAACACCCCTTGGCGGGAGCGGCACACCTACTGGATGCCCGTGGCCGAGGGCCGCCAGGGGCCGAACGGGGTCAGCTTCGACGTGCCCAAGACCTTCCACGTGAGCCCCTTCATGCCCATGGACTGCCGCTACCGCTGGACCTTCACGCCCCCGGGAGACAGGCTGCGAGTCCACATTGCCGAATTTAACTGTCTAGATTTATTTTTCAACGCTGCCCTCGATCTCCAGAGACATCCCTGGACGCCGGGCATCCTAAGGAAAACCCTCATCCGGTTCCCCTGGATGACCCTCAAGGTGCTCACAGCCATACATTGGGAGGCTTTCTGGCTATGGATCAAGCGCGTGCCGGTGTTCACCCACCCCGGTCCTTCGAGGCCGCCGACACCCCCTCCCTCGCCCAGCGCCTCCTTCTGAGGTCCCTCGCCGACATCCGGGTGGGTCGGTTGGATTTGGAGGTGGATGGGCGGTTGGTGACCCTCGGGAACCCCGACTCGAACCTGCGCGCCCGGGTGTCCATCCACGACCCGCGGGCCTTCCGCGCCGGCCTGCTCCATGGTGAGATCGGCCTGGGTGAGGCCTTCACGGCGGGCTGGTGGGACACGGACGACCTCGTGTCCGTCGTGCGCATCGCCGTGCGCAACATGGCGGCCTTCGACCAGGATGGAGGCGTCCTGGCGACGCTGGGCAAAGCCGCCAACCGCCTGCTGCATCGTCGCCGCCGCAACCATGTGGAAGGCTCCCGCCGGAACATCGGCCACCACTACGACCTGGGCAACGACTTCTACCGCCTCTGGCTCGACCCCGCGCTGGCCTACTCCTGTGCCGTCTTCGAAACGCCGGGTCAATCGCTCGAAGCGGCCCAGCAGGCCAAGTTCGAACTGATCTGCCGCAAGCTCCAGTTGGGTCCCGGCGACCACCTGCTGGAGATCGGCACTGGTTGGGGCGGATTCGCACTCCATGCGGCCCGCACCCACGGCTGCCGGGTCACCACCACCACCATCAGCCGGCAACAGTTCGAGTACGCCCGCGACCTCTTCCAGCGAGAGGGGCTGGCGGATCGCATCGACCTGCGGTTGGAGGACTACCGCCACCTGGAGGGCCGGTTCGACAAGGCCGTGAGCATCGAGATGTTCGAGGCCGTGGGGCTTGAGTTCTACGACGCCTACTTCAGTGCCGTGGACCGGCTCTTGAAGCCCGGGGGACGCTTCCTGCTCCAGACCATCACCATGAACGAGCAGCGCTTTGCCGACTACATCAGGCAGAGTGACTGGATCCAGAAGCACATCTTCCCAGGCGCTGAGCTGGCCTCCGTGTCGCGCATGGTGGCCTCCATCGGACGCAGCACCTCCATGACCCTGCACCACCTGGAGGACATCGGCCTGCACTACGCCCACACGCTGCACGCCTGGCGGGACTCCTTTCATGCCCGGCTGGAGGACGTGCGCGCCCAGGGCTTCGACGGGGCGTTCATCCGCATGTGGGACTACTACCTGGCCTACTGTGAAGGCGCCTTCGCCGAGCGCCACATCGGCGATGCCCAGTTGCTGCTGGCCAAGGCTGGGGGCGATGCTCCGCTGTTCAATGAGCCCTGGTGATGCGCCCCCTCTGGCTGTTTTCCATCGCAGTGTTCGTCGCCATGGTGGCGGTGACCATCTGGGCCAGCCTCGACGCCAACGTGCTCGTTGGCTTCCAGCGCCTGCTCGCGGATCGCTGGGGCGTGGCTACCCTGTGTGATGCCTATTTCGGGTTCCTGTGGTTCTGGCTGTGGATCCTCTACAAGGAGGCGAGTCTTGGGCGCAGCCTGCTCTGGCTGCTGCTGCTCTTCGCCCTGGGCAACCTGGCCATGGCGGGCTACATGCTGATCCAGCTGTACCGCCTGCCGCCCGGTGCGGGCGTCGAGGCATTGCTCTTGCGGAGGGACGGATGAGCTTGCGGCGCTGGCTCTGGGAGCCCTTGGTCGGTCAGCTGAGGCAGGGGCTCAGCCCTGGGCGCATGGCCTGGAGCCTCGCCCTCGGTCTGGGCGCGGGGGTGTCGCCCCTGGTGGGCACCTCCACGGGGCTCTGCATCTTCCTGGCCCTGGCTTTCAAGCTGAACCAGGTGGTGATGCAGGTGGCGAACTACCTGGCCTACCCGCTGCAGCTGCTCCTGCTCATCCCCTTCATCCGGCTGGGTGAAAAGCTCTTCGGGGCTCCGCGACTGCCCCTGTCGGTCGAGGTGCTGTCCGGCGCCCTCCGGGCCGACCCCTGGGGGGCCCTGCACACGTTCTGGACCAGCCTGTGGCATGCCGGTGTGGCCTGGGGCCTGACCGCACCGCTGGGGTCGGCACTCCTGGCGCTGCTCCTGCAGCCTCTGTTCCGGTGGGCCGCGCGCCGCTTCCAGCAGGTGCCTGCGTGATGGTCGCCGCCCTCTGGGGCGCGGGCATCCTGAGTCTGCTGCAGCTGGCCCTCTGGCTCTGGCAGCGTCACACCCGCAACGCCGGCTGGGTGGATGTGGGCTGGGCCCTGGGCCTGGCCATCATGGCGCTGCTCGCGGCGGCGCTCGGCCCGGCGCCCCTGGAACGCCGGTTCCTGGTGGGCCTCATGGGTGGGCTGCATGGCCTGCGCCTTGGCCTCCACCTCTGGCATCGCGTGGCCACGGACCCCCATGAGGATGGCCGCTACCAGGCCATCCGCGCGGCCTGGCAGACGGGGCTCGACCTGAAGTTCTTTGCCTTCTTCCAGGGCCAGGCCATGCTGGACGTGCTCCTCGGCCTGCCCTTCCTGCTCGCCGCCTGGAACCCCAGGCCCGGCCTGCACTCCCTGGAGTGGGCGGCGGCCCTGCTCTGGCTGGGCGCCTGGGTCGGCGAGTCCCTGGCGGACAGTCAGCTCCGGCGCTTCAAGACCAGCGGCACCGCGGCGGGTCACACCTGTCGCGAAGGCCTCTGGCGGTACTCGCGGCATCCCAACTATTTCTTCGAGTGGCTGCTGTGGGTGGCCTACCTCCTGCTCGCCTGGTCGGCTCCGTGGGGCTGGACGGCGACCCTGTGTCCGGCCCTGATCCTCTACTTCCTCCTGCGGGTGACCGGGATCCCCTACACCGAGGCCCAGAGCCTCCGCAGCCGCCCCGAGGACTATGCCCGCTACCAGCGGGAGACCTCGCCCTTCATTCCCTGGTGGCCCCGGAAGGTGGATCCATGATCGACACCCTGCTGACCGCCGGCCTGGTGCCGGATGTCCTCATCCGAGGGCGCATCCGGCAGCTGCTCCGCCAGCGCCTGCGAGACGAGGCCGAGGGCGGTGTCGAGGCCGTCCACGAGCGCTTCCGGCGCCACCTGGCCGCTTGGTCCACCGGGCCCATCGCCGTGAACACGCAGGATGCCAACGACCAGCACTACGAGGTGCCGCCTCGCTTCTTCGAGCTCGTGCTGGGGCCACACCTGAAATACAGCTCGGCCCTGTTTAAAGCCGGTGTCACGGACTTGGGCCGTGCCGAGCAGGCCATGCTGAGCCTCACGTGCGATAGGGCGCAGCTTGCCGATGGCCAGGACATCCTGGAACTGGGTTGTGGCTGGGGCAGCCTCACCCTGTGGATGGCCGAGCACTTCCCCGCGAGCCGCATCACTGCAGCCTCGAATTCCCGGGACCAGCGGGCCTTCATCCTGGCGCGGACCACCGAGCGCCGGCTGACCAACGTGGAGGTCCTCACGGCGGACATGACCACCTTCGAAGCGCCCGGCAGCTACGACCGTGTGGTGAGCGTCGAGATGTTCGAGCACATGCGAAACCACCGGGAGCTCATGGGCCGGATCGCGCAGTGGCTGCGGCCCGGGGGCGCGCTGTTCGTCCACATCTTCACCCACCGGGAGTACACCTATCCGTTCGAGATCCGCGACGACTCCGACTGGATGGCGAAGCACTTCTTCACGGGCGGCATCATGCCCGCCGACGGCTACTTGCTGCGGTTCCAGGAACAGCTGCACCTGGAAGACCACTGGCGCGTCTCCGGCACCCACTACCAGGCCACGGCGGAGGCCTGGCTGCACAACCAGGATGCGCATCGGGACGAGATCCTCAGCCTGTTCCAGGCCACCTATGGGGCGGAGGCATCCTGGCGCTTCCTGCAGTGGCGCATCTTCTTCATGGCCTGCGCCGAGCTGTGGGGCTTCCAGGGCGGTTCGGAGTGGTTCGTCAGCCACTACCGCTTCCGCCGCCCCTGATCCCCGGATAGCCTGTCATCACCTGGATATTTGGAGCCTTGAGCATGAGCGAGTCGCGCACCCGCAAACCCTCCGTGATCAAGAAGCGATTCCCCTGGGGTTGGGTGGTCCTGGGCCTGCTTGGCCTGGGGGCCCTGGGCGCCATGATGGCCGCCAAAGGCGGTCCCGTGTCTGTCTCCGTGTCGGCGCCCACGGTATTCAAGGCGGGGGAGCGGAATCCGATGGTGACCGCCTCCGGTTACCTGGTGGCCCGCACCCGGGCGACCCTCTCCAGCAAGGTGCTTGGCCGGGTGAGTTGGCTGGGCGTGCAGGAGGGCAGCCGAGTGGTCAAGGGCCAGATCCTGGCGAGGCTGGAGTCCCCCGATCTTGCTGCGGCCCGCGATCAGGTGCAGGCCCAGCTGGATCAGGCCAAAGTGGACCTGGACCGGGCGGAGAAGCTGCGCGTCCTGGGCATCCAGGACGCGGCCACCGTGGATCGGCTGCGGAGCCAGAAGCTCACGCTGGAGGCCCAGCTGGCCTACCAGAATGCGCTGCTCGACAGCATGGAGCTGAGGGCGCCCTTCAGCGGCGTGGTCACCCAGAAGCTGTCCGAGGTGGGCGAGACCGTGGCGCCGGGCAGCGCGGGCGGCGCCAATGCCATCAACGCCGTCCTGGTCATGGCCGATTTCGACACCCTGGAAGTGGAGGTGGAGGTGAACGAGGCCTCCATCGCCAAGCTGCAACGGGGCATGCCCGCCGAGATCCGCGTGGATGCCCTGGACGGGCAGGGCCTGCGCTCGGTGCTGAAGGGCCGGCTGCGCGAGATCTATCCCAGCTCCAACCGCCAGAAGGCCGTGGTCATCGTCCGTGTGGCCTTCGTCGAGAAGGACCCCCTGCTCGTGCCGGACATGGGCGCCAAGGTCACCTTCCTGGGCGACCCCTACCTTCAGGACGTGGTGGTCCTGGGGCGTGAGCAGGTGAAGAAGCAGGATGGCAAGGCCTTCGCATGGGTGGTGGAGAATGGCCTGGCGGTGCAGAAGTTCGTGAGCATCCAGGCCGAGAATCCCGTTGGGCTGGAAGTGAAGGATCTGCCCAGGGACGCGATGCTGATCGTGGCGCCCCCCGAATCCCTGAAGCCCGGCGCCAAGGTGAGGGTCAAGAACGGATGAACACCGACCGCTTCGACCTGGGCGGGGGCGAGCCCATCATCACCCTGCGCGACGTGGCCAAGAGCTACTGGCGGGAGGAACTGGAGATCCCGGTGCTCCAGGGCATCGACCTGGAAGTCCCCGTGGGGGCCTACATCGCCCTGATGGGCCCCTCCGGCAGCGGGAAGACGACCCTGCTGAACCTGGTGGCGGGCATCGACCGCCCCACGGGCGGCTCCCTGGAGGTGTGCGGCCACGAGCTGAACGCCCTGGACGACGATCAGCTGGCCGCCTGGCGCAACGCCCACGTGGGCTTCATCTTCCAGAACTACAACCTGGTGCCGGTGCTGAACGCCTTCGAGAACGTGGAGTTGCCGCTGCTGCTCACCGGGGCCGGCCGGGGCGAGCGTCGGGACCGCGTGGAGGAGGCCCTCGCGCTGGTGAACCTCACGGACAAGATGCGGAACTACCCGCGCCAGCTCAGCGGCGGCCAGGAGCAGCGCGTGGCCATCGCCCGGGCCATCGTCACCGACCCGGACCTGCTGGTGGCCGACGAACCCACGGGCGCGCTGGATGCGAAGAACGCGGAAGAAGTGCTGGCCCTCATGGAGCGGCTCAACTCCGAGTACCAGAAGACCATCGTCATGGTCACGCACGATCCGAAAGCCGCACATCACGCGCGGCACCAGATCCACCTCGAGAAGGGCGTGCTGGATAAGGCCGTCGAGGTGAACCGGTGAGGCCGAGTGCCGCGCGTGAGCATCATGGAGGCTCCGCCTCCGCCGAGCCGCAAAGCGGCGAGCGGGAGCAGAGCGCGGGGCGCTCTGTGATAGGTGGAGGGCACCAGATCCACCTCGAGAAGGGCGTGCTGGATAAGGCCGTCGAGGTGAACCGGTGAGCGGGGTCTGCTGATGCGCTGGCTGGCGCTCATCTGGAAGAGCCTCATGCGCTCCAAGCGGCGCACGCTTCTCATCGTGGGCAGCCTGATCCTGTCCGTGTTCACCGTGGCGGTGCTCCAGAGCCTGCTGACCACCCTGAATGCGGTGACCAACAATCCGAACTCCAGCAACCGGGTCGTGGTCCGGCACAAGAGCGGCCTGACCCAGATGCTGCCGCGCAGCTACGAGGCCTATCTGCGCCAGCAGTCCGAAGTCGAGACCGTCTGCGCCCTCCAGTGGTTTGGCGGCTACTACCAGGACCCCCGCAACTTCTTCGCGAACTTCGCCAGCGACGAGACCACGTTGTTCCAGATCTTCCGGGAGGAGTTCGGCGTCGCCGGCATCACCGAGGCCCAGATCAAGGACTACATCAGGGATGGAGCTGGGTGCGTCGTGGGCGAGAGCCTGGCGAAGAAGAACGGCTGGAAGGTGGGCGACGTGGTGCCCCTGACCGGGACGATCTTCCCCATCAATCCCCGCCTCACCATCCGGCTCATCTACAAGAGCCCCAAGCCCTCGGATGAGAACGTCCTCCACTTCCACTACAAGGTGCTGGAAGAGGGCGTGCCGCGCATGAAGGGTCTGTGCGGATCCTTCTGGCTGAGGACGCATCGGCCCGAGGACATTCCGCGCCTCATCGAGCGGGTGGACCGGCACTATGCCAACAGCGCCTATGAAACCCTCGCCGAAACCGAGAATGCCTTCAACCTGGCCTTCGTGAAGATGCTGGGCAACATCGGCGCCATCATCCAGGGCATCACGGCGGCGGTGGTGGTGGCCATCCTCATCGTCACGGGCAACACCATGGCCACGGCCATTCGCGAACGCACCACCGAGATCGCCGTCTTCCGGGCCATGGGTTTTTCCGCGGGTCGGGTGCTGGTGCTGCTGCTCTCCGAGGGGGTGCTGCTGGTGGGTGCCGGTGGCTGCCTCGGCCTGCTGCTCGCGAACCTCGCCGCCGGTGGCGTGCGGGAATCCCTGGGGATGGCCATGCCGTTCTTCGCGGATTTCGCCATCCTGCCGGACACGGTCCTCTCCTGCCTGGCGGGGGCCCTGGGTGTTGGCGTCCTGGCCACCTTCGTCCCGGCCTACGCGGCCACTCGGCGCCCGATCACCGATGGATTGAAGGCCATCGGATGATCCTCGGCCTGCTCATTCTCCTGCCTCTTGCGGCCTACCTGGCCTGGCTGGTCTGGGCCCTGGTGGCCTATCCCATCCCCCTGGGCTACAACCTGCGGTCCCTGTGGCAGCGGAAGCTGTCCAGTCTCAGCACCGCCGCCGCCATCGCCCTGGTGGTGGGCATCTTCGTGGTGGTGCTGAGCCTCGCCCAGGGGCTCTCCGTGGCCTTCGTCAGCAGCGGTCGCCCGGACCAGGCCATCGTGCTGCGGCCCAATGCCCGGTTCGAGCTGAACAGCTCCATCGAGCGGGATCGCATGCGCATCCTCAAGGTGCATCCCCTGCTCAAGCGGGATGCGGAGGGCCCCATGGCCAGCGCCGAGGTGGTGGTGGTGAAGCTCTTCCCCATGGCGGACGGCACCGACACCAACGTGACGGTGCGGGGCCTGGAGGGCAGGGGCATCGCCCTGCGGCCCCAGGTCCGGCTGCTCCAGGGCCGCTGGTTCCGCCCGGGGCTCAGTGAAGTGGTGGTGCCCCGGAAGATGCAGGGCCGATTTCCCGGCATGGAGGTGGGCCGGAACCTGCGCATGGGGGGGCGAGACTGGCAGATCGTGGGGAGTTTTGACGCCGGGGGTGCCAGCTACGAGAGCGAAGTCTGGTCCGACGTGAACGACGTGATGCAGGCCTTCCGGCGCGAGTCCTACTCGGCCATGGTGGCCCGGCTGGAGGGACCTGAGCGGGTCGAAGGGTTCCTGAAGGCCGTGGAGGATGACAAGCGGCTGAAGCTGGACGTGATCCGGGAGACGGACTACTTCAGGGAACTGACCAAGGCGGGCGATCCCATCAAGATCCTGGGCAACCTCATCACCCTGATCCTCACCGGCGCTGCCATCTTCGCGGCCATGAACACCATGTACGCCGCCGTGGCCGGGCGCACCAAGGAGATCGGCACCCTCCGGGCCCTGGGCTTCCGCCAGCGGGAGATCCTGGCCAGCTTCCAGTGGGAGAGCATCTTCCTGTGCCTCACGGGCGGCCTCCTGGGTTCGGGATTGGCCCTTTTCGCCAATGGCATCCAGACCGGCACCACCAGCTTCGAGACCTTCAGCGACGTGAGCTTCGCCTTCACCATCACCCCGGGCCTCATGGCCCAGGGCGTGGCCTTCAGCCTGGTGATGGGGCTGCTGGGGGGCTTCCTGCCGGCCTGGCGGGCCAGCCGCATCCCGTTGACGGAGGCGATGAAGGGGGGGTGACCCCACCCCTGCGTGATTCCCTCCTCGCCGGGTCCCGGCTTCGCAGGCTGCCCCGCAGCCTGCTCCACCACCCGGCGGTCGGGAGGCGATGAAGGGGGGGTGACCTTGACAGCCATCGTTTTGCGAGGCAGATTAGAGGTGCTTATTTCTCCTAACCCGGAGGGGCCTGTGGACCGTGAATTGCTGAAGGGCAGCACTCCCCTGCTGCTGTTGTCGCTGCTCTGCGAGGGGCCCATGTACGGCTACCAGATCATCGAGACAGTGCGCCAGCGCACGGGCGGCACCTACACGCTCAAAGAGGGCGCCTTGTATCCTGCCCTCCACAAGCTCGAGGCCACCGAGTTCATCGCCTCCTACTGGGAGACCCAGGAGAACGGCCGGGAGCGCCGCTACTACGCCATCCAGCCTGCGGGGCAGGCTTTCCTGACGGCCAAGAAGCAGGAATGGAACCAGTTCGTGGACATGGTCCAGGCCTTCGTGGGGCCCAGGGCCTAGCGGGTAGCCGTGTCCAGGGCGCTGGAGGCCTATCTCGTCCAAGTGGGTTCAGGCCTCAAGGGCCTGTCGCGGAGGCGCCGCCTGACGGTGCTCCGTGAGCTGGAAGCCCACCTGCTGGACGAGGCCGAAGCCCGCGGCATCGAGTCCGAGTCGGCCATGTCGGCCATGCTTTCCGAGAAGGAGCATCCCAGCCTGCTGGCGGAGGAGCTCGCCGCCGGAGAGGGTCAGGATGCCAATCACCGGGGCGGCACCGCCCTCGCCGCTGGCATGATCATCGGCCTCGCCACCGGGGGGCACATGTGGTTCGAGGGGTGGCGCTGGTACATCGCCCTGGCCTTCGCGGCGGCCCAGGGCCTGGCCGTGGGGGCCGGTTATTTCTGGGTGCGCCGCCACTGGCTGCGGCTGGACCCCTGGGCCCGGACCCTGGTGGCCGTGCTCATCACCTCGCTGCTGTCCATCCCCCTCGGCTTCACCACCCACCACGGCTTCAAGCCGACCCGCCTGCTCTACGGGGCCTTCACGGGCTTCCTGCTGGAACGCCACAGCCAGGAACGCCCCCTCTGGCAGACGCTCCTGGAGCCGGTGGTGTTCACGGCCCTCATGTTCATCCTCGAGGCCGGGGTGCTGGGGCGGATCCGCTTCCAGTGGTGGAAGGTGCCCCTGGAGCTCAGCTTCAACGCCACCATCCTGCTGAGCGTGATGCTGGCCACCCGGTTCAAGCGGCTCCTGGCGGAGCGTCGGGTGCTCACCCCCCAGGAACAGCAAGGGTGAGGCCTCCCGGGGGAATCCCCCTTGAGTCAGAAGGGTTCGGGCGGTAGACTGGTCGTCTTGCGTGGACAAGCCGCGTGCAGATACCCCGCTCATGGGGGCATCCGGTCGGTCCCAGGAGGAAAGCGATGCGAGAGAAGATCCACCCCGAACTGCACGAGGTCAAGGTTCACTGCGCCTGCGGCAACGAGTTCATGTCGCGCTCCACGAAGAAGGAGCTGCGCGTGGAAATCTGCTCGAACTGCCACCCCTTCTTCACGGGCAAGCAGCGCCTGATGGACACCGAAGGCCGTGTGGACAAGTTCAACAAGAAGTACGCCAAGAAGGCGGCTCCCGCTGCTCCCGAGACGGCTCCCGTCGAGACCGCTCCGGTCACCCCCGAAGCCTAGCTGCGATGTTCCAAAGGACGGGCCGATCACTCGGCCCGTCCTTCTTCTTTATCTGCTCGAAATTTCGGCTCCGCCGACATTTTGAGGTAGCTGAAAAGGTGGAACATGCTGGATCAACTTGAAGCCGTGGAGGCCCGCTTCCAGGAAGTGGAGGCGCAGCTGCAGGATCCGGCCGTGGTGTCGGACCCCAGGCGCCTGCGGGAGCTGTCCAAGCTCCGGGCGGAGCTGGAGCCGGTGGTGCTGGCCTTCCAGACCCACCGGAACCTGCTCAAGCAGCTCGAGGAGGCCGAGTCCATCCTGGGCGACAAGTCCATGGACGCCGAGCTGCGCGAGATGGCCGAGATGGAGATCCCCGACCTGAAGAAGGCCCTTGCCGAAGGTGATGCAGAGATCAAGCGGCTGCTCGTCCCCAAGGACCCGATGGATGCCAAGAACGTCATCCTCGAGGTGCGGGCCGGAACCGGCGGCGAAGAAGCGGCGCTCTTCGCCGCCGAGATCTTCCGCATGTACATCCGCTTCGCCGAGCGCCGGGGCTTCAAGGTCTCCGTGCTCGACGAGAGTGATGCCGACGCGGGCGGGCTCAAGGATGCCACCGCCGAGATCCAGGGCGACGGCGCCTACAGCCTCTTCCGCTTCGAAAGCGGTGTCCACCGGGTGCAGCGGGTGCCCAAGACCGAGACCCAGGGCCGCATCCACACCTCGGCGGCCACCGTGGCGGTCATGCCCGAAGCCGAGGAAGTGGATATCGAGATCCACCAGAAGGACCTGCGCGTGGACACCTTCTGCTCCGGCGGCAAGGGCGGCCAGAGCGTGAACACCACCTATTCCGCCGTGCGCCTGACCCACCTGCCCACCAACACCGTGGTGCAGTGCCAGGACGAGCGCAGCCAGATCAAGAACATGGCCAAGGCCATGACCGTGCTCCGCAGCCGCCTGCTGCAGAAGGCCCAGGACGAGGCCGACGCGGCCCACTCGGCCATGCGCAAGTCCCAGGTGGGCAGCGGCGACCGCAGCGAGAAGATCCGCACCTACAACTTCCCCCAGGGCCGCGTCACCGACCACCGCATCGGGGTGACCATCCATCAGATCGACAGCTTCATGGGCGGCCAGATCGAGCCCATCCTCGAGCCCCTGCGCGCCGCCTTCGAGGCGGAGCGGCTGCAGGCGCTGGAGGCCTGAAGGGGCGAGCCCTCTTTCTCTGCCGTTACATGCAAAATCGGGAGGCTTGACCTCCCGATTTTGTTATCGACCGGCTGGAAGCCGGTCGCAGAGTAACGGCTATTTCTTCAGCGTGACCCGTTCAGCCGCCGTCAGGCTGAAGGCGACGGGTTTCCCGGAGGGGATGCGGATGACGGTTTCGGCGGTGCCAGCCGCGACGGCCGTGCCGGCGGCGGCACCCAGGGCGGCCCCGCCCAGGGCGTGATCGTTCTTGTTCTTCTTGTCGGCGAGGATGCCGATGAGGGCGCCCAGGGCGGCACCGCCGCCGATGTACTTGGCGTTCCGTTCGCCGCGGGCCGTGGCCACCACCACGTGGGTATCAGTGTCGATGCCGACCCCGGCGATCTCGGTGAGGCGGATGCCCAGAGCCCCCTGGCCATTGCTCAGGCGGCCGGCGGCGGCGCTCTGGGTGATGACGCCCCGGGCCGGACTGCCCGCGCTCCACACCAGCCTGCCGTCCTGGACCACGTCCGAGGCCAGAGTGCCTTCCCAGGCATCGCCGGCCAGGTCCTTCTCGGTGGTCAGTTCGCGCGCCAGGGCGATCTCCAGCTTGGTGCCCACGGGAACCTCCACCACCACCGGCTTAGGATCCTCCTTCGGGGCAGGGGCCTGGGCCAGGGTGAGGGCCTCCTGCTTCTTGATCTCGGCCCGCTTCTTGGCGTCCGAGACCTGCCGTTCCAGGGCCTTCACCTGGGATTTGGTGAGGTGCTGCACGGTCTCCGCGTCGTCGCCGGTGACCTTGCCGGATTTGGCCTCGGCCAGCTGCTGCTCCAGCTGGGTGACCTTGGCCTCGGCGGCCTTGGCGGCCTCCTCGGCCTGGATGGCGGCTTCACTCTTGTGGTTGCAGGCCAGGGTGAAGGACAGGACTGCGGCGAGGGCGAACAAAGAGAACACGGGGCGCATGGGGCCTCCTCGGGATGGGGTGCCGTATAGTATGGCATCCCGACAGGGACCCTTCCGATGGCCCGACCCAACCTCAACCCCCGCGGCGAATCCGTCCTGCGCACCCTCATCGAGACCTACCTCGAGGCGGGGGAGCCCGTGGGTTCACGCCTGCTGGCCAAGCGGTATCCCGAGCCCCTGTCCAGCGCGACGATCCGCAACGTGCTGTCGGATCTGGAGGACGAGTCCATGGTGGCCCAGCCCCATACCTCGGCGGGCCGGATCCCCACGGAGCGGGCCTACCGCTACTACGTCGACCGCTGGCTCAAGTCCCTGCCGCCGGGGCCCGATGTCGAAGGCCGGTTGTCCACCACCCTGGACGGGCTGGACCTGGATCCCGAGGCCTGGGCCCGCCACGCCAGCCGCACGCTGGCCGAGGTCATGGGGGGAGTCTGCGTGGCGCTGCCCATGCCTCTGTCCCAGAGCCGGCTGGTGCGGCTGGAGTTCGTCCCGGTCGGCCCGAATCGGCTGGTGGCCGTCTGGGTGGGCAGCCTGGGGGAGGTCGAGCACCGGCTCATGGAGAACCCCTGGCAGCACTCCGAGTCCGTCCTGACCGAGCTCGGCAATTACGCCACGGCCCAGTTCGCCGGGCTGACCCTGGTGGAGATGCGCTCGAAGCTGCTGGAAGCCCTGCGAGCCGGCGCCCAGGAGGGCGAGTCCCTCCGCCGCCGCCTCCAGGAACTGGCCGCGCGGTGGCCGGAAGACCCTGAAACCGTGGACCCGCCGGTCCTGGTCTCCGGCCTGGGCCAGCTGGGTGGATTGCCCGAGTTCGAGGATGTTTCCCGGTTCCGGGATCTGGTCGCCGCCTTCGAGGAGCGCGGGCGGCTCGCCCATCTCCTGAACGCCTTCGCCGGTCGCGCCTCGGAGGACGTCCAGCTGCTGCTGGGGACGGAGAACCCCTACTTCGAGGCCTGGCCCCTGGCCACGGCGGTAAGGACCGTGGCGCTGGGGCCTGCGGGCTTCGTCACCTTTGCCCTGGTGGGCCCGCTTCGCATGGACTACGGCCGGGTCATGGGCGGGTTGCGCTGGTGGTCCCGCCAGGTCCAGAGCCGGCGGGACCGCTCCTAAAGCATTTCCGGCTGCTTCCAG
This sequence comes from Geothrix sp., assembly GCF_030219325.1. Classification (NCBI taxonomy): domain Bacteria; kingdom Pseudomonadati; phylum Acidobacteriota; class Holophagae; order Holophagales; family Holophagaceae; genus Geothrix; species Geothrix sp. The sequence goes on along the minus strand of NZ_CP126625.1, from coordinate 2,717,714 downwards.
GAGTGCTTATACTTCTGCGATGCCCAACGATATCCCTCTGCAGCCGGACGCCAGGCCCTCCACCCCTTCAGGTGAATCCGAGGACTTGGTCGACCTCAACCTGGACGAAAGCCTGGAAGGGGATCTCCAATCCGTGGCCGATGAAGTGGCCTCGGAGTACCGGACCCAGATGGTCCCCGAGCTGGACCTGCTGGACCTGCCCCAGCCCACTCCCGACCCGGAAGCCCGGGTGGATCTGGAATCGGCCCTGACCGAGGCGGAGCACCAGATGGAGGACATGCTGCGCCGCGAGGCGGAGCTCATGGACCAGCAGCGTCGGCTGGCGGCGGATTTCAACAACTTCCGGAACCGCGCCCAGCGCGACATCGCCTTGGCGGTGGAGCAGGCAGAGCGCAAGATCCTTCTGGAGATGCTCCCCCTGCTCGACAACTTCGAGCGCGGCCTTGGCGCCACCTACCAGGACGTGGAATCCTTCCGCGCCGGCGTCGAGCTCATCCGCAAGCAGTTCCTCGAGTCCCTGCGCAGGCTGAACGTCGAGCAGCTGCCCCTCCAGGTGGGCGAACCCTTCGATGCGCTGACCTCCGAAGCCCTGACCACCTTCAGCGATCCCAACCTTCCGGACGGTGCGGTGGCCGCCATCTACGAGCAGGGTTTCAACCTGAAGGGGCAGCTCCTCCGCGCGGCCCGGGTGGTGGTGAACCGGCTTCAGGAACCTGGAAAATCCTAGTCCGCTCCATGCTTCTGCTGGATTCGCCATCGAGAAGTCGAATACGATAATTGACGCGACCTCACGGAGTTCCACTCATGGCAGGCAAACTGATCGGCATCGATTTGGGCACGACCAACAGTTGCGTCTGCGTGATGGAGGGGGGCGACTCCAGGGTCATCCCCAACCGCGAGGGCAGCCGCACCACGCCCTCCGTCGTGGCGTTCACCGACAAGGGGGATGTCCTGGTCGGCCACATCGCCAAGCGCCAGGCCGTGACCAACCCCCAGCGGACCCTCTTCGCCGTGAAGCGCCTCATCGGCCAGCGTTTCCAGTCCCCCAGGGTGCAGGAGGCCGTGACCCGCCTGCCCTTTCCGGTGGTGGCCGCGCCCAACGGTGACGCCTGGCTCCGCGTGGGTGAGCGAGACTACGCCCCCCCCGAAGTGTCCGCCATCGTGCTCCGCTCCCTGAAGCAGGCCGCCGAGGCCTTCCTGCACGAGGAAGTGACCGATGCCGTCATCACGGTTCCGGCCTATTTCGACGACGCCCAGCGGCAGGCCACCAAGGATGCCGGCAAGATCGCGGGCCTGAACGTCCAGCGCATCATCAACGAGCCCACGGCGGCGGCCCTGGCCTACGGGTTCAACAAGAAGGGCGTGAAGCAGATCCTCGGCATCTACGATTTCGGCGGCGGCACCATCGATTTCACGCTGATGGAGATGAACGACGGCGTCTTCGAGGTGCTGGCCACCAGCGGCGACACTTTCCTGGGCGGCGAGGACATCGACCAGCTCATCCAGAACTGGCTGGTCCTCCACTTCCGCGAGAAGACCGGCATCGATCTCACCAGCGACCGCATGGCCCTCCAGCGCCTGAAGGAGGCCAGCGAGAAGGCCAAGTGCGAGCTGTCCACCCTGGATCGCGTCGAGATCCGCCTGCCCTTCATCGCCCAGGGTCCCAGCGGCCCCCAGCACCTGGAGGCAGCCCTCACGCGCGAGCAGCTCGAGGAGATGGTCCGCGAGCTGGTCGACCTCACCCTCGTCCCCATCAAGGATGCGCTGGAGCAGGGCGGCAAGACCCCGAAGCAGGTCGACGAGATCATCCTCGTGGGCGGCCAGACCCGCATGCCCCTCGTGCAGCGCCTGGTGCGGGACTTCTTCGGCAAGGAACCCAACCGCAGCATCAACCCCGATGAGGTGGTGGCCGTCGGCGCCTCCATCCAGGGCGCCGTGCTCAAGGGCGACATCAAGGACCTGGTGCTGCTGGACGTGACGCCACTCAGCCTGGGCATCGAGACCCAGGGCGGCGGCTTCGTGAAGATCATCCAGCGCAACGCCACCATCCCCACCCGGGATGCCCGCACCTTCACCACGGTCACGGACAATCAGAGCCGCGTGGAGATCCACGTGCTGCAAGGTGAGCGTGAGCTCTCCGAGCACAACAAGAGCCTGGGCCGCTTCGACCTCATCAACCTGCCGCCCCTGCCCAAGGGCGTACCGCAGATCGAGGTCGCCTTCGACATCGACTCCAACGGCATCGTGAAGGTCTCGGCGCGCGACCTCATGACCGGGCTCGAACAGAGCATGAGCATCCGGCCCAGCTCCGGACTCTCGGAGCTGGAGATCCAGCGCATGATCCGCGAAGCCCTGGCCAATGCCGAGGGGGACGTGAAGAAACGTGACGCGATGAAGTACATCGCCTCGGCCGAGGGCCTCATCTTCTCCTGCGACAAGAGCTTCATCGAGTGCGGCAAATACCTGACGGACGAGCAGCAGTCCCTGGTCCGGGACGTGCTCTCGAAGGCCCGGCAGGCCGTGGCCTCCCAGGACCCGGATGCCCTCCGTGCCTGCGAGACCCAGCTCCTGGAAGCCCAGAACCTGCTGACCGACGCGGTCCTGGCGGCCAGCGAGGCCATGATGGCCTCCCTCGACGGCGAGAGTGACGGCGCGGCTCCGCCCAATTAGTCCGGCCGCTCATCGGCTATCCTGGAGAGTCAGGATGGGATGATGAAGCGCGACTACTACGAAGTACTGGGTGTTTCCAAAGAGGCTGGCGCGGATGAGCTGAAGAAGGCCTACCGCAAGCTGGCCATGGAACTGCATCCCGACCGCAATCCCGGCAACAAGGAGGCGGAGGAGAAGTTCAAGGAGGCCGCCGAGGCCTACAGCGTGCTGTCCGACGCCGAGAAGCGGAAGGTCTACGACCAGTTCGGCCACGCGGGGCTGGGCGGCGCGGGCGGGGGCGGCCAGCAGTTCCAGTTCGACCCGAGCCAGTTCGCGGATTTCGAAGACATCCTGGGCAGTTTCTTCGGCGGGGGGCTCTTCGGCGACCTCTTCGGCGGAGGCGGCCGGCGCCGCTCCACAGGCGAGGAACGGGGCTCCGACCTGCAGTACAACCTCAAGCTCAGCTTCCAGGACGCCATCTTCGGGAAGGAGGCGGTGGAGCTTTCCATCCCCCGCCTCGAGGCCTGCGATACCTGCCACGGTTCGGGCTGCGAGACCGGCACGCGGGCCGAGACCTGCCCCCAGTGCCGGGGCGCTGGGCAGGTGGCGGTGCGCCAGGGCTTTTTCCAGATGCTGGCTCCCTGTCCCCGGTGCGAAGGGCGCGGGCGGATCATCCCCAAGCCCTGCCGTGCCTGCCACGGCGAGGGCCGCATCCACCGGAAATCGAAGGTCAGCTTCAAGGTTCCGGCCGGCGTGGACCGGGGCACGCGGCTCCGGCTCCAGAACCAGGGCGAGTCGGGGCGCTTCGGGGGCCGCACCGGGGATCTCTACGTGGTGTTCGATGTGGAGCCGGATGCGCGCTACGAGCGGGACGGCAGCGACCTGCACCGGCGGCTGGAGGTCCACTGGCCCCTGCTGGTCACCGGGGGCAGCCTGGACGTGGAGACGCCCTACGGCTCTGACAAGGTCAAGCTGGCGGCGGGCACCCCTGCCGACCATGTGGTGAAGCTGGTGAACGCGGGGGTTCCGCGCCTGCAGGGCAGTGGCCGGGGGGACCTCTACCTCCACCTCCGGGTGGCCGTGCCGAAGTCCCTGACGGCCGAGCAGCGGCAGCTGGTCGAACAACTCCGCCGCAGCCTCGATGGCGAGACCGAAGCCGGCAAGGAGGAAGGATTCCTCGCCAAGGTGTTCGGCTCGGAGAAGGGCGGGAAGAAGAAGCGGAAGTAGGGGGCTCCTACTGCCGCGCCACCATCACCCGCGCCTTGCCTTCCTGCTTGGCCCTCAGCAGGGCGTGATCCGCCTGCTCGATCAGGTGGCCGGCGCCATCGGCGTGCTCGGGATAGGCAGCCACGCCAGCGCTGAGGGAAACGACGAGGTGGCCATGGCCCAGGTCCAGGGGATGCTCCTGCAGGACCTGGAGCAGGCGCTCGCCCAGCTTTCGGGCACCCTGGGAGGTCGTGCCCGGCATGAGGATGCAGAACTCGTCCCCGCCGTACCGGTACAGGCGGTCGTGGGCGCGGCAGAGCCGCTGGGCCGTGATGGCCACGGATTCCAGCAAGAGGCTGCCCACGGGATGGCCATGGCTGGTGTTCACGCGCTTGAGGTCGTCCACGTCGATGAAGAGCAGGGCCAGGGGCTCCGCCTTGGCCGCGGCGGAGCGCACCGCCTGGGGCAGCTCGGCCTCCAGGCAGCGCCGGTTCTGGGCCACCGTGAGGTCGTCCTTGAAGGACAGGGCCCGGCTTTCCTCGAGCTGCCAGGCGCTGAGCAGCAGCGGCTCCATGTCGTCGAAGCCGCGCAGGAACCTCTCCGGCCTTTCTTTCGGGCTCGCCAGACGCAGGATGCCCAGCTGCTCAGACGGGGCCATGAGGAAGGCCTCGCCCCGGCGGACGAGCTCGGCCGCCTCAGGGCGGGGCAGGGGGGCCTCCGTGAAGGTGCTGTCCCCCACGCGCTGGTAGAAGGTGTCGTCCCGCCGGAGCCAGATGGCCCCCCCTTCAGCTCCGGAGAGGCGGATGGCCCGGGCCAGGGCCAGGCGAAGCAGCTCGTCCAGAGAGGCCAGGTGCATCATCTGGCGCAGCCACCCCTCGCTGCCCAGGTCCCGCTGCCGCAGGTGGTGCAGGGCCTCCCGGGCCGCCTCGAGAGGGCGGTTCTGGAGCAGCACCCAGCCTGGACGGAGGTTCAGCACGGCGCTCACCTCCTCGGGTTCCGCCTTTTCCACCCACCAGAGGATCTCAGTGCCCTCGGTGGGAATCAGGCGGGTATCCGGGTGTTCGGCCACCAGCACCAGGGAGCCCGGCCCCGTGCCCTCCTGCACCTCGTCCCCCCAGCCTGCAAGGGCCGCGCGAAGGGCGTCCCCCGCCGGGGAGGGATGCACTTCCAACCAGTGGACTAGGGGCATGGGACTCCCAGATGACCGACTCTTCGACCGCGGACTGGGCCTGGATGAGACTGCTCAGCCCAGCGCGGCCTCGAGCCGGAGGGCCAGCTGCCGCAGATGGGCCGCCAGCTGGTCCAGCGCCGGAGGCGAGGCCTCCCGCAGGCCCCGCTCGGCCCGGACCCAGCGCTTGAGCAGGGCCAGGCACTGCGGGTCCCGCACGCCCAACCGCTTGGAGGTCTGGATGAGCTTGTGGGAGAGCCGGGTCCGCTCCGAGCCGGAGGGGCTTTCCCGGAGCTCCGCGATGAGCTTGAGGGCCTCCTGGGCCACCTCCAGGTCCTGGCGGATGAGGGGGATCCGGGCGTTGATGCGCAGCAGGAACAGCTCGAGGAATCGCAGCAGCTCGCCCAGCAGGTCCATGCCATCGCGCAGGGCCTGCGGCACGTCCTGGGGTGATTCCAGCAGGCCCCCGAGCTCCTGGATGAGCCGCTCGGCCTCCTCCCGGTCCGGGCGCCGCATGAGGGGGAACTCGGGACTCCGCCGGAAGGCGAGCAGGTGGCGGTAGGTGTGGGAGAGGCCCAGGGCCAGCCGCGGCCAGTCCTGCAGTTCCAGGTGGAGCTGCAGCTGCCCGTGGAGGGGGGGCACCTGCTCCCACAGCCGCTGGATGCGCAGACGGAGTCGCTCGCCTTCCTCCATCATGCTGGGGGATTCGGGGAAGAGGCGGTGCTGGACGTCCGGGGAGAAGATCCCCACCAGCTCGCCCATCAGCTGCTTCTGGTGGTTGATGAGCAGGCCGCGCAGGTTGTCGAGGGTCTGGGCCAGCTGGTCCGCGTCCTGGCCGGTGAGGGCCTGCTGCAAAAGGCTCCGGAGGGTGCCCTGGTCCTGCTGGAGGCTGAGCACGGCCTGCCGGAGAAAGGCACGCAGGCGGTGCGTCTCCGGGCGGGAGGGATCCAGCAGTTCGCCCCGGGCGGGCTCGTAGGACCGCTCGGCCAGTCGGCCCAGCTCCGATTCCAGCACCAGGAACGTGGGGACGGCCGCGTAGCGTTCGCGGAGACCCGCGCTGGTGGCGGATTCCAGGGATTCGAGGAGGCCGAGCAGGGAGATGTGGCTGGCCAGGGCGCGCGCCACCACGGAGAAGGCCGGGCGGTCGCTTCGCCGGACCTGCTGGAGGAGGCGGCGCAGCTCGGGCGGCATGCTCTCCCGGAACAGCTCTGCGTCCATGCGGGGCAGGGACCAGCCCAGGTGATCCCAGAGCCAGCGCAGGCTGCCCCGGACTTGCTCCACCGCCGGCCAGTGGATGCCCCGGTCCAGGGGGCGCACCAGGCTGAGGCGGAGGTTGGACACCACGTGCTCGAGCAGGAGCAGCGGCTCCACCCGCGCGTGGATCTCCGCGGGAATGCAGGCTTCCAGCTGCTCGGCCAGCCGGCCCAGGGATTCCTCCAGACGGCCCTGCCCCTGGATCGCCCGGTTGACGGCCTTCATCTGGGTGTTGAGTCGGGTGACTGCGGCAGGACCTGGCTCGACCTTCTGGAGCGCGGCCAGGATGTCGCGGAAGGCGTCCCGGTGCCCGGCCAGGAAGGAGGACCACATCTGGCGGAGGTTGCCGTTGTCCTCGGAGGGGGCCAGGGACATGGCCCGCAGCGAGGCGAGGAGATCCAGCAGCTGGGTCACCCATTCGGGCTGCTGCTGCTCCACCATCAGTTCGCGGTGGGCGGCCTCGGCCTGGTCGCCGAGCCGTCCGAGACTGTGGAGCATGACGAGGCCCATGGCATTCCTGGCTTCTCCCAGCCGGCGGGGGGAGAAGGTATGCAGGAAGGCCAGGAAGTAGCCCAGGCTGCGTCTGAGGGCGGCCTGGGCCGGAGATTCCTCGCTGCTGGCGACCCGCTGGGGGGCGGCCTCGACCAGCGGTTCCAGATCCCGTGCGCCCTCCCGCAGGATGTCCTCGAGCAGGGTCAGATCGCTTTTGGACAGACCCTTCTCCCGGATCAGCTGCCGGGCCAGCAGCAGTCGCTGGGGCTGGGTGCCTGGGGATGACATGGCAAAAGCATACAATGGTTAGGATTTCGGAACCTGCTGGTGGTGATACCATCGCTTCACCCCAATCTGGAGGCAGCCAGTGGTCAGCAAGCTCGGGGAAATGCTCGTCAAGGCCCAGCTCATCACGGACGCCCAGCTGGATGAGGTCATGAAAATCCAGCGCCGGGAGGGCGGCAAGCTTGGGAGCATCGTCGTGCGCTCCGGCTTCTGCTCGGACCAGGACATTGTGAGTTTCCTGGGGATGCAGTACGGTGTCCCGGCCGCGGACCTGGAGCAGTGGCCCCCCATCGACGCGGGCGTCATCGCCCTGATCCCCAAGGACCTGGCCCAGCGCCACAAGGTCCTGCCCCTGCAGCGCACCGGGAACGTCCTGACCCTCGCCATGTCCGATCCCACGGACATCTTCGCCATGGACGACGTGCGGTTCCACACTGGCTACAACGTGGATCCCGTGGTCTCCAGCGAGATGGGCCTGGCACGCGCCGTGGAGAAGTACTACGGGGGCAACAGCGCCGTCCGCCTGGCCGACGGCACGAAGATCCGCAGCTCCCAGAGCGGGAGCGGCCCCCAGGCCAGTGGCCCCACCGACACCGACGCGGCTCAGCCTTTCAGCGAAGAAGATGAACACTTCGACCTGTCGGAGCTGGAGCAGGAGCTCGATGCCGATGCCGAGTTCGATGCGACCGAGGACGACGACAGCAGCGTCAACGTCGGCAGCCTGAAGCGGGGCAGCGAGGACGCGCCGGTCGTGAAGCTCGTGAACATGGTGCTCATCGACGCCATCAAGCGGGGCGCCTCCGACATCCACATCGAGCCCTACGAGAAGACCTACCGGATCCGGTTCCGCATCGATGGCATCCTCATGGAAGTCATGCGGCCCAACCTCAAGCTGAAGGACCCGCTGACCTCCCGCGTGAAGATCCTGGCCAAGCTCAACATCGCCGAGCGGCGGCTGCCCCAGGACGGTCGCATCAAGCTGCGCGTCAACATGCAGGGCAAGCAGAAGGTCATCGACTACCGCGTGAGCATCCTGCCGACCCTGTTCGGCGAGAAGATCGTGCTGCGGCTGCTGGACAGCGACAAGCTCATGCTGGACCTCACCAAGCTCGGCTTCGAGCCCGAGAGCCTCGAGCGTTGGGATCGCCAGATCTCCAAGCCCTACGGCATGGTGCTGGTGACCGGCCCCACCGGTTCCGGCAAGACCAACACCCTCTACTCGTCCATCGCCAAGCTGAACACCGTCGATACCAACATCATGACGGCCGAGGATCCCGTCGAGTTCAACTTCCCCGGCATCAACCAGGTGCAGATGAAGGAGCAGATCGGCCTGAACTTCGCGGCCGCCCTGCGGTCCTTCCTCCGGCAGGATCCCAACATCATCCTGGTGGGCGAGATCCGGGACTTCGAAACGGCCGAGATCGCCATCAAGGCAAGCCTCACGGGGCACCTGGTGCTGTCGACGCTGCACACCAACGATGCCCCGAGCACCATCAACCGCCTCATGAACATGGGCGTGGAGCCCTTCCTGGTGGCCACCTCCGTGAACATCATCTGCGCCCAGCGTCTGGTGCGCCGGCTCTGCGCCAACTGCAAGATGGTGGACACCCACCACCAGCCCGAGGAGGCCCTCTACAAGGTGGGCTTCACCCCTGAGGAAGTGCAGAAGGGCATCACCTTCTACAAGCCCGTGGGCTGCGAGACCTGCAACAAGCGTGGCTACAAGGGACGGGTGGGGCTCTACGAGGTGCTGGAGATGTCGGAGACCCTCAAGGACATGATCCTCACGGGCGCCTCGGCCATCGAGATCCGGGAACAGGGCCAGAAGGAGGGCATGATCACCCTCCGCCGTTCCGGCTGCCGCAAGGTCCTCGACGGCGTCACCACCATTGAAGAGATCATTCGAGAGACCGTGCTTTAGGCGAGGTGGTACATGAGTGAAGTCGGCGCCAACTACGTTGCCCCGCTGCAGCAATTGTTGAAGACGATGGTGGAATACGGCGGCACGGATCTCCACATCACGACGGAGTCGGCCCCCCAGATCCGCATCGATGGCCGCATGGTGCCCCTCAAGCTGCCCCCCCTGGATGCCTCCCAGACCCGCTGGCTCTGCTACGGCGTGATGACGGACCAGCAGAAGCACCGTCTCGAGGAGGATTTCGAGGTGGACTTCTCCTTCGGCCTGCAGGGCGTGGCTCGCTTCCGGGCCAACGTGTTCAACCAGAGGGGTGCCACCGCCGGCGTGTTCCGCACCATCCCCGAGCAGATCCGCAGCTTCGAACAGCTGGGCCTGCCACCCTCCATCCAGGCGCTCACCAGCAAGCCCCGGGGGCTGGTCCTGGTGACCGGAGTGACCGGTTCCGGCAAGTCCACGACCCTGGCCGCCATGGTGGACAAAATCAACACCGAGGAACCACTCCACATCCTCACCATCGAGGATCCGGTGGAATACGTGCACAAGCACAAGCGGGCCCTGGTCAATCAGCGGGAGATCCACGCCGACACCCACAGCTTCAAGAAGGCCCTCCGCTCGGCCCTGCGCCAGGACCCCGACGTGGTGCTGGTGGGCGAGATGCGCGATCTGGAGACCATCGAATCCGCACTGACCATCGCCGAGACGGGCCACCTGACCTTCGGCACCCTGCACACCAGCAGCACCGTGCAGACCATCAACCGCATCATCGACGTGTTCCCCAGCCACCAGCAGCCCCAGATCCGGGCCCAGCTCTCCCTGGTGCTGGAAGGCGTCATCTGCCAGAGCCTCATTCCCAAGGCCAGCGGCAAGGGCAGGTCCCTGGCCCTGGAGATCATGATTCCCAATTCCGCCATCCGGAACCTCATCCGCGAGGACAAGATCCACCAGATCTACGGCGTCATGCAGTCGGGCCAGGCCAAGTTCGGCATGCAGACCTTCAACCAGAGCCTGTCCGACCTGGTGATCCGCAAGGAGATCAGCCAGGAGCAGGCCTTCGACTACTCCTCCAACACCGATGAACTGCGCGAGCTCATCAACCGCGGCGTGGGCGTCGGCGCGGCCGGCGGGCGCAGTGCCGCCGCTCCCGCTCAGCCTGTCAGTCCGGCCCTGGGAGGGCGGAACCCCAACATCAAGTACACCTAGGACTTCTCCGCAGGGGCTTTCCTGCCTATGCTGAAAGCACCACCGTTCCCAGCCGCTCTCCGAGGTCCGCATGCCCGCTTATGCTTGGAAAGGCAAGAACCGAATGGGAGAAGTCCAGGAAGGCGTCCTGGTCTCCGATTCCCGTGATGCCGCCGCCACCACCCTGAAGCGTAACGGCATCGAAGTCATGAACATACGGGTCATGGCCGCCGAAGGTGGCAAGTCCTTCGGCAAGGTTCCGCCCAAGGCCCTGGCCATCTTCACCCGGCAGTTCAGCGTGATGATCGATGCGGGTCTGCCCCTGGTGCAGTGCCTCGAGATCCTGGGCGCCCAGCAGGATCACAAGGGCTTCCAGCGCATCATCGAGTCTGTGCGGGACGATGTGGAGAAGGGCTCCACCCTTCAGGCGGCCCTGTCCAAGCACCCCAAGGCCTTCAATGACCTCTTCGTGAACATGGTGGGTGCGGGGGAGAGCGGCGGCATCCTGGACATCATCCTTCAGCGGTTGTCGGGTTACATCGAGAAAGCCGTGAAACTGACGGCCAAGGTCAAGAGCGCCATGACCTACCCAATCGCCGTTATCAGCATCGCCGTCATCGTGGTGGTCGTGATCATGGTGAAGGTCATCCCCGTGTTCTCAGCCATGTATTCAGGCATGGGCAGCAAGCTGCCCTATCCCACCATCGTCTGCATCGCCATCTCGGATGCCATCATCAACTACTGGTGGTTGATCCTGATCGGCATCGGCATGGTCGTGATCGGCACCCGTCAATTCTACAAAACGCCCGTGGGGCATCTCCAGCTCGACACGCTGCTGCTGCATCTCCCCGTGCTTGGGGACATCCTCCGCAAGGTGGCGGTGGCCCGTTTCTGCCGGACCCTGGGTACGCTCATCAGCTCCGGCGTTCCCATCCTGGAGGGCATGGACATCACGGCCAAGACCGCGGGCAACCTGGTCATCCAGAACGCCATCCTCAAGTCCAAGGACGCCGTGGAGCAGGGTCGCAACATCTCAACACCCCTGGCCGAAACCAAGGTCTTCCCCCCCATGGTGGTGCAGATGGTGGGTGTCGGCGAAGCCACGGGCGCCCTGGATGCGATGCTGGCCAAGGTGGCCGACTTCTACGAGGACGAGGTGGACAATGCCGTGGCCAACCTCACCAGCCTTATGGAGCCCATCATGATCGCCCTGTTGGGCGGCATCGTGGGCTTCATTGTGGTGGCCATGTACATGCCGATCTTCGGCCTCGCGGCCGCCTTTGATAAGAGCTAGAAGACGCAGTTGGCCGGTGAATTGCATCCCTTTGGGGTTCGGGAGGACGCCATGCGACAGACAACGAAGGGCTTCAGTTTCGTGGAAGTGCTGCTGGTGGTGGTCATCATCGGTATTTTGAGTGCCATCGCCATCCCGGGCCTCATCGGCCAGAAGAAGAATGCCGAGCTGGTGGGCGACGCCCAGCAGAATGCCAAGTCCCTGCAGATGATGCTGGAAACCCGGAAGGCCGACACGGGCCTCTACGGAGCCGCCGGTGCGGTCACCGTCTGGAACAACGATGGCACGGTCACCGGGACCAACCTTGCGCCTCTCTTTGCCCCCAAGGGCTCAACCCAGATGACCTATACCCTGACCGTGGACGGCACGGGGTTGGCCTACGACCTGACCATCAACGACAACCGGCCGGGGAGAAGCAACGCCAAGATCTTCCAGACCAACCAGACGGGACAGCAGATCTATCCCTGATTTGGCGGATCCGCTGGAAGACTTCACCCAGTTCGCATCGCCCAAACCTCACCAGGCTCAGGCGATCCGAAGCGATGTCCATAGGCTACTCGACGGGGACGTTTGCCAGATTGAGGGGAACCGCCGTACTGAGATGCTTGTAGCTCACCGCGATGACGTTGATCGGAAGGCCGTTGGTGTCGTTCTGCTGGGTGGCCACCATGCCCACTTCGCCGTCATTGACAGCGGCTCCTGCGGCGGTCAGGGCCGTGATGGTGGGGTTGTAGGCGTTCTTGCACCGGGGGTGCTGGAAGTTTGGCAGGGCTCGCACATAGGCCATGACGGTCGCGGCGTTGGCTGCGCCGGACATGGCCTTGGCCGCGGCGGCACACTCGACTGCGACGGCCGCGGCCACGGCTTCAGTGGACTTCTGGCGCGCACTTTCGCGGTGTCCCGCCAGGAACGGAATGACAATCGCCGAGATGATACCGATGATGGCGACCACCACGAGCATCTCGATCAGTGTAAAGCCGGATCGTTTCTTCATGGGGCCTCCTGGGCCGGGTTTGTCCATTCCTGATCTCGTGAGCATGATCATGCCCCAGTTCTGGGCGGGAAGACGCGAAGGCCTCGATGGAAATCGGATCCGAAGTGCGTGAGCCCTGAACGCACAGGCCCCCGCATCGGCGGGGGCCTGTGTCTCAAACCATGGGGCGATCCCGACTATTCGACCGGAACGTTTGCCAGGGCGATGGAACCCCCGGAGGCACTGTGCTGGTAGCTGACGGTGATGACATTGACATTCACACCGTTGATGTCGGCCTGAACGCCGGCCACCATGCCCACTTCGCCATTGGCCGCGGCGGCACCGGCGGCGTTCATGGCCGTCACGGTGGGGGTGTAGGCGTTCTTGCAGCGGGGATAGGTAAAATTGGGGAGCCCCCGCACATAGGCCAGGACCCCGGCAGTGGTGGCGCCATTCATGAGCTTGGCGGCGGAGGTCACTTCGGAGACCACGGCCTGGGCGGTGGCTTCCGTGGACTTCTGGTTCGCCCGTTCCTTCTGGCCCAGCAGGGCGGGGATGGCAATGGCGGAGATGATGCCGATGATGGCGAGGACGAGCAGCAGCTCGATGAGGGTGAAACCGGCTTGGCGCTTCATGGAGCCTCCAGATGGGTGAGTGGTGTGGGAGCCTGACCTGAGAATCGATGCAAAATGTGTGTCACTTCCTGGCCTGGTTCTTGGCGGGGCCAAGTCGAAAAAGGACATCCAAAAAAAAACGGAGGAAGGCGGACCTTCCTCCGTTGGTCTCAAAGCCTATGAAAGGCCTACTCGATGGCCGTGACCTTGCCTACGATCTTGCCGCCGGCGGTGGTGGCATTGGCCTGGACGTTGTCGCAGAGCACACCGCCCTCAACGAAACCAGGGGTGCCGGCGCCCGGAGGGGCCACCACAAACTCAACAAGTCCCTTAGTGGCGCATTTACCCTCGATCTCAGCGACGGCGGCAGCCTGAGTGGTGGCAGCGCCTGTGCCCACGGCGGTATGGAACGCGGCAGTGGCGGGATCCCAGGGATTCTTGTCGGCACCGCCAGTGTTGGCAATGTAGGTTCCGAGGTTGGTCACGATGGTGGCGAAGGGGTTGCCGGCTTCCTTCTCCTTGTCGAACTGGCCCACCAGATCACCCACGCGGCCGGTCATGTTCTGGATACAGGACTTGTCGCGGGCGCGGGAACGCTGGCTGAGCAGGGCCGGGATGGCGATGGCGCTGATGATGCCGATGATGGCAAGCACGAGCAGCAGCTCGATGAGCGTGAAGCCCTTCTGGTTCTTCATGGGTGATCTCCTAGTGGGCGATGGCCGCGAGACAAGATATCAAGCCTTGTGCCAACTCGCCAGACCTGGAAGAAAACCGTGTGGATCAAGGCCGGACGGAGGCAAGACGGCACTGGCAACCGGGTCGAGCTCAGCTGGAATCGCTGGAGAACTGACGCAACGGGTCAGTCTCCTGCTCCAATGCGTCCATCCAGCCCTCGATCCCGAGATATCGTCAGCCAGCCAACCAGTGGCTGGATTCCATGAAGGGGTTCCCCAGAAGAGGGGCCGGGGGTGTTCCGATTGGGGAGGGGATTGGCCATCTGAAAGGCGAGGATCCCATGTTCAACTGCCGTCATGGATCCAGACCTGCCCCAATGGTTGACAGCAGAACCCGTTTGAATTTAGTACCTGAACTTGTTCCGAGGTGGGTGACATGACCCTGGCGATCCGATCCGATGGGCTCAGCAAGCAGTTCGGGAAACTTCCGGCCGTCGAAGGGTTAGACCTGAGGGTTCCCGAGGGGACCATCACGGCGTTCCTGGGCCCCAATGGCGCGGGCAAGACCACCACCATCCGCCTGCTCCTGGGGTTGCTCAAGCCCACCAGTGGGACCTGCGAGGTGCTTGGCCATCAACCGGGCCAGGTGGAGGCGCTTCGCCAGCTGGGCGCCATGGTCGAATCTCCTTCGTTATATGGACATCTGACGGGGTACGAGAATGTCGAAATCACCCGGCTCATGCGCGGGGGGGCACGCCCCGAGACGGATCGCGTGCTGGAGGTCGTCGGGCTGACCCGGGACGCCCACCGGGTGGTCCAGCAGTATTCCCTTGGCATGCGCCAGCGGTTGGCCATGGCTCTGGCGCTGTTCGGCAACCCGCGCCTGCTGGTGCTGGACGAACCCACCAACGGGCTGGACCCGGCGGGCATCCAGGAGATCCGGGAGCTCATCCGCCAGGTCCCCAGGCAGACAGGCGCCACCGTCTTCCTGTCGAGCCACATCCTGGCGGAAGTCGAACAGATTGCCTCAAATCTGGTCGTGATCCACCGTGGGCTTCTGCGTTACCAGGGCCCCACGGCCGACCTGGGAGGTCAGGGTGCGGCTTGGCAGCAGATCCGGGTGGACCAGGCCGGACGGGCCATGGATCTGCTGAGGGGAGGTGGACTGGAGGTGAGCTTCGAGGATCCGTATGTGCTCGTCCAATCTTCCGACGAGGGTGTGCCCGCCCTGGCGGCCCTGCTTGTGAGTTCTGGAGTGGCCCTGTACGAATTGAAGCCCCGCACGGTGAGTCTGGAGACGCGGTTCCTGGCCCTGCTGGAGGGCGCATGACCTCACTGGCTTCTCTGTTTCACGCTGAACGGATCAAATGGAAAAGAAACTGGGCCACGGTGGCGGCGATTCTCTGTCCTGCCAGCCTGGTCGGATTCCTCTTCCTCATTTTCTGGAACTCGGAGATCCAGGCCAGCAAGCTCGGTCCGGGTTTCCAGGTCTGGTACCAGGTTGTCTATTCCGCCTGGAACCTGATCTTCATGCCCATCACGGTGGCCCTGGTCTGTCTCCTCTCCTGGGAGCAGGAGGAGGCAGCCGGTGCCTGGAAGCACCTGCTGCTGCAGCCGGTTCCCAGGCGGTTCCACTACCTGGCCAAATGCATGAGCCATGCGGCCTTGATGCTGATGGCCCAGCTTGTGCTCTTCCTGCTGGTCCTTTTGACCAGCTTGCTGATTTCCAAATACCTTCTGTACCTGGATATGGGACCACCCAAACGCCTGCTCTTCACAGGGCTGGGCGTGACCTCCTTCCTCGCCTCACTCCCTCTGCTTGGGCTGCACACTTGGTTGTCGACCCGGATCCGCGGTGTAGGATCGAACCTGACCCTGGCCTTGGTGGGCAGCCTCCTCACGGTCCTGCTCGCGAGCCTCGGCATGTCCATGAGGTGGTCTCCCTGGGCCTTGTCGGGTGCGGGCGTCCGGGTGGCCTTCGGGGCGGAGGCGGGCGCCGTCGGGCTGCTCGCCTCAGCGTGCGGACTGGCGATTCTTCTGGTGCTCCTGGGCGCCTTCGATTTCTCCCGCCGTGAAGAACAACGATGAGGGAAACATCATGGCCCAGCTCTTGAACCTGCTTGTCTCAGAGGTCCGCAAACTGAGGCGTTCAGCCGCATTGCGGCTTCTGTGGGTCTTTCCGGTCCTGTTCATCCTGGTGGATGTCCTCCTATCCGGGTTGCCGCTGCTGCTGACACGGCAGCTGACTGCAGAGGCGCAACAGGGGTTGAACGCCATACCCATCAAGTCGTTGGCCGATACCTGGTCCGGCTATTTCCATCCCCTGCTCGTGGCGTTGCTGCCCCCTCTGCTGTTCCGTTCTGAGCACCGTTTCAGCCTCTGGAAGCACCTGCATGTCCAGCCGGTCTCCCGGCGGGCGATTTTCGCCACCAAGGCCCTGATTCTCGGACTCTGCTTCGGGCTGGTGCTCAGTGCGATCCTGGCTTTGCTCTGGGTGGAATCCAGGCTGATCGGCTACCTGAATCCCCTGGTTCACAGCGCCTTCCCGTGGACAGCCCTCATCCGGGTTCTGGCCTGGTCCTACCTGGGGAGTCTGCCGTTGCTGGCACTCTACCTCTGGCTGTCGGACCGGATCGACAATGCCGCCGTTCCCATCATGTTTGCGATGGTGGGTTTGTTGCTCACCATCTCCCTGGGAGGGAAGGAACTCTACCCCATGTGGCGCAGGGACTTCATTCCTTGGGTGCTGCCCTATACCTGTGCCCAGCAGGCCATCGACATCCCGGGCGCGCGCCAGGAGATGCACACTGCCCAGAAGCCGTTCTACAACGAACAGAAATTGAGTGTCCCAAAGGTCACCATTGTGGGGAAATACCGCATCGAGATACAGGACCCCGATGATCTTCTCGGGATCCCGCCGCCCACGTCTAAATGGGCGCTCGGTACATTCAGCCTGGGTTGCACTCTGGTCCTGTTGACCCTGGGGCTGGTCGAGGCCGGACGCGACCGCGCTTAGCCGCTTGTTTGCATCTGTTCCAGCAGTTCCCTCGCCCCCCGATGCCTCGGATCCAGCTTGAGGGCTTCCTGGGCTGAGCGCCGGGCCTCGTCTTTGCGGCCGAGGCCCTGGAGGATCTGGCCCCTCCGCCACCAAGCGCCGGGGTAGCCAGAGGAGCCACCCTCGAGGGGTTCCCGGAGCACCTGGTCGAGGGTGGCGAGGCCTTCTGTCCTGTGCAGGCCGCTGGCGGCGGCCACCTTGCCGAGCTGCAGGCGCAGCAGGCTGGGCGCATCGACCTGGCCAAGATGGTCCTGGATGACCTTCCAGGCCGCCTCGGGCTGACCCGCATGGAGGTAGGCATCGCTGACGGCCACCACCCCGCGGGCGCGGGTGTGCACGCCGGGCAGCAGGCGTGGGGCCTCGAGCAGCAGGCGGGCGTTCTTTCCGGCCTCGCCCAGGGCCTTCTTGGCGGGTTTGCGGTCGAGGGCATCCAGCCACTGGCCCACCACTTCGGGGTCCTGGGGCGCCTTGGCGAGGGCGCGGCCGAACCAGGGCTCGGCCTCGCCCCACTTGCCCTCCTCCACAAGGACGAGGGCCTGCAGCAGGTCGCCCCGGGCGGGGGCGAGGGCGCGGAGCCGCTCGGCGCACTGCAGGGCCTTGCGGGTGGACCCGCCAAGCAGTCCGGGCAGCATCTCGTAGGCCAGGCCCAGGCTGGTCCAGGCCGGAACCAGGGTGGGATCGGCCGCCGTGGCGGCGCGCAGGTCGTCCATGGCGCCGAGGGCGCTGCGGAGGGCACCGAGATCGCGCTGCTTGATGGCCTCCCCCGCCCGCGCCAGGCCCCGGGCCAGGAGGGCATCCGCGAGATCGGGCTTCAGGGACACCGCGCGTTCCGCCGCCGCGAGGGCCTCCCCAAAGCGAAGCAGGCTGGAGAGGGCCTGGGACTTCGCCGCCCAGGCGGAGGCATCGTTGGGGTGCTCGCGCAGCCGCTGGTCGGCCTCGGCCAGCACCTTGAGGTAGCGGCCCGCCTCCAGGTCGGCGCGGAAGGCCGGCGCCTGGGCCTGGAGAACCGAAAGGAGGACGACAGGGGCGATGCGGATCACGGGGCCTCTGAGCAAGGATGGCAGGACAGGATTAACAGAGATGCGTGGTGGGGAGAACAGGATTCGGGGGAGGGTTCCCAGGCCTCCGATCTGGCGGAATCCCGTGGGGTTGGTGTATCCTGAGTGATTGTTCGGACATGACTCTGGAGGAGATCGCATGGCGACCAAGGGTGGACTGCTGGAAGGGAAGCGCGGCCTGATCATCGGGGTGGCCAACAAGCGTTCCATCGCCTGGGGCATCGCCCAGAAGGTGACCGAGGCCGGAGCCCAGCTCTGCCTGACCTACCAGAACGAGCGGCTGGGCGACAATGTCCGCGAGCTGGCCGCCGAGCTGAAGAACCCCCTGCTGACCATGATGGACGTGGGCAGCGACAGCCAGATCGTCATGGCCTTCGACGAGATCCGCAAGAAGTGGGGGAAGCTCGACTTCGTGGTGCATGCCGTGGCGTATGCCCCCCGGCAGGCCCTGGAAGGCCGCTTCGTGGATACCAGCCGCGAGGATTTCCGCGTGGCCCACGACATCAGCGCCTACTCCCTGGCCGCCGTCTCCCACGCCGCCACGCCCCTCATGCCCGAAGGCGGCTCCATCGTGACCCTCAGCTACCTGGGCTCCGAGCGGGTGGTGCCCGGCTACAACGTCATGGGCGTGGCCAAGGCCGCCCTCGAAGCCAGCGTGCGCTACCTCGCCGCCGACCTGGGCCCCCAGGGCATCCGCGTGAACGCCATCTCCGCGGGCCCCATCAAGACCCTGGCCGCCTCGGCCATCCCGGGCATCGGCTCAAAGCTCAAGCAGCACCGCTCCCACACGCCCCTGCAGCGGGATACCGATCAGCTGGAAGTGGGCGATGCCGGCGTGTTCCTGGTGAGCGACATGGGCCGCGGCATCACCGGGCAGGTGCTCTATGTCGACGGCGGCTTCAGCATCATGGCTGGGTGAGGCGGCTCAGCCCTTCAGCTTCGCCAGGGTATCGAGTACGCCCTGGACGTGGCCCTTCACGCTGACTTTGGGCCAGACGTGGCGGATGACGCCCTTGGGATCGATGAGGAAGGTGCTGCGGATGATGCCTTCCATCTCCTTGCCGTACATCATCTTCTTCCCGAAGGCGCCCAGGGGCTTCAGCAATGCCAGATCGGGATCCGAGAGCAGGCGGAACGGCAGGCTCTGCTTGGTGATGAAGTTCACGTGGCTCTTCAGGCTGTCGCGGCTGATGCCGTAGACCTGCGCGCCGAGGGACTGCACCCGGGCGAGGTTGTCGCGGAAGTCGCAGGCTTCGGTGGTGCAGCCGGGGGTGCTGTCCTTGGGGTAGGCGTAGAGCACCGTCCAGCGGCCCTGGAAGTCCTTGGCCGTGACCATGGCGCCCTGGTCGTCCTGCAGGGAGAAGGCTGGGATGGGATGTCCGAGAAGGGGGCTCATGGGGCCAGGGTAGCGCAGTGGCGGGTCAACTCGCGCCATGGGGCCTGCCGCCCGGTGCCGAGGCCCAGGCCAGGCCGAGCACGGCGGTCAGGGCCGCCCAGCCCAGCGGCGACGGATCCGAGCCGAGCCGGGGCAGTTCTTCGGCCAGCAGGCGGCCCAGGCTGTCCTGGCCGGGACCGGGGCCGAGCCCCAGGGCCGTCAGGGTGGCCTCGCCCCACAAGGCCGACAGCCAGGCACTCGGGAAGAGCGTAACGACCTGCTGCCAGGCCCAGGGGGACCAGCGGCGGAGGATGGATGGCCAGGGTGCGCCCAGGGTGCGCTCGGCGGCCCAGGCCGGGGAATTCTGGAACTGTTCCAGCCGGGCGCGCAGGGGCGGCTCCAGGTGGGGGGCGATCATGAAGCCGAGCAGCAGACCGAGGGGCAGCGCGGGCAGTCCACCCAGGGCTGCGGCGAGGGGCAGCAGGAAGAGCAGGGGGGGGAGGCTGCGCAGGGCAGACCAGGCGCCGAGCAGGCGCCGGCCCCGCCAGGCGAGCAGCAGGCCCGCGGCCAGGGCCAACAGGGCGCAGGCGCTTGCAAAACCGAGGCTGCGGGCCGAGGCCAGCAGCAGGCGGAGGAGGGCGTCGCGGCCCAGGTCGTCGGTGCCGAGCGGGTGCCTGAGGGTCGAGGCCAGGCCACCCTGGAAGGGGGCCAGAGCCAGGTCCGGGAGCAGCAGGGCCCCGAGGAAGGCGAGGCGCCACCTCATGCCATCTCCTTTTCCAGTCTCTGCGAGAGCGCCCAGAGCAGGGCCAGGGCCAGGACCCAGCAGCTGAGGCCGGCGCGGTCCCGTACCGCGATCCGGGTCATCCAGTCCGTGCCCAGACCGGGCACGCCCAGGATCCGTTCCAGCACCAGGGTCGCCGTCAGCCAGACCGGTAGCCGGGCGGCAGTCCAACGCCCCCAGAGACGCAGCAGGACCAGCCCGCGCACACGGTTCACGGCGGCCCGGCCCCAGGCCTCCGGGAAGGGATGCTCCGACGGCATGGCCTGGGCCAGCCAGCGGACCTCCCCGGGCAGGGAGGCTGCGAGGAAGGCCAGCAACCAACCCCAGAGGCCCGGAGGCCCCCAGGCCGCGGGCCACAGGGCGAGGAGGAGTCCGGCCCAGAGCAGATCGGGTGGGGCTTCCAGCAGGGCCAGGGAGCGGCGGGAAGCCAGGCCGGGACCGCCTCGCCAGGCCAGCAGGGGGGCCAGCAGCGCCAGCGCGCCGACGGCCAGGAGCGCCGGGCCCACGGCGGCCATGGGAAAACCCGGAGGGGCGGCCTGCCTCCAGATGGAGCCAGGCAGGCCCAGGGCCAGCAGCAGCCCCAGGCCCCAAACGGCCAGGCCCGGGGCGGTCCTGGCCATCACTGGCTCCAGCGCCAGCCGGCGGCTCCCGGCGTGTGCAGGTAGAGGCCCATGGGACTGGGCTCCACCTGGAGGTTCCGGTCCACCCAGATCACGCTCCGGAAATCCAGCAGGGGCAGGGCGGCGGGGCTCCTGGCCCAGAGGGACTGGAGGTTGCGCCAGTCGATGTCGCCGGGCTGCTGGAGGCGGGCGGTGAACTCCGCCAGCCGGGGGTGCTTCCAGCCCGTGAAGTTCATGGGCCCATGGGGCTCCAGGTACTCCAGCACCGCCCAGGGGTGGGGATCGAAGACCACCATGGAACAGGCGAGCTGGAAGTCCCCCTTCTGGAGGCGATCGGCCAGGAGGCCCTGCTCGATGGGAAGCAGCTGCAGGTCGAAACCGTCCATGCGGGCCCGCTCCCGGAGCGCGAGCAGGAGCCTCTCGATGGATTCATCCCCCGCCGAATAGTGCAGCCGCAGGGTACCGGGCCCCCGGGGTGCGGGCGTTCCCGAGTCGATGGCCTGGACCTCGAAGCCGAGGGTCTCGGGCCAGAGGCCGCGGCTGGGGTGGGCATTCTGGCCCAGGAGCTGGGGTGGGAAGGCATCCTTGCGCCAGCGCTCCAGCAGCTGGAGCGGCCCCACCCCGACGCGGCTCCAGACCACCAGCTGGGCGTGCATGGGCTGCGTCAGCAGGCGGTGGGTGGGTGGGACCTCGGTCTGGCGCCGCATGGCGGGGGCGCCGATGTGGAGCCAGCCCTTCTGGAGGGCGGTCATCACCGCGGCCGCATCGGGCAGCAGCCGGAACCGGATGCCGTCGATGCGGGGCTTCAGGAAATGGTCCCGGCGCGTGAAGGTCCAGGCACCGGGTTCCTTGCGGAAGGCGAAGGGGCCGGAGCCGCGGTCCGGGTGCCCCTGCTGGGCGATGGGCACGCGGGCCAGCTCCATGAGGAGGCGGCCTGCGGGTTTCCGGGAGCGGATCCAGGGGCGGCCCTGGTCCACGCCCACCTCCGCCCCCTCAAGGATTGCGCGCTTGGTGGGGCTGGCCTGGGGATGGCGCAGCAGCTCCCGGATGGTCCAGACCACGTCCTCGGCGCTGACGCCGGCTCCGTCGGGGTAGCGGGCATCCTTGCGGAGGGTGAAGAGGATCGCCCCGTCCTTCAGGGTTTTCCAACTTGAGGCGAGGCGGGGCACCACCCGGCCATCGGCCCCCAGACCGACCAGGGCGTCCCCCGCGAGGGACTGGAGGATCCACTGCTCGTAGCTGTCCCCCTGGATGAAGTCGAGGGGCCCGGGGTCCCGGGCCAGGGACTCCTCCACCACCTGGGCCGCCAGGGGGAGTGGGGCCAGGCCCAGGGGGAGGATCAGACAGAGGGCCATTAGAGTGCCTAACAAAACCCCCACGGGGTCGCGCGAGGGCCGCCGGGCGAGCGAGGCGAGGAATGCGAGGAGACGCGTAGCGGGTACTACGCGCGACGAGCGTGACGCTGCATCGCGACGCCCGCCGGCCCTCGCCCGGAGGGAGAAAGCCAGGTGGGCGCCCCGCGGCGTCAGGGCCCTTGAACGATGTCCCGCATCGCCCTGCGGGCCCTTCCCTCTCGGTATCGCCTGCGGCGATACGCGAGACGAACTGATACCTGCGGTGCATCCCACCTGGCTTTCTCGCGGCCTCGTCGGGGTTCTGTTAGGCACTCTTCGCAGGCGGCGCATGGGGCATCCGGGGATTCCCTCTAGGATGCGCCGGGTGGCGGTCACGAGAAAAGCTCATCCTGGCGCCAAGGGCCGGTCCAGGGATTCGAACGCCCCGCGATGGGCCCAGACGGGATGCGCCGCCAGGAAGGGCTGCCAGGGGCGATTGGTGTTGCTACTCTGATTGTCTGGAGGCCCGCTTGGCGGATCTTTCGAACTCGAAGCTCTGGTGGTGGTGGCCCCTCATGGCGCGTCACCGGCGCACCCTCTACTGGGGCCTGGCGGCCACAGTCTGGTGCAGCGTGGCGGCTTCGGTGGTGCCCTACTGGTCCGGCCGGGCCGTCAATGCCCTGGAGCGCGGCGATTGGCATGGCTCCCGGGTCTTCCTGGCCTGGATGCTGGGCTTCACGGCCGCGGCGGGCATCGGCCGGTACCTCATGCGGAACACCCTCATCGGTCTCAGCCGCGAGGTGGAGCGGGAGCAGCGGGAATCCCTCTACAGCTTCCTCCTGGCCCGCCCCTTCGCCTTCTACGAGCGGCAGCGGGTGGGCGACCTCATGTCGCGGGTGGGCGACGACGTGGGCACGGTCCGCATGGCCACGGGCCCGGGCCTCATGAGCTTCCTCCAGGTGCTGTCCATCCTGCCGGTGACGCTGGGACTGATGTTCCACACCAGCTGGCGGCTCACCCTGGCCGTCATGTTCCCGTTCTGTTTCCTGGCCCTGGGCTTCTACATCATCGGGAAGTGGAGCCACATGGTGCAGCAGAAGCTGCAGCTGGCCTTCTCGGCCCTGACGACCTTCAGCCACGAGACCATCAGCGGCGAGCGGGTGGTGCAGGCCTTCGGGCTGGAAGAGGCCCGGGTGGCCCAGTTCGGAGCCCTCAGCCGCCGCCACGCCATGCTCAGCATGAAGCAATCGGTGATCTTCAGCGCCTATGCGCCCTTGTCGGCCCTCATCGGCGGGATGTCCGCCCTGGTGCTGGTGGCCTACGGGGGCAGCCTGGTGGTGAAGGGGGTGCTGAGCCTGGGCGACCTCACGGCCTTCACCGGCTTTCTGGTGGCGCTCGCCTGGCCCATGATGAGCCTGGGCTGGTCGGCGAACCTGTTCCAGCGGGCCAAGGCCGGGCAGGAGCGACTGGACCAGCTGCTGCACAGCCCGGAGGCTTCGCTGCCGCCGGCTGAAGTCATCGCCCTTCCAGAGGTTCCGGCTTCGCTGCAGCTCGAGGCGGTGACGCACCGCTTCGAGACCGGTCGCGGCCTCGGCCCCCTGGACCTCACCCTGGCCCCCGGCGACAGCCTGGCGGTGGTGGGTGGCATCGGCTCGGGCAAGACCCTACTGCTCCAGGTGCTGGCGGGCCTGCGGGAGCCCCAGTCGGGACGCATGCTGGTGGACGGGGAACCCCTGTCCGACCGGACCCTGCGCCGGCACTGGGCGGGGCTGGGCTGGGTGCCCCAGGAGGCCTTCCTGTTCTCGGACACCCTGCGCATGAACCTGGCCATGGGGCGGCCCGATGCCACGGAAGACGAGATCTGGGAGATTGCCCGGGTGGTGGCCATGGACGAACTGATCCGCCGGCTGCCCGACGGACTCGACACCATCGTGGGAGAGCGGGGCGTGATCCTCAGCGGCGGCGAGCGTCAGCGCACGGCGTTGGCCCGGGCCCTCCTCCGCCGCCCGCGCCTCCTGTTGCTGGACGATGCGCTGTCCGCGGTGGATGCCGAGACCGAAAGCCGCATCCTGGAGAACCTCCGGGGCTTCCTGGGCACCTCGACCCTGGTCCTCGCCACCCACCGCGTCTTCGTGGCCGAGAGCTGCGCCCGGGTGCTGGTGCTGGAGGAGGGCCGGATGATCCAGGTGGGCGATCCGGAGGCCCTGGCCGCCCAGCCCGGCCTGTTCGCCCGCCTCAAGCGGCTGCAGAGCCTTGAGCGGGAGCTGGTCCGCGGGGCTTAGGCGCCTTCCCGGAAGGTGACCTTGTTGATCTCGACGAAGGTCGTGATCCCCATGCGCACCTTCTCGATGGCGCTCTCCCGGAGGAACTGCATGCCGCCCCGGCGGGCGGCGGCCTTCACCTCGCGGACCGGGGCGCGCTGGATGAGCAGCTCGCGGATCTCGTCGTTGAGGCCCATGAACTCGATGATGGCCTGCCGGCCGCGGAAGCCGGTGCCGTGGCAGTCCACGCAGCCCACCCGGTCGAAGAGGGTGGCGCTCCGCAGCCAGGCTTCATCCACCCCGTTCTCCTCGAGTTCCTGGGGGGTCGGGATCGGGGCGGGGCGCTTGCACTTGGGGCAGAGGACGCGGATGAGGCGCTGGGCCAGGATGCAGTTGAGGGAGGACACGAAGTTGTAGACCTCGACGCCCATGTGCTGGAAGCGGCCCAGCACGTCCAGCACGTTGTTGGCGTGGACGGTGGTGAAGACCAGGTGGCCCGTGAGGGCCGACTGGATGGCGATCTGCGCCGTCTCGGGATCGCGGATTTCGCCCACGAGGATCTTGTCGGGATCGTGGCGCAGGATGGAGCGTAGCCCCAGGGCGAAGGTGAGGCCCTTCTTCTCGTTCACGGGGATCTGGGTGACGCCCTCGAGCTGGTATTCGACGGGATCCTCGATGGTGATGATCTTGTCCTCGGGCGACTTGATCTCGCTGAGGACGGCATAGAGGGTGGTGGTCTTGCCGGAGCCCGTGGGACCGGTCACCAGGAACATGCCGTAGGGCTCGCGGGAGAAGCGGCGCAGGCGCTTCAGTTCGTGGTCGGAGAAACCGAGGATCTCCAGCGAGAGGGACTGGAACTCCTCGGTGAGGTTCTCCTTGTCCAGGATGCGGATGACCGCGTCCTCGCCGTGGATCGTGGGCATGATGCTCACGCGGAAGTCGATGGCCCGGCCCCGCACCTTGAGCTTGAAGCGACCGTCCTGGGGCTTGCGCTTCTCGGCGATGTCCAGCTCGGACATCACCTTGACGCGGCTGATGATGGGCGAGGCGAAGCGCCGGTCGATGGGGTCGGCGGCGGGGTAGAGGCTGCCGTCGATGCGGTATTTGATCTGGAAGCCCGTGGACATGGTCTCCAGGTGGATGTCAGAGGCACGCCGCTGGAGGGCGTTGAAGATGGTGGTGTCCACGAGGCGGACGATGGGGGCCTCGTCCTTGTCAGTCAGCCGCTCCAGGTCGAGCACCTCGTCGTCCCAGTCCTCCTCGTGGAGCACCTGGACCTTGAGGGCCTCGCCGGCCTCGTCCATGACCTTCTGGCCGCTCTCGGACTTCTTGAGCACCTCCTGGATCTGGGCCAGGGGTGCGCCGGCAAACCGGAGGGGGCGCTTGAGCTGCAGGCGGAGCATGTCCTGGGTGGGGATGTCCAGGGGATCGGCCATGGCCAGCCACAGAACGCCCTCCCGCTCCTGCACCGGCACGAAATGGTGCTTGAACATCAAGTCCAGCGGCAGGGCCTGGAACAGGGCGAAATCCACCGGCTCCCGCGTGAGGTCCAGGGTCGGGTAGAGCTCCTTGGCGGGCCTGAAGTCGGTCATGGTCTGATCGCCCGTGGCGACGGCATCCGAAGGAACCGGGGGGTTTGATGTGGACATGGAAGCATCCTAGCGGAAGCGGCAATCGACCGAGTGGCCAGAATCGGACATGGGTCACAAAGGATGCGAGGATCGGCTTCCAGCGTTGACCTGCGCGGGACCGGCACTCCACAATGACCTGTCCTGGAGGCTCCATGCGCGGGTACGCGTCCATCCTGCTGCTGATCCTGGTAGCAGTGGCCCTGCCGATCATCATCTGGAATTTGTCGTGGCTGCTGCGCCCCAGCTGGCCCAGCGCGGCGAAATATTCGTCCTACGAGTGCGGCATCACCACGACCAGTGAGGCGCGGGAGAAATTCTCCGTGCGCTACTACCTGGTGGCCGTGATGTTCCTCGTGTTCGACGTGGAAACGGTCTTCTTGATGCCCTGGGCCATCCAGATGAAGGAACTGGCCCTGTTCGGCGCCATCGAGCTGGGGCTGTTCCTCTTCCTGCTGCTGTTCGGGTATGGCTACATCTGGTCCAAGGGAGCCCTCACATGGGAATGAGCATGAACCAGCCTTCCACCCTTGAACACATCCTCATCACCACCAAGGTGGAGAAGGTCATGAACTGGTCCCGCGCCACCAGCGTGTGGCCCGTGACCTTCGGTCTGGCCTGCTGCGCCATCGAGATGATGGCCGCGGGCGCCAGCCGCTTCGACTTCGACCGCTTCGGCGCCGGCATCTTCCGGGCCACGCCCCGCCAGGCCGACCTGATGATCATCGCCGGCACGGTCACCTACAAGATGGCGCCCGTGATCAAGACGCTCTACGACCAGATGCCTGAGCCCAAGTGGGTGATCGCCATGGGCTCCTGCGCCACGGCGGGGGGGCCCTTCGACTCGTACCACACCATCCAGGGCGTGGACAAGATCATCCCCGTGGACGTCTTCATCCCCGGCTGCCCGCCCCGTCCCGAATCCCTCATCTACGGCTTCATGAAGCTGCAGGACAAGATCATGACCAGCAGCCTGGCCGACCGGTACAAGGACATCTTCGAGGAGGTGGGCTGATGTCGGACGAGACCCTCCCCCAGCCGCCGGAGACTCCGGAAGCGCCGGCCGGTCCCTATGTCTATGACTACGCCGCGTCCCCCCAGCGCCAGGTCGTCCTGCCGAAGACCGTGCCCCTGCCCAGCCTGAAGACCTACGAGGCCGAGGTGAAGGCGGCCGCCGCCGCCGACGAGGCCAAGTGGCAGAAGATGCTGGCGGACTTCGAGACCGCCAAGGCCAAGGCCGAGGGGGAAGGCAAGGAGGCCCCCAAGCCCCCCGTCCGCCCGGTGCCGCGCAAGGATGACAACGACATGAAGACCCCCTGGCCCCAGGAGGCCAAGGATGATGACCTGCACCGCCTGCAGGAGCGCCTGGGCGGCAAGGTCGAGGAGATCTTCGAGCAGGCCGGCGAGCTCACCTGCCAGGTCTCCAAGGATGCGATCCTCGAAGCCCTCCAGCTCTGCCGGCAGGACATCGCGCTGAACTACGAGATGCTCGCCGACCAGACCGCCACGCACTACCCGGCGGCCACCGGCTTCGCCTTCAGCGTGGTCTACCACCTGACCAGCATCAGCCGCCGGAAGCGCCTCCGCCTCCGCATCCTGGTACCCGAGGGGTTCAGCCCCGAGAGCGCCTGCGCCGTCTATCCCAGCGCCAACTGGATGGAACGCGAGATCTACGACATGCTCGGCATCCGCTTCGCCAACCACCCCGACATGACCCGCATCCTCTGCCCCGAGGACTGGGAAGGCCACCCCCTCCGCAAGGACTACCCCGTGGTGGGCTGGGGGCAGCGCGACATCGCCTTCCGCGAGGATCGCGGCGGCATGCTCGAGCGCATCGCCCTCCAGAAGGCCGGCCAGCTGGGCATCAACCTGAAGCAGCCCAAGGCGGAGTGATCCATGTTCAAGAACGAGGAAATGGAGATCAACCTGGGGCCGCAGCACCCGTCCACGCACGGTGTGCTCCGGGTGAAGCTTCGGCTCGATGGCGAGACCATCACCCACTGCCGGCCCATGATCGGCTACCTGCACCGGGGCGTGGAGAAGATCTGCGAGAACCAGACCTTCTTCCAGGGCCAGGTGTGGACCGACCGCATGGACTACTGCTCGGCCGTGGCCAACAACCTGGGCTGGGCGGAAGCCAACGAGAAGCTCTTCGGCATCACGGTGCCCCGGCGCGCCCAGTACATCCGCACGATGCTGAACGAGTTCAACCGCCTGGCCTCGCACCTGATCTGGCTGGCGACGCACGCCCTGGACATCGGGGCCATGACGGTCTTCCTCTACGCCTTCCGCGAGCGCGAGGACATCCTCGACATGAACGAGGCCTTCTGCGGCTCGCGCCTCACCACCACGGCCTTCCGCATCGGCGGCCTGCGCGAGGACCTGCCTCCGGGCTTCGAGAAGCTGGTGAAGAAGTTCCTGGCCAAGTTCCCGGACTGCATCGCGGAATACGAGAACCTGCTGAACGAGAACCGCATCTGGAAGAAGCGCACCGTCGGCGTGGCCAAGCTCAGCGCCGAGGATGCCATCGCCCTGGGCGTCACAGGGCCCGTCCTGCGGGCCGCGGGCGTTCCTTACGACATCCGCAAGGCCTTCCCCTACGCCGCCTACGCCGAGATGAACTTTGACGTGCCGACCCGCACCGAGGCCGACACCTACGCCCGGTACCTGGTCCGCATGGACGAGATGCGGCAGAGTGCCCGCATCATCCAGCAGTGCATGGACGGCATGCCCGAAGGCCCGGTCATGGCCAAGCTGCCCAAGATCCTGAAGGCCGAGGTCAATGAGGTCTACCACGCGACCGAAGCCCCCAAGGGCGAGATCGGCTACTACCTCGTGGGCGAGAAGGGCAGCGGCAATCCCTACCGCTTCCATGTGCGGGCCCCCGGATTCATCAACCTCCAAGCCTTGCCCAAGATGGCCGAGGGTGGACTGATCGCCGACATCGTCGCGGCCATCGGCACCCTGGACATCGTGCTCGGCGAGATCGACCGCTAGTCGACGAGGATTCCCACCCATGCCGATTCCGACCCTCACCCAGTCCATCGTGATCACCCTCATCCAGTGCCTGCTGGTGGTGATCTTCGTCTTCGTCGTCGTCCCCCTGACGGTGTTCGCCGAGCGCAAGGTGCTCGGCTACCTCCAGCAGCGCCTGGGCTCCACCCGCGTGGCCAGCGGCCACGTCGGCATCACCGGTTGGATGAACCGCGGCATGTGGAAGTGGGGCCGGATTCCCGTCCTCTCCTACTGGCGTGGCATCCCCGGTCTCGTGGCGGACGTCCTGAAGCTGATCCTCAAAGAGGACGTCATTCCTGCCAAGGCCGACAGGTTCGTGTTCTTCATCGCGCCCGCCCTCAGCATGGTGGCGGCGGTGGTGGTGTTCGCCGCGGTGTCCTTCGTGCCGGGCGTCTTCTTCACCTTCCCCACCTGGTTCCCCTTCGTGGGCGGCCTGCCGGTATCCGGCGGCATCGCCGACATCAATGTGGGCCTGCTCTGGATTCTTGGCGTCGCCAGCGTGGGCGTCTACGGCATCGTCCTGGCCGGCTGGGCCTCGAACTCCAAGTATCCCCTCCTGGGCGGCCTGCGCAGCGCGGCCCAGATGGTCAGCTACGAAGTGCCCCTGGCCCTGAGCCTGCTCGCGCCCGTGGTGCTTTCCGCCAGCCTGAACTTCGGCGAGATGTCCGCGCGCATGGCGACGGGCCTGCCCTTCTGGGGCCTGGCGCCGCAGATCATCGGCTTCCTGCTCTACCTCACCTGCGGCTTCGCCGAGACCAACCGCCTCCCCTTCGACATGCCCGAGGCCGAGAACGAGCTGGTGGCGGGCTTCCACACCGAGTATTCGGGCATGAAGTTCGGGTTCTTCTACCTGGCCGAGTACATCAACATGACCGTGGTGGCGGCCCTGGCCGCAGGCTTCTTCCTGGGCGGCCCCTGGCTGCTGCCCTTCGGCCTGCAGGGGCTGGTGAATCCCTACCTGCCGGCCTTCCTGTCGTGGTTCGGCGAGCCCCACGCCATCTTCTTCGTGGTGAAGATCATCTTCCTGCTCTTCACCTACATCTGGGTGCGCGGCACCATCCCCCGCTACCGGTACGACCAGGTCATGAGCGTGGCGTGGAAGTACCTGATCCCCATGGCGCTGTTCAACCTCTTGCTGGCGGCCGCCGTCCGCTGCTTCGCCGTCTAGGGGCCGACCATGAACAAGATCCTGAGGACCCTCATCCCCTTCGACATCGCCAAGGGCCTGTCCATCACGGGCAAGCACTTCGCCAAGGTCTTCTTCACGGCCAACCGCCGGAAGGTGCCCTTCCACATCACCTCCGAATACCCCGAGGTTCCCGCCAAGGTCCAGCCTCGGTATCGCGGCCGTCTCACGCTGCTGAAGGACGAGCAGGGCGAGATCAAGTGCGTGTGCTGCCTGGCCTGCGAAAAGATCTGCCCCACCCAGGTGATCACCATCGAGAAGGGCAAGAAGGAAGGGCGCAAGATGCCCTTCCCGGTGCGCTACGACTTCGAGATGGAGCGCTGCATCTTCTGCGAGTTCTGCGTGGAGAGCTGCGGCTTCGACTCCATCATCCTCAACCACCAGTTCGAGCTGGCCGCCTACAACCGGGAGGATTTCTCCATCGGCATGGAAGGCCTGGGCCAGAACATGTACGAGCCCACGCCCGTGGGCAAGTTCAGCGTGGCCGACGACTGATTTCCGGACTTCCAGACCATTCGCGCATTCCCGAGGACGCCCCATGGAACACTTCATTCAAATGATCGGCCGGAACATGTTCGCCATCTTCGGCGCCATGGCCCTGGGTGGCGCCGCATTCATGGTCGCCTCCAGGAGCGCCGTGCACAGCGTGCTCGGATTCCTCTTCGCGATGCTCTGCATCGCCGGCTGCTTCCTCTCCCTGGAGGCTGAGTTCCTGGGCATGGCCCAGATCCTGGTGTATGCCGGGGGCATCGTGGTGCTCTTCCTCTTCGTCGTCATGCTCGTGGAGATGAGCAAGAAGAAGGAGAAGGAGGTCTTCCAGGTCCAGTCCCGGTACGCCGTGGTGGCAGTCCTCCTCGGTGCGGCCACCTTCCTGAGCGTCTTCCGGAAGGTCCTCTTCGGAGCCGCCTCGCCCGAGGCGCTGGTGCTGCGCCCCGGGCTGGCCCAGGGGCTGAACGTGGCCGGGCAGAACGCCCAGGCCGTGAGCCGCGGGCTCTTCGCGGACTACCTGCTGCCCTTCGAGATCCTCAGCGTGATCCTGCTGGTGGCCCTGGTGGGAGCCGTGGTCCTGGCGAAAACGGAGCGTGTGTGATGGTCAGCATGAACGCGGTCCTCCTCATCTCGTTCCTCCTGTTCTCCATCGGTATCATCGGCGTCCTCATCCGCCGCAACGCCCTGGTGATCCTCATGTGCGTGGAGCTCATGCTCAACGCCGCCAATCTGAACTTCATCGCCTTCGCCCGCCACAGCGGGTCCGTCTCCGGCCAGGCCTTCGCCCTGCTGGTGATGGGCTTCGCCGCGGCCGAAGTGGCGGTGGGCCTCGCGCTGGTGGTGGCCCTCTACCGCAAGCGCGACACCGTCCAGGTGGACGACATCAACCTGCTGAAGGGATGACGACGACCATGACTGCCGACATGACCCTGGTGCACGCCGCCACGACCGCCGCCTCCCAGCCCAGCACCCTGCTGTGGCTGATCCCCTTCCTCCCCCTGTTCGGGTTCCTCGTCAACGGGCTCAGCGGCAAGAAGCTGAGGAACACCCAGGTGGTGGACTTCATCGCCCTGGGCAGCGTGGGCGTTGCCTTCCTGCTCACGCTCTACCACTTCATCCAGCTGGTGGGACTGCCGGCGGACGGCCGCTCCATCCACCAGAGCCTCTGGACCTGGTTCGACGTGGGCGGCGCGCGGGTGCTCGGCGGCCTCAGCACCTACAAGATCGAGTGGGCCTACAAGTTCGACGCCCTGAGCGGCGCCATGGCCCTGCTGGTGACGGGAGCCGGCTTCCTGATCCACCTCTTCAGCACCGGCTACATGGCCGAAGAGCGCAACGACGGCCGCTACTACCGCTTCATGGCCTACCTGAACCTCTTCGTGTTCAGCATGCTCAACCTGGTGCTGGGCGCCAACATCATGATGATGTTCCTGGGCTGGGAGGGCGTGGGCCTCTGCTCCTACCTGCTCATCGGCTTCTACTTCGACAAGGAATACGCCGCCATCGCCGGCAAGAAGGCCTTCGTCACCAACCGCATCGGCGACTTCGGCTTCATGATCGGGTTCTTCCTGATCTTCATGGTCTTCGGCAGCCTGGACTACGACACCCTCATGGGCTCGGTCCGGGAGATCTCCAGCCTGAAGTCCATCACCCTCTTCGGCCTCACCCACGCGCCCGTCTGGTGGTTCAACCTCATCGGCTGCTGCCTCTTCGTGGGCGCCGCCGGCAAGTCAGCCCAGATTCCCCTCTACGTCTGGCTCCCAGATGCCATGGCGGGCCCGACCCCCGTGTCGGCCCTAATCCATGCCGCCACCATGGTGACCAGCGGCCTCTACATGATCACCCGCCTGAACTTCATCTACGTCCAGGCGCCGGTGGCCCTGGCCGTGGTGCTCTTCGTGGGCGCCCTCACCGCCTTCGTGGCCGCGAGCATGGGCCTGGCCCAGTACGACATCAAGAAGGTGCTGGCCTACTCCACCGTGTCGCAGCTCGGCTTCATGTTCATGGGCCTGGGTGCCGGGGCCTTCACCGCCGGCATGTTCCACGTCTTCACCCACGCCGCCTTCAAGGCCTGCCTCTTCCTCGGTTCCGGCTCGGTCATCATGGCCTGCCACCACGAGCAGGACATGCGGAACATGGGTGGACTGAGGAAGTACATGCCCTGGACCTTCCTCTCCATGGGCCTGGCCACCCTGGCCATCGCGGGCATCTTCCCCTTCTCCGGTTTCTTCTCGAAGGACGAGATCCTGTGGAAGGTCTTCGAGGGCTGGTACCACCACGGCGCCTTTGACGGCCCCGCCCTGAACCTGGTGGCCTGGATCCTGGGCATGCTGGGCGCCTTCATGACCGCCTTCTACATGACCCGTCTCATGATCATGACCTTCTACGGCGAGTACCGCGGGGCAGGGCATGATCCCTACCACCTGACGGTGCCCTCCGAGGCCCACCATGGTGCCGACGACCATGGCCACGACGCGCATGGGCATGACGATCACGCTCATGCCGCCCCCGCGGCCCATGGGCACGGCGATCACGGCCACGGCCCCACGGAAGTCCCCTGGAACATGTGGCTGCCCGTGTTCATCTTCGCGATCTTCGCCGTGATCCTCGGATTCCTGAACCTGCCCCACAGCCTGGAGACCCTCGGCAAGGTGTTCGGCAACGACCACTTCTCCAAGTGGCTCGAGCCGCTCCTCTACCAGGTGGCGGCGCCCGAGCACGGCCACCACGCGGCCCCCTTCATCGAGTACGCGCTGATGTTCTGGGCCACGCTGTTCTGGGCCCCGGGCGCCATCCTGCTGGCGGTCTGGATCTACGGCATGGACCCCAGCTGGTCCAAGGCCAGGGCCTTCGTCACCCGCTTCCCCAAGGTCTTCGAGTGGGTGAACGCCAAGTACTACGTGGACGAGTTCTACGAGTGGGCCATCATCGAACCCCTCAAGCGCTTCTCCGCCCAGCTCTGGAGCTTCGACACCTGGGTGGTGGACGGCATGGTGAACGGCGCGGCGCGCGTCACCCTCATCTGGGCCGAGCTCATGCACTGGGTGGATGAGTACCTGGTCGATGGCGCCGTCGACCTGACCGAGTACATCGTGCAGGAGACCAGCGGCGTGTTCCGCGGCCTGCAGAGCGGCCGGGTGCAGCACTACGCCTTCGTGATGTTCCTCGGCTTCCTCGCCTTCGCCGTCGTGAAATTCCTCGTCTAGTCCTTCCCTGCCTAGCCTTCATGGTTTGGAGTCCCCATGTTCACCGCTAATACGACACTGATGCTGGTGGCGACCTTCCTGCCCGTCCTGGGCGCGCTGGTCCTCCTCTTCGTGCCCAAGGGCCAGCGCCGCGTCTTCGAGATCGGCTCGCTCGTCATCATGATCGCCAGCCTGCTGCTGAGCCTGCCCTTCTGGTTCGGCTACGACCGCGCCAGCGCAGCCGTCCAGTGGGCCGGGGCCTGGACCTGGATCCCCGCCCTGGGCGTGAAGTTCAGCGTGGGCATGGACGGCATCAGCCTCCTGCTCTGGCTGCTGACCACCTTCATCGGCCCCATCGCCATCGCCTGCTCCTTCAAGTCCATCGAGGAGCGACACAAGGAGTACTACATCTGGATGCTGGTGCTCCAGACGGCCATGCTCGGCGTGTTCATCACCCAGGACATGTTCCTCTTCTACCTGTTCTGGGAAGTGATGCTGGTGCCCATGTATTTCCTCATCGGCATCTGGGGCGGCCCCCAGAAGCTCTACGCCGCCATCAAGCTCTTCCTGTACACCCTGGCCGGCTCGGTGCTGATGCTGGTGGCGATCCTGGCCATCTACTTCCTGCAGCACAAGACCACCGGTGGTTATGACTTCTCCCTGGCCAGCTTCCAGGCCATGGCGCCGATCATCGCCCAGCAGAGCAAGACCTACCAGCACCTCATGGCCCTGGCCTTCTTCATCGGCTTCGCCATCAAGGTGCCGATGTTCCCCTTCCACACCTGGCTGCCGGACGCCCACGTGCAGGCGCCCACCGCCGGTTCCGTGATCCTGGCCGCCATCCTCCTGAAGATGGGCACCTACGGTTTCGTCCGCTTCCTCCTGCCCATCCTGCCCACGGCCACCAAGGAACTGATGCCCTGGTTCCTGGCCCTGGCCCTCATCGGCATCATCTACGGCGCGCTGGTGGCCATGATCCAGAAGGACATGAAGAAGCTGGTGGCCTACTCCTCCGTGAGCCACCTGGGCCTCTGCATGCTGGGCCTCTTCGCCCTGAACCCCTACGGCATCAAGGGCGGCCTCTTCCAGATGATCAACCACGGCATCAGCACCAGCGGGCTCTTCCTCGCGGTGGGCATCGTCTACGAGCGCCGCCACACCCGCATGATCGCGGACTTCGGCGGCCTCTCGAAGACCATGCCGGTCTACGCCACCATCTTCATGATCATGACCATGAGCAGCATCGGCCTGCCGCTACTGAACGGCTTCATCGGTGAAGGCGTCATCCTCATGGGCTCCTTCCAGGCCTTCCCCTGGGCCGCGGTCGTTGCCACCCTGGGCATCATCCTCGGCGCCGCCTACATGCTCTGGATGTTCCAGCGCGTCATGTTCGGACCCATCACCGCGGTCAACGAGAAGATGGAGGACCTGAACCTGCGCGAGATCCTCTACTTCGCGCCCCTGGTGGCCGCGGCCTTCTGGATCGGCCTCTACCCCAAGCCCATCATGGACGTGATGGACGCCCCGGTCCGCAAGCTGGTCGAGCAGGTCACGCCCGGCTTCCATGCCGCCGAAGCCCTCGCCGCCAAGCAGGCCATGGCCGCCAAGGTCGGGATGAGGGGCATGACCGCTCCGGCCCACCATGAAGCCGAGCCCGGCCACGAGGCCGCTCCGGCTGGACACGAAGCCCACGAGGCTCCCGCCCATGACGTTCCTGCCCACGGCGGAGGCCACTGATGACCGGCTTCGCTCAGGGGCTTCTGGATGCGCTCCTCCGGGACACGCATCTCATCACGCCCCAACTCTTCCTGATGACCGTGGCCACGCTCATGCTGTGGCCCGGCGACCTCTTCTTCAACCGGAACGAGAAGCACAAGTGGGCGCCCATCACCCTGGTGGTCCTGGCCATCACGGCCTTCCTGGTGACCAGGGTGCCGGACGGCGAGGGCTTTTCCCGGATGTTCCGCATGGATGGCCTCACCCGGGGCTTCCAGATGCTCTGCATCCTGGCCTCGGCCGGCGCCGTGACGCTGAGCGTGAAGCTCCTCGACAGCCTCAAGCAGCAGACCGTCGAGTACTACGCCCTGATCCTGTTCTCCCTGGCGGGCATGCTCTTCCTGTGCGGCGCCTCGGATCTGATCTCGGTCTACTTCAGCATCGAGCTCATGGCCATCTGCATCTACATTCTGGTGGCCTACCTGCGGGACCGTGCCACCAGCGTGGAAGCGGGCATGAAGTACTTCCTGCTGGGGGCCTTCTCCAGCGGCATCCTCGTCTACGGCATCAGCCTGCTCTATGGTGCCGCCGGCGGAGTGACCACCAACCTGGTGGACCTGAACCAGGCCCTGGCCCTCACCCCCACCACCAGCAGCCTGCTGGTGTATGCGGGCGTCCTGATGGTGCTGGTGGGCATGGCCTTCAAGGTGGCCGCGGTGCCCTTCCACATGTGGGCCCCCGATGCCTATGAGGGCGCCCCCACGCCCATCACCGCCTTCATGGCCACCGCCCCCAAGGCCGCGGCCCTGGCTGCTTTCCTGCGGGTGTTCGGCACGGGGTTCCATGGCGTGTCGAGCGACTGGGTCCTGCCGCTCTGCTACATCGCCGGGGCCAGCATGGTCCTGGGGAACGTGGCCGCCGTGAAGCAGGAGAGCATGAAGCGCCTGCTGGCCTACTCGAGCATCGCCCACGTGGGCTACATGCTGCTGGGCGTGCTGTCAGGCGACCCCAAGGCCGGCGCCCAGGCCGTGTGGCTCTACATGCTCATCTACATCGTGATGAACACCGGTGCCTTCGCGGTGGTGATCTACCTCCAGGGCAAGGGCGAGGGCGAGCGCATCGAAGACTTCAAGGGCCTGGGCCAGAAGCATCCGGTACTGGCCTTCGCCATGATGATCTTCCTGCTCAGTCTGGCGGGCATTCCACCCCTGGTGGGCTTCTTCGGGAAGTTCTACCTGTTCAAGCTGGCCATCGAGCAGGGCTTCGTCACCCTCACGGTCCTCGCGCTGCTGACCAGCGCCGTGAGCGCCTACTACTACCTGGGCGTGGTGAAGGAGATGTACTTCAAGGAACCCGAGGGTGAAGCCATTCCCATGGGGGCCGCCCAGGTCTTCATCGTCACCCTGGCCTGCATCCTGGTGCTGGTCGGCACGGCCTTCGGGCCCTGGCTGCTGGACTGGGCCGGCAGAGTTTTCTGGGTTTGAGGCAAAGGCTTACACTTGAAGGCGCGGGGTGACCCGCGCCTTTTCTGTTGGGGTAAGCGTGATCTTCAAGAAGAAGGTGGATGCGGATCCGGGGGAGCGGGCCCTCTGGGGCGACCTCATGTCCCTGGGCTTCGTGTTCCCCATCGCCATCACCCTGGGCTTCTTCCTGGGGCGCTGGATCGGAGGCTGGTTCGGGCGGCCGGTGCCGGGTCAGTGGGTGGGCCTGGTCTGGGGTATCGCCACCGCCTTCTACGAGCTCTACAAGGTCAGCCAGCGCATGTCCCGGCGGGACGAGGCCGAGCTGAAGCGCCTCCAGGATGACAAGGACCTCCATGTCTGAGCCTGGGGACGACGGCGAAGGCCACCTGAGGCGGGTGACGGGGGCCATGGTGGTCCTGGGCCTGCTGGGCATCCCCCTCTGGGGCTTCCTGCGCTCCTGGACCGCCGCCCTGGTCTTCGCCGTGGGTTCCCTGACCAGCCTGACCTTCTGGGCCCTCCACCGGGTCCTGACGGCCCGGATGCTCACCCCGTCCGTGCGCCTGCGCTGGCTCTACGGCTTCCTGTCCCTGGGCAAACTGGCATTGATCGCCCTGGTGCTGCGTGGGATGATGGGAAATTACCCGGCGGAAGCTCTGCCGCTGGCCCTGGGAGTGCTCCTCTTCGTGGCCGGCATCCTTCTGGAGGCCCTGCGCCTGATGTTCCAGAAGCCCGAAGCCACGCCACCCGAGTGAGGTCTGACCGACATGGAACACCACGCATCGTTGCTCGCCCAGTGGCTCACCCACGTGTTGGGCCTCGCCCAGCACCCCTGGCCCGGCTTCGCCCACGGCGCTTCCCTGTCCGTGCTGGAACGGTACGATCACCTGCTGAACGCGGCCCTGGCCGCGCTGCTGACCATGGTCATCACCACCCTGGTCCGGAAGGGCCTGGCCCGCATCCCCGGCCCCCTGCAGCAGATCTTCGAGGGCGTCGTCGGCGGCCTGAAGGAGATGATCAACGACAACATCGCCCACCACGGCGAGAAGTACCTGCCCTTTATCGGGACCATGGCCCTGTTCGTCTTCTTCAACAACCTCTTCGGCCTGCTCCCCGGCCTCAGCCCCGGAACGAGCAACTGGAACGTCACCCTGGGCGCGGCGCTGGTGGTGTTCGGCTACTACAACTGGCACGGCATGAAGGAGCAGGGCGTCGGCAAGTACTGGTTGCACTTCGCCGGACCCATCTGGTGGCTGGCCCCCCTCATGTTCCCCCTGGAGATCCTGGGCCTGCTCAGCCGCATTCTCAGCCACTCCCTGCGTCTCTTCGGCAACATCGCCGGCGAGCACGTGGTGGCGGGCATCTTCTTCGGCCTGATGCCCATCCTGCTGCCGGTGCCCATGATGTTCCTGGGCCTCTTCTTCGGCCTGATCCAGACCTTCGTGTTCACGATGCTGGCCACGATCTACCTGAGTGGCGCCGTCTCCCACGAGCATTGAGCCTCCGGAAATCGCTGCGCGATTTCCGCTAGAAAAGCATTCAACCGCCTGCGGGATTCCGAACCCTTCGGGCAAAACCAAGGAGCACCACATGAAGAAGTTCCTCACCACCGCCTTCCTCTTCACCCTGGCCGCCGTCGCCTTCGCGCAGGGCGCCCCCGTCGCCGCTCAGAAGAGCCTCTTCGAAGGCCAGTTCGTGGCCCACCTCTCCCTCGCCATCGCCGCCGCCGGCTGCGGTCTGGGCCAGGGCAAGGCCGTGGTCGCCGCCTGCGAAGGCGTCGCCCGCAACCCCCAGGCCGCTGGTGCCATCCGTACCACCATGATCATCGGCCTGGCCCTCATCGAGGCCCTCGTGATCTACGTGCTCGTGGCCGCCTTCGCCATCAAGTAGGCGTTCCTTGTTCCGAGCGGGGCGTCCAGGACTGGGCGCCCCGTTTTTATTGTGATTCCTTGAAAGACCGATGTAGGTTCTAGCCGCCATGACTCCCCACGCCCTGTTCCCCATGCCCCCCGAAGTCACCCAGGTGATCCTGGGGGGCGGCTCGCCCATCGACCTGGATTCGCTGCGGATCCACTCCCCCGGGGAGGCCAGGAACTTCGCGCTGAACTACGGCTACGACATGGATGTCCCGGTCCAGCGGGCCGCCGTGATGCGGGTCTACGAGGACGCCGTGGACTTCCTGGAGGCCGTGGTGCTGGAGGGGACCAGCCTCCACGTCCCCCTGGAAGTGCGGGACCTGCAGGACCCGCTGGATCTGCTGGTCTGGGCCTCCGACCGGCCCCGCAACATCCGGGGACGCTGGTCCTGCGCCATCCTCCGGGTGATGCACACGCTCTTCCACGTGGACCACAATGTGAACCTGCGCTTCCTGCCCGAGATCCAGCGCCAGGTCTTCAGCCGCTACGACCAGTACCTGGTGTGCGAGGAGGGCCGCTGGTTCCTGCGGGGGGCCTACGAGGTGCCCCTGGTGGCCATGGAGCGCAAGGAGAACAAGGACCGGGTCTCCATGCTCCTGAAGATGCTCCACAAGCCCGAGAACGTGGCTGAGACCATCTATGACCAGATCGGCATCCGCCTGGTGGCCGAGGACCAGCTGGGCGTGCTGATGGTCATCCGCTTCCTCTTGGACCACCACGTGCTCATGCCGACGCACATCAAGCCCAGCCGGAGCCGGAACCTGATGATCGACATGGAGGCACTGGCTGCCTGGAGCGAGGCGACCCCACCCTTCTTCCGGATCCAGGACCTGGGGCCCGAGGAGCGACAGGCGCTGAGCCGGACCCTGGCCATAAAGGGCCCCGGAAAGGATCAAAACCCCTTTTCCAGCAAGGATTACTCGGCCATCCAATTCACTGCCCGCACCCTGGTTCGGCTCCCCAGCCCCGCCACCCGGGCCCTGGAGACCCTCCAGGAGCGCCTCCAGACCATGGGAGATACCGAGCTATCCGACCTCGTCCGCATTCCGGAGTTGATCCAGGATCAGGAGGAGTTTACTTTCTTCTTCGCACATGAAGTCCAAGTGATGGAACAATCGGGGTTTCAAAGCTCACGATCCGGTCCCGCATCCCATTCGGAATACAAACAGCGCCAGCGGGACGCCGCCCGGCGGAGAGTACTTCAGGGAATCCTTCAGGAGGAACCATGCTGAACATCCAGACCCGCCAAGAAGGCACCGCTTCCGTGGTGTCCATCCAGGGCAAGGTCAATTTCGAGGTGACCGCCCAGCTGCGGGACGTGATCCGCGAGACGGTGGCAACGGCGCAGCCGAAGCTCCTCGCGATCAACCTCGAAGGCGTCAGCTTCATCGATTCCTCCGGCCTGGGGCTCCTGGTCGCCGCTCGCAACAGCGTGGACAAGTCCGGCGGCAAGCTGCACCTGTGCTGTCTCCCCGCGCCGGTGAAGAAGACCTTCGACCAGACCAACCTCACCAACTACTTCTCCATCTTCGCCACGGAGCAGGACGCTCTGCGCGGCGCCTGACCGACGCGCCCTGCATGGCCAAGGGCGCCGTTCTGGTTGTGGATGATGAAGCACCCATCCGGGACATCCTCAGCTTCTACCTCAAGCGGGCGGGCTACCAGGTCCTGACCGCCGCCAACGGTCTGGAAGCCCTCGACGAGATGGGCCGCTCCCGGCCCGACCTCATCATCTCGGACCTCCGCATGCCGGAGATGCCCGGCGACGAGCTGTGCAAGCGCGTCAAGAGCGACCCGGCCACCCGCGACATCTACTTCATCATCCTGTCCGCCCTGGACGGCACCGCCTCGCGCATCGGCGGCCTGGCCCTGGGCGCCGACGACATGATCCCCAAGCCCTTCCACGCCCAGGAGGTGCTGGCCAAGGTTGACTCCACCTTCCGTCTCATCGAGATGCAGAAGGAGATCAAGCGGCAGAACAAGGAGCTCACCACCTTCCAGCAGAAGGTGCAGGAGGAGATGGAGCTGGCGGCCGCCCTCCAGATGGGGCTGCTGCCCAAGCTGCCAGGCGAGGCGCCGGGCTCCCGGTATACGCACCGGTATCTTCCGGCAGCCGGCATCGGCGGGGACATCTACGCGATCCTGCCCCTGCCCGATGGCTGCACGGCCATGATGATCGCCGACGTGAGCGGCCATGGCGTCACCGCGGCGCTCATCTCCGCCATGGTGAAGACCTCCTTCGAGAACCAGGTGCGGCTGGGGGGCGAGCCCCTGGCCTGGGCCCAGGGCATGAACGAGGATCTCTGCCGCTCCACCCTGGCCGAGCAGTTCGCCACGGCCTGGCTGGGCCGCCTCGATCCCGTCTCCAACCGCCTGCGCTACGTGGTGGCCGGGCACTGCGCCCCCCTGCGGATCGTGGGCGGGGCGAAGGGCGGACTGCAGCGCTCCGAGGTGCTGCGGGGCAAGGGCTTCATGCTGGGGCTGGATGAGCAGCTGCCCTTCATGGAGCACGATGCCGAGTTCCTGCCGGAGGACCGCCTGGTGCTGTACACCGACGGCCTGGTGG
Organism: Geothrix sp.; assembly: GCF_030219325.1. Classification (NCBI taxonomy): domain Bacteria; kingdom Pseudomonadati; phylum Acidobacteriota; class Holophagae; order Holophagales; family Holophagaceae; genus Geothrix; species Geothrix sp. The sequence continues at coordinate 2,676,363 of NZ_CP126625.1, read as the reverse complement.
AGGTGGAACGCGAGGACCGCACCATGCTCGAGGAGGCCGGCTTGCGCCGCATCTGTGCGGAGCTGCCGGTGGGCGCGGAGGCGGCGGCCGACGCCGTCATCGCCCAGGCCCGCACCTTCAACCATCCCGCGCCCTTCCTGGACGACGTGACCCTGGTGATCCTGGACCGGAAGGCCTGAGCGCCTGCCGCTAGATCTCGGCCAGCGTGGCCGCGATGCCGGCTTCCATCTCGGTGAACGGCGCCGTGTAGCCCGCCGCGCGTAAGCTGCGCACGTCCGCCTGGGTGAAGCTCTGGTACTTGCCGCGCAGCTCGTCAGGGAAGGGGATGTAGTCGATGCGGCCCTGGCCGAGGTGGGCGATGAGCGTCTTGGCAATGTCGTTGAAGCTGCGGGCGCGGCCCGTTCCGGCGTTCACGATGGCCTTCGCCATGCCCGCGCCGCCGAAGTGGAGGTTGATGGCCACGATGTCGCCCACGAAGACGAAGTCGCGCTGCTGCTCGCCATCGCCGAATCCGTCGGTGCCCCGGAACAGGCGGCAGGCGCCAGTCTCCTTCAGCTGGCGCAGCAGCTGGTGGAGCACGGACATCATGCGGCCCTTGTGGTGCTCCCGCGGGCCGAACACGTTGAAGTAGCGCAGGCCCACCACGGGGCTCTGGATGGCCGGCATGAGGCTGCGCACATGTTGATCGAAGGCCAGCTTCGAGTAGCCGTAGACGTTCAGGGGGCCTTCATTCGCGGGCACCGGCTCGAAATCGGTGCTGGCCCCGTAGGTGGCCGCGCTGCTGGCATAGACCAGGGGCGTCTTGCGGGCCAGGCACCAGTGGAGCAGGGCCTTCGAGTCCCCGTAGTTGTTCTCCATCATGTAGCGCCCGTCGGACTCCATGGTGTCGGAGCAGGCTCCGTTGTGGAACACGGCCTCGGGCTGGAGGTCCAGGGTGCCGGCATCCAGACGGGACCTGAACTCGCGCTTGTCCATGTAGTCGGCCAGGGTCAGGTCCGCCAGGTTCCGGGCCTTCTCGGCGCGGGCCAGGTTGTCCACCACGAGGATGTCCGTGTGGCCGCGCCGGTTCAGCTCCCGCACCAGGTTGCTGCCCACGAATCCCGCACCACCCGTGACGATGAACATCTCCGACTCCTCACTTCCAGCATAGCGGCTTCGCCGGCGCCCAATGCGTTGGGCAACGGCCCCTAGCCGATGGTGTCTTCGGCCTCGATGGGGGCCAGGCGGCGCAGCAGCCGCGGTCCCAGTTCCGTCACGAGGGTGGCCGCGAGAATGAGCAGGCCGCCCATGAGCTGGATGGGACTCAGGTGCTCGCGGATGCCCGGCACCAGGCCGCTGACCGCGATGGCGGCGGTCCAGACGGGCTCGGTGGACAGGAGGATGCCGCTCTCGGTGGCCCCCAGCCGGGCCTGCATGGCGCTCTGGACGTAGAACGCGAGGCTCGTGGCGAAGATCCCCATGAAGGCCAGGGACACCCAGGTGCCCACCTGCGCGAGGGCCGCCCCGGCACCCTGGAATCCGTACGGGGCCGGAAGCGTGAGCGTGACCACCAGCGACACGGCGCCGGTCACGGCCACCTGCACGAAGGCCAGGACCCAGCCGGAGGACCGGCGGGAGAAATGCGAGGTCATCACGATGTGGAAGCCGCAGAGCACGGCCGCCAGCAGGGTCTCGGAATCCCCGCGGTTCCAGCCGCCCCAGGCCAGGCCCGGCTCCCGCACCAGGAAGGCCAGGCCCACGAGGGCCACCAGGGCCCCGAGGCCATGGGAAGGCCGCAGGCGGTCACCGATCAGCAGCGCCACCATGGGCGTGAAGATCACGTAAAGCCCGGTGATGAACCCGGATTTTGAGGTGGTGGTGAAGCGCAGGCCATCCGTCTGGAGCCAGAACAGGGTGACCAGCACCAGGCCCAGGCAGAGGCCATCCAGGACATCGCGCCGGCGGAGGGGCACCTTCAGGAGCACCAGCATCGCGCCGAGGCCGAGGGTGCCGATGGCGAAGCGCAGGGCGAGGATGGCTCCCACCGACAACCCCGCCTGGAGGCAGTACTTGGTGGCGGGGAAGCCGCCGCCCCACACGGCCGCGATGGCGGCCATGGAGAGCACGGCGATCAGATGGGAAGCGCGGGATTCCGGCATCCTCACAGGCTATCGCCCGGATGGGACCCCTCCGAGCGGAACTTTCGCCGGACCGGCCATCCGCTGCTATTTCAGCAGGGCCACCACGCGGATCGTCAACTCCGGCTGATCGGGATCATCGGTGCTCAGGGCCAGGACCTCGCTGTACCGGCCGGCCTTCGCAGTGGCGGGGAAGACCACGGTCAGGTCCAGGGTGGAGGCCTTCTGGTCCAGTCCCTCGACGCGCATCCCCTGGAAGGAGGGGCGGGTGCCCGTGATGCGGAAGGGGCGTCCTTCAGCCTGCTTGAGGGTCAGCTTCTGGCGGAGTTCCTTGCCCGCCGCGTCCTGGAAGACGAGCTCGACGGGGCTGGCCTGGATCGAGGGCTTGAGGTCCCACTGGATGTTCAGGGGCAGCTGGTTCATCCGGGGATTGGTGAACCGGACGGTGGCCTGTTCGACGCCGCGGTAGAGACCCGCAGGGACCTTGCGGCCATCGAAGGTGACCTCCAGCACGATGTCCTTGCCCTCGGGCCGGAAGGCGAAGGTGAGGAAGGGCGCGCCCGGGGCCTTCACCTCCACGATCTGGACGGGCTCCCCGTTGCCGCTGACATAGCGGATCTGGCTGCGGGTGGAGGCCGACTTGGGGGCCTGGTGGAAATAAACGGATTCCACCGACGGCATGATCTCCTGCACGACCTCGGCCTCCAGCGTCAGGCTCAGGGTCGGCGTCTTCGGATCGTTGCAGACCACCTCGATGGACTTGCGCACGCCGCCCTTGAGGCCCTTGGGATCGAACATGGCCTCGATCTCCGTGGATTCCCCGGGGGCGATGGACCACTTGCCGAGCATCGTGTAGGTGCAGCCGCAGCTGGGGCGGACCTGGGTGATGCTCAGGTAGGCGTTGCCGGTGTTGGTGACCCGGTACTTGGCGGCCACCTTCTTGTCCGGCGTGATGCGGCCGAAGTCGTGGTGAGTCTTGTCGAAGCTGATGACGGGGGCCTGGGCCATCAGGGTGGCGGCGGCGCAGGCGAGGAGGAGACGACGGAACATGCGGAACCTCGGAGGAGACTTGAATTCTATACGGAGATGAGGGAGCTCAGTTCAGCCCAGACCTGGTCGGGCCCGATGTCCGCCAGGCAGGGGTGCCCTGGCGTGAAGCAAGCCGGCTTGAAGCAGGGGGCGCAGGGAATGCCCTCCTTCCGCAGACCCCGGCTCTTCGGCCCCCAGGGGGTGGAGCCGCCGGGGTCCGTGGCGCCATAGAGGGCCAGCGCGGGCGCTCCGGTGGCTGCGGCGAGGTGGCTGAGGCCCGAGTCGTTCCCGAGCACGACCGCGGCTCCGCGCATCCAGGCGGCGGCCTCCTTGAGCGTCGTCCGGCCGCAGAGGTTGATGCCCTCGGCGCCGGCCACCGCAGTGCAGGTGACGGCCTCGTCCGGGGATCCCAGAACGGCCACGGCGAATCCTTCCGCACGGGCCCTGAGCAGGAGGGTCCGGTAGTGCTCCAGGGGCCAGGCCTTGGAAGGCCAGGTGGAGCCGGGCATCAGGCAGAGGTAGCGCTCCCCGGGCTTGTCGATGACGACCCCCGGATCGAAGTCGGCAAAGGGCATGGGTGGGAGGTCCGGCCAGCGCCGCGCGAGCACCGCGTGGTAGCGAAGCAGGAAAGGGCCATCTGCACTCCAGAAGGGGCCACTGTGGGTGTTGAAGAGGCCCGCCAGGCTCTCATCCACGCCGATGCGCTCGGGCACGCGGGCCAGCCAAGCCGCCAGGGCCGGGCGCAGGGACTTCGGGAAGTGGATGCTGCGGGCGGCCCGGTGCCGGCGAAGGGTGCCGGCCATGGCCAGGGGGCCGGGCTTGCCCTCGTCCGGCACTGTCGCATCGCAGAACCAGGTGTCGGCCACCAGGCCGACGGTGGCCTTCGGTCCCCAGACGACGATGGGACCGGCGCCGATCTCCCGGAGGAGGCGCAGCACCGGCAGCTGCATGGCGGCGTCTCCGACAAAACGCGGAAAGCGCACCCAGGTGGCGTGGTCGGGGATCACAGCCACTCGGCCACCGCCTCGCGGAACTTCGCCGTGGCGTCGTAATCCCGGGTCAGCGCGGTGCCGAAGGCGTGGGCCTTCGCCCGCTGGGCCTCCCAACCGGGAGCGTAGGCCATGAGCGGGGCGAGGCGGGTGGCCGCGGCTTCCAGAAGGGGAGTGGGGACGGAGCGGCGGTCATCCGTTTTCTTGATGAGGAAGCCCCCGTCGCCATCCTTCAGCTGGCTTCCGATGCCGCCCACCGTGGGCGCCAGCACCGGCACGCCGCGCTCCAGGGCCTCGATGAGGGCGATGGGGAAGAAGCCCTCGTTGCGGCTGGTCATGACATAGAGGTCCAGGGCTGTGAAGGCAGGGCGAAGATCCGCCTGGGGGCCCAGCCGGGAGGTGCGGTCGCGGAGGGGGGAAGTGGACAGGCGCTTGTCGAGGGACACTGCGGTGTCGGCTTCTTCTCGTCCGGCGAAGAGCAGGTGGACGTCCCCGAGTGCCTCGGCGAAGGTGACGACGCCGGCGGGATCCTTGCGGCCATCGATCTGCCCGACGTAGCCCACGACGATTCCAGTGCCCGGCAGGCCCAGTTGGCGCCGTGCGGCTTGGCGGTCCTCGGGCGTCGCCGCCTCGACCTCGGGCCGTGGATAGAGCGGGTGGATGACGCTGCAGGGGGCTGCGCTGAGGTGCTCCCGCACGGCAGCGGTGAAGTCGTAGGTGCAGATCCAGCGGTCCACCAGGTTCCGGATGCCCCGGTACTTGCGGAGGTGGCGCTCGTAGTGCTCGTGCAGGGTGAGCACCGTGGGGATCCGAAGCCCGAGGCGGGCCAGCCAGGGCAGGGCGCGCTGCACGCCCTTGTGGTTGCAGACGACCAGCAGGTCGGGCCGGGTCCGCCACAGCCAGCGGAAGGCGCCCAGGGCGCCCGGGAGGTGGATCACCTCGACCACGTTGGGGTTCCGTTCCCGCAGCTCAGGCTCGATGTCGCGCCTTCCCGGTTCCTTGCGGAAGAGCACGGAAACCTTGATGGGCAGGGGCGCCAGGGCGGCCACCTGCTCCAGGAGCACCCGCTCACCGCCCCCGAAGGACAGCTTCCGGTGGGCGAACACGACATGCTTCACGGGACTCCAGAAAGGGTGCAGGGCCGGATTCAGGATAGGATGACTGACCTAACGCGTCACACTCACAGGTTGCCATGTCCCTAGCCTCGACCCAACGGATCCTGCTGGTGGAGGACGAACCCGGCCTCCGGGAGGTGCTGACCCTGGCGCTGGAGGGGGCCGGCTTCAAGTGCGAGGCCGCCGCTGGCATCGAGGAGGGGCAGCGGGCCCTCCGGGAGACCACCTTCGACGGCGTGCTCTCCGACCTGAAGCTCAAGGACGGGTCGGGCATCGAACTGCTGACCTGGATGAAGGAGCAGGGGCTGGAGACGCCGGTGGTCATCATGACCGCCTACGCCACCACCGAAACCACCGTGCAGGCCCTGAACCAGGGGGCCGTGGATTTCATCACGAAGCCCTTCAAGCACGAAGAGCTGATCGCCTCCCTCAAGGGCCTGCTCGCCGCCGCCGAGCCCCAGGCCGCCCCGCCCTCGGACCTGGGCGAGCTGGTGGGGGTGGGGCCCATCATGCGGAAGATCAACGCCCTCATCGGCAAGGTCTCCAGGGCCGACACCACGGTGCTCCTGACGGGCGAGAGCGGCACGGGCAAGGAGGTGGTGGCCCGGCTCATTCACCGGTACTCCGATCGCGCGAAGGGACCCTTCGTGGCCGTGAACTGCGGGGCCCTGCCCGAGGCGCTGCTGGAGAGCGAGCTGTTCGGCTTCGAGAAGGGCGCCTTCACCGGTGCCGGGGCCATGAAGCGGGGCCTCTTCGAGGAGGCGGGCGGCGGCATCCTCTTCCTCGACGAGATCGGGGAGATGCCCTCCTCCCTCCAGGTGAAGCTGCTGCGGGTGCTCCAGGAGCGCCGCTTCCGCCGGCTGGGGGCCACGGAAGAGCGGGCCGTGGACGTGCGGGTCATCGCCGCCACCAACCGGGACCTCAGGACGCGAGCCGAAACCGGCGCCTTCCGGGAGGACCTGTACTACCGCTTGAACATCCTCCAGATCGAGCTGCCCCCGCTGCGGGAGCGGCCCGAGGACCTGCCGGTGCTGGCGGAGCACTTCATCCGGCGCTCCTGCCAGAAGCTGGGCAAGGCGCCCATGCAGCTGCACCCGGAGACCATGTCGCAGCTCCTCTGCCACCGGTTCCCCGGCAATGTCCGCGAGCTCGAGAACCTCATGGAGCGCTGCGTGGCGCTCAACCCCGGCGGCCCCATCACCAAGGACCTGCTGCCGGACGGACTCGGCCTGGCCGGGCCCGCCCAGGGCCTGAGCCGCCTCGCGCCCCTGGTCATCCCCCCCGAGGGCTTCGACCTCGAAGCCTGGATCCAGGCCCTGAAGGGGCACTTCCTCCGGCGGGCCCTGGACGAGGTCGGGGGCGTGAAGACCAAGGCCGGCAAACGCCTCGGCATGAGCTTCCGGGCCTACCGGTACTGGCTGGCCGAACTTGGCGGCCTGGAGGCCCTTCCCATGGAATTCCCCTGGCCCGCCGACTTCCCCGCTCCGGTGGTGGACGAAGGGGGCGGAACCGAAGGCCCCAAGGAGGCATGATGCCCATGAATGCTTGCTTTTCCGGCCCTTTCTGGCACACTGGAACGCTCGGATGCGACCCATCCGCCCCCTCACCCCGGACCCCGCCCATGACCCCCCATTCGAACCAGGCCACCTCCCAGGCACGCCGAGCGACCCGCGGGTTCTCCCTCCTGGAACTGCTGGTGGCGATGATGATCATCGCCGTGCTGGGCACCCTGGGATTCTCCCAGTACCGGAAGCAGGGGGCCCAGGCCCGCTACCTCAAGGCCCAGGACGAACTCAAGATCGTGGCCGAGGGCCTGGACCAGTACTGGCTCAAGCATGGGACCTACCCGGATTTCGGCAGCTGGGACGCCATGGTGGATGGCAATTCCGTCCTGGTGAAGGAAAGCCTCATCAAGATGAGCATGTCCTCCCAGGACCCCTTCAAGCAGCCCTACGAGGGCAAGTCCTCCCGCGCCACCTACGAGCTGAAGTGCCTTGGTGATCCCGACAACCAGGACGACTACGGCCCCATCACCCGGACGCCGGGACAGGGCCAGGTCATGGGCAACGGCCCCTCGGCCGGAGGCGCTCCCAAGGCGGACCTCCCCGCAGGTGATGCCGGAGCGAAGAAGTGATCGACCTCTACCACCTGCCCCCGGAAGGGCTGCGCCTGAACGGCACCACGGCCCAGCTGGCGCTGGAAGGGGATGCGTCCCTGCGCGACCTGTCCTGGGCGGTCTTCGCGCTGGCCTCCGATGGCGACGTCTTCCTCGAGGTGAAGGGCCAGGCCCTGTGGCAGGGCACCTGCAGCCGCTGCCTCGCGCCCCTGGACCGGCCCCTGGTGGTCGAGAGCCAGTTCCTGGGCAGTAAGGACGCGGATCTGGTGGGCCGCGGATCGCACCAGCTGGGCTCCCAGGATCTGGACGTGGTCTTCCTCCCCGAGGACAACCTCGACGAGGCGGAGCTGGTGCGCGAGCAGTTCGAGCTCCAGGCTCCCATGCACCCGCTCTGCGTCGAGGACTGCAAGGGCCTCTGCCCCAGCTGCGGCAAGAACTGGAACAAGGGCCCCTGCCACTGCCGGCCTGAAGCCGACCAGGCCCCATCTGCCCTCAACCGGGCCCTGACCAAGGCTCTGGCGGGAATCAAGCTGGACCCGGAATCCTGAACCCTTTAACCTGGAACATTGCGTTCTATCGTTCTACTCCTAGGAGCAAGCCATGCCGAATCCCAAGCGCCGCCATTCCAAGGCCCGCCGCGACCGCCGGCGCACCCATGACGCGCTGGAAGTCATGAGCGCCAGCACCTGCCCGAACTGCCAGACCCCCAAGCTGCCGCACCGCGTGTGCCCCAGCTGCGGCTTCTACCGCGGCAAGCTGGCTGTCCGCGTCGCAGAAACGGCTTAAGAGTCGGCCGGTGGACGGCCATCGAATCGCGCTGGATGTCATGGGGGGCGACAACGCCCCCCATGCCACCTTGCAGGGCGCCCGGGAGGCCCTTGAGGCCTGGCCTGGGCTCCAGCTGCTCCTGGTGGGCAACGAGGGCGTCATCCGCCCGGAGCTGGGCAGGTACGGCTTCACGCCGGCGCTCATGACCCGGGTCGAGCTGGTGCATGCCTTCCATACCGTGGTCATGGAAGACAAGGCCACCTGCATCCTGAAGGAAAAGAAGGACAGCTCCATCCGCGTGGCCGCCCAACTGGTCCGCGAGGGGCGGGCCCATGGCGTGGTGTCCATGGGGCACACCGGGGCGGCCATGGTGGCCTCGGTCCTCGTCATCGGCAAGCTGGAGGGCGTGGATCGGCCCGCGCTGGCCAGCGTCCTGCCCAACATGAAGGGCGGACCGACCGTGCTCCTGGACGTCGGCGCCAACGTGGACTGCCGCGCTGAACACATTGCCCAGTTTGCCGTGATGGGTTCGGTCTACGCCGAGCAGGTGCTGGGCCTGGAATGCCCCAGGGTCGGCATCCTCAGCGTGGGCGAGGAGGACGGCAAGGGCACCGACGTGACCAAGGAGGCCTCGGCCATGCTCCGCAGCATGGAGATCCGCTTCGAGGGCAACGCCGAGGGCCGCGACATCTGGAACGGGAACTTCGACGTGATCGCCTGTGATGGCTTCGTGGGCAACGTGGTGCTGAAGTCCAGCGAGGCCCTGGCCGAGGGCATCATCTCCGGCCTGCGCGAGAGTTTCATGCAGAGCGCCCTCACCAAGTTCGCGGGCCTGCTGGCGAAGCCCGCCATGAAGAGCTTCAAGAAGAAGCTCGACTACGCCGAATACGGCGGCGCCCCGCTCCTGGGCGTGAAGGGCGTGAGCATCATCGGCCATGGCCGCAGCGATGCCAAGGCCGTGCGCAACGCCATCCGCGCCGCCCTGCGCGCCGCGGAACACCACCTCCACGAGCGCATCCAGGAGCGCGTGGCGCTGCTGCTGCCGCAGGACTGATGGCCAGACAGATCCCGATTCTTTGAGGTGTCCATGAGCAAGGTGGCGTGGCTGTTTCCCGGTCAGGGTTCTCAGGCTGTGGGCATGGGTGTGGCGCTGGCGGAGGCCGAACCCGCGGCTCGCGCGGTTCTGCAGGACGCTGACGCGGCCCTGGGCTTCCCCCTGTCGAAGCTGATGGCGGAAGGCCCCGAAGAGACGCTGAAGCTCACGGAGCACACTCAGCCCGCCATCCTGACGCACAGCATCATGGTGGTGAGGGCATGGGCGCACCGCCTGCCGAAACCCGATTTCGCCGCCGGCCACTCTCTGGGCGAGTACAGCGCCCTGGTGGCCCTGGGTGCCCTGGGCTTCCAGGATGCGGTCCGCACGGTCCGGGAGCGCGGCCGGGCCATGCAGGAGGCCGTGCCGGTGGGTGTGGGTGCCATGGCCGCCCTGCTGGGCATGAGCCAGGCAGACGTGGAGGCCGCCTGCGCTGAAGCCGCCGCGGCCACGGGCAGGATCGTGGTTCCGGCGAATTTCAACGGGCCCGGCCAGATCGTCATCGCCGGCCATGCGGAGGCCGTGGAGGCCGCCATGGAGGCCGCCAAAGCCCGCGGAGGGCGCAAGATGATGAAGCTGCCGGTGAGCGCCCCCTTCCATTCGCCCCTGATGGAACCTGCCAAGACCCGCATGGAACCTGTGCTGCGCGCCCTGGCCTTCAAGGCGCCCATCTGCCCCCTGGTGAACAACGTGGACGCCGCCCCGGTGACCAGCCCCGATGCGCTGCTGGATGGCCTGGTGCGTCAGATCCCTGGCGCCGTGCGCTGGCAGGCGACGATGGACCTGCTGCTGGATCAGGGAGTCACCACCTTTGTGGAACTGGGCCCAGGGAAAGTGCTGGCGGGACTGGCGAAGCGGCAGGCCAAGGAGCGCGGGCTCGACGTGGCCGCGCTCAGTCTCGGGACCCCTGATGATCTGGCCCAGCTGGGCTGACACCCCGCGCTGCTTTTGACAGGCATTCACGATCTTCTGATCATCTGCGTTTTGGCCCACATCAAGTAGCCATGCGGGTTTCCTCCGGCCTTCGCGGCCAGGGCCCCGGGAAACTGTGATGCAAGCCAAACCCCCGAGCGGCTAGGGTGGAAGGACGCCACGACCCCAGTTTTCGTGTCCAGGATGGTAGGCGGTGCGTAGCCGCTTGGCCGTTCTCATCCACTCCCTCCCGGAGGTGCCCATGCGCAAAGATCTCGTCTTCGGAATGGCCGGTTCGGGAGGAGACGGTATCGTTTCCGCCGGGGACTCGCTGCTCCAGGCCGCGGCCGCCGAGGGTTACCACGGCGTCATGACCAAGAGCTTCGGCTCCCAGATCCGCGGTGGCGAGTCCTCCTGCCGGGTGCGCATCAGCACCGAACCGATCCTGAACCCCGGCGGCAACCTGGACGTGGCGGTGGCCCTGAACTGGGAGGATTTCCTCAAGTTCGGCGCCGAGCTGCCCGTGAGCGGCACCACCGTGGTGATCTACGAGGCCGCCACCGGCATTCCCGAGAACCAGATCCCCCTGGTGGGCGTGACTCCGCTGCAGGTGATCGCCGTGCCCATTGCCGCCATGGCCAAGGAAACCGCCGGCACCGAACGCGCCAAGAACACCGTGGTGCTCGGCCTCATCGCCGGCTGGTTCGGCATCGGCGCCGTGGCCGTGATGAAGGGCATCCGGAAGAAGCTGGCCAAGAAGGGTGAGGAACTGGTGGAAGCCAATCAGCGCGCCTTCGATGCGGGCCGCGCCTTCGCCATGGAGCATCCCCTCAAGGCCAGCATGAACGTGGTCGCCTCCGAGACCAAGGGCCAGGTGAAGCTCATCACCGATGGCAACGACATGTGCGCGGCGGCGGCCATCTTCGCCGGCTGCCAGTTCTTCGGCGGCTACCCCATCACGCCCTCCACCGAGATCATGCAGTTCTTCACGGATCACGTCTGGAAGTACGGCGGCTCCGTGCTGCAGGCCGAGGACGAGATCGCGGGCATCGGCGCGGCCGTGGGCGCCTCCTTCGCCGGCAAGAAGTCCATGACCGCCACCAGCGGCCCCGGTCTCTCCCTCAAGTCCGAAATGATGGGCCTCGCCAGCATCGCCGAGCTGCCCCTGGTGATCGTGGACGTGCAGCGGGGCGGCCCCTCCACGGGCCTGCCCACCAAGACCGAGCAGTCCGACCTCTTCGCGGCCTGCTTCTCCGCCCACGGTGACGTGATCCGGCCGGTGCTGGCTCCGACCTCTGTGGCCGACATGTTCCGCATCACCATCGAGGCCTTCAACATCGCCGAGCACTACCAGACGCCCGTGATCGTCCTGTCCGACCAGGAGATCGCGGCCCGCAAGGAAACCCTGGATCCCATCGACACCACCCAGTTCAAGATCATCAACCGCCTCGTTCCCGCCGGGGCGGATCTGCAGGACTACAAGCGCTTCAAGCAGACCGACAACCACATCAGCCCCATCAGTCATCCGGGCATGATCGGCGGCACCTACCTGGCCTCCGGCATCGAGCATGTGGAGTCCGGTGCGCCGACCAACAGTGGCTCCGTCCACGCACGCATGAACGACAAGCGCACCAAGAAATTCGAGCCCCTGAAGGATCGCAAGGATCTGTTCGAAGTGACGGGCAACCCCAACGCGCCCATCGCCATGGTGGCCTGGGGCAGCATCGCCGGCGTCTGCCGCGAGGCGCTGGCCATGGCCCAGGCCGAGGGGCTGGACGTCAAGCTCCTCGTCCCCTACCTGCTCTATCCCGTGGCCGAGGGCGTCTACAACGACTTCTTCGCCTCCGTGCAGAAGGGCCTCGTCATCGAGCAGACCCACCTGGCGCAGACCTTCAAGCTGCTGCGCATGCACATCGACCTGCCCAAGGGCCTGAAGCCCCTGGCCCGCAGCGGCGCGAACCCCTTCCTGCCCAGCGAAATTGTTGCGGCCCTCAAAACCCTTGTCTCGGAGCTGCAGCGCAGCCACGAGGGCAACCTTCAGCCCCAGGAGTGAGGTCGACCATGAGCGCAACCGGCACCTGCGAATACCAGCCCAAGGACTACAAGAGCGACCTCAAGCCCATCTGGTGCCCCGGATGCGGCGACTTCTCCGTGGTGCAGGGCATCTATCGCGCCCTGGCCGCCGTCGGCCGCCCGCCCCACGAGATCGCCTTCGTGTCGGGCATCGGCTGCTCCAGCCGCATCCCCGGCTACACCACGGCCTACGGCTTCAACAGCGTCCACGGCCGCTCCCTCCCCATCGCCCAGGGCATCAAGTTGGCCAACCCGGACCTGCTGGTGCTGGCCGCCGGCGGTGATGGCGACGGCTTCTCCATCGGCGGCGGGCACATCGCGCACCTCATCCGCCGCAACATGGACATCACCTACATCGTGATGGACAACCAGATCTACGGCCTCACCAAGGGGCAGCTCTCCCCCACCTCGCAGAAGGGCCGGGTCACCTGCACCTCGCGGTTCGGCAGCCTGGAGGAGCCGGTGAATCCACTGCTCTACGTGCTGGCCTACGGCGCCGGCTTCGTGGCCCAGGCCTCGCCCACGGATCTCGTGGGCATGGCCGCCACCATCGAGGAGGCCATCCGCTACCCCGGCTTCGCCTTCGTGAACATCCAGTCCCCCTGCGTCACCTACGGCGAGGAGGCCCAGCAGATCAAGGGTCTCAAGGCCATCAGCGAGACTCTGGCGAGCCTGGGGCACAACCCGGCCGACCGCCTGGCGGCCATGGATCTCGCGCAGCACTATGGCGAGAAGCTGCATCTCGGCGTGTTCTACCGCAATCCCGAGCCCCCGCCGACCTATGGCGACCTGGTGAAGGAGCGGCAGGTCCTGCTTTCCAAGGATGCCCTCCCCAAGGAGCGCATCCTGGACCTCTTCATCAAGAAGTAAGGGAGGTCACCATGGCCATCCGCGGCATCGATTTCGCCACCCTCTCCCTGAAGGATGCCCTCGACCTGGCCATCCTCATCGAGGACGAGGCGCAGGAACGCTACGAGGACTTCGCGGCCCAGATGGACCAGCACCGCACGCCCGATGCGGCCAGGTTCTTCCGGTACATGGTGGAGAACGAGGCCAAGCACGGGCGGGAGCTGGCTGCCCGCCGCCTCCAACTCTTCGGCGATGCGCCCAGGGCCGTGACGCCAACCATGATCTTCGATGTCGAGGCCCCCGACTTCGATGCGGCGCGGGCTTTCATGACCCCGCGCAAGGCCATGGAGGCTGCCCTCGCCTCGGAAGTGAAGGCCCACGCCTTCTTCGTGGCCGCCCTGCCGGCCCTGACGAACGTCGAGGTCCGGGCCCTCTTCGAGGAGCTGCGGGAAGAGGAACTGGAACACCAGCATCTGGTCCAGATCGAGCTGGCGAAGCTCCCCCCGGACAGCGGGCTGTCTGAGGAGGACTTCGTGGACGAGCCGGCGCCGCAGTAGGACTCAGTCCACCACGACAGGCCCGGTGGACCGGCTGCGCCTCATGAGGAAGATGAGCGGGAAGAGGGCGAAGCAGAGCATGCCCATGAACCAGAACGTATCGGCGAAGGCCATCATGCTGGACTGCTTCACCACGGTGCCGTAGGCCGCGCCCTGGGCCAGGTGGCCCGCGTCCACCGGTGACAGACCGCCCCGCAGCACGCCCAGCTGCGTGGCCCGGTCCAGGAAGCCCTGGTAGGCCGGATCACCCGGGGTCAGGTGCCCGACGAGGTTGGACTGGTGGAACTGCGACCGGCGGGCCAGCAGGGTGGTGGCGATGGCGATGCCCGTGCTGCCGCCGATGTTGCGCACGAGGTTCATGAGGCCGGCGGCGTAGGCCGTCTTCTCGTGGGGGATGTGCTGGAAGGCCGAGACGTTGATGGGGATGAAGAGGAAGGCGAAGCCCAGGCTCTGCACCACCCGGGACCACATGGCCGTAGGGAAGTCCACTTGCAGGTTGAAGCCGGCCATCTGGATGAGGCCCAGCCCGCAGAAGAAGAAACCCACGCCGATGAGCCAGCGGGTGTCCGTCTTCTTCAGCAGCATGGCCACCACCGGCATCATCAGCATCACGGCCAGGCCGCCGGGGCTCAGCACCCAGCCACTGAGCAGGGCCGTGTAGCCCAGCATGGTCTGCAGGAAGATGGGCAGCAGCGCCAGGCTGCCGTACAGGACGAAGCCCAGCACGAAGAGCATGAGGATGGAGACGGCGAAGGTGCGGTCCTTCAGCAGCCTCAGGTCCACGATGGGGCGCTCCTTCTTCAGCTCGTGATAGACGGCGTAGAGCAGGGCCACCACCGCCGTGATGGCGAAGAAGACGATGAGGTTCGAGCTGAACCAGTCCTTGCGCTGGCCCTCGTCCAGGACGATCTCCAGCGAGGCCAGGCCCAGGGTGATGACGCCGATGCCCAGGTAGTCGAAGCGGGCGCCCTCCTTCAGCGAGATGCGGTGGAAGGTCGGGGGATCCTGCACCAGGGCGCTGGTGAGGAAGAAGGACAGGAAGCCCACGGGGATGTTGATGAGGAAGATCCAGTGCCAGCTGAAGTTGTCCGTGATCCAGCCGCCCAGCACGGGCCCGATGATGGGCGCCAGCACCACGCCCATGCCGTAGACCGCCATGGCCGCGCCGCGCTTCTCGGCGGGGAACGTCTCCACGAGAATGGCCTGGGAGATGGGCTGGAGGCCGCCGCCGCCGAGACCCTGGAGGACGCGGAAGAAGATCAGCCAGCCCAACGAGGGCGCGATGCCGCAGAGGAAGGACGCCACGGTGAAGATGGTCACGCAGGTGAGGTAGAACCGCTTGCGGCCGATGAGGCTGGAGAAGTATCCACCCAGGGGCAGCACCACCGCATTGGCCACCAGGTACGAGGTGAGCAC
The DNA here is from genome assembly GCF_030219325.1 of Geothrix sp. Taxonomy (NCBI): domain Bacteria; kingdom Pseudomonadati; phylum Acidobacteriota; class Holophagae; order Holophagales; family Holophagaceae; genus Geothrix; species Geothrix sp. The sequence continues at coordinate 2,661,329 of NZ_CP126625.1, read as the reverse complement.
CCAGGTGGTCTCCTCCACCGTCGCGGAGAGGTTCCCCGCGATGTGGGGCAGCGCCACGTTGGCCACGCTGGTGTCCAGGACCTCCATGAAGGTCGCGATCATCACGGTGAGCGCGATGACCCAGGGGTTGATGTGGCGGTGGGAAGAGGTCACGGGGAGGCCGCCGGAATCAGTTCAGGATGACCGTGGCCTCGACGTTCATGCCGGGGCGCAGGACGACCTTCTTGGCTTCCTCTTCGTCGATGCGGATCTTCACGGGGATGCGCTGGACCACCTTCACGAAGTTGCCCACGGCATTCTCAGGCGGCATCAGGCTCATGCGCGAACCCGTGGAGCCGGCGATGGAATCGACGCGGCCCTTGAGCACCACGCCGTTCATGTCCACCTTCACCTCGGCCTCCTGGCCGGGCTTCATCCGCGCCAGCTGGGTCTCCTTGAAGTTGGCGGTGACCCAGGTGCGATGCAGGGGGATCAGCGTGAGCAGGCCCTGGCCGGGCTGGATGGTCTGGCCCGCCTCCACGAACTTGCGGGTGACCACCCCGTCCACCGGCGCCAGGATCTTCGTGTAACCCAGCTGGAGGTCCAGGCCCTCCTGGCTGGCCCGGGCCTGATCCACCTGCGCCTGGGCCGAGGCCAGGCGGGCCTCCGCCGCCCCCACGGCGACGCGGCGGATGTCCGCCTCGCGCTGCAGCGATCCCAGCTTCTGCTGGGCGGCGCGCCACTCGCTGTCGGCGACCTCGGCCTGGGTGCGGAAGCCATCGAACTGCAGGGCCGAGATCTCCTCCCGCTCCGCCAGGGGCTTCATGCGCTGCAGATCGGTCTTCGCCTTGTCGAGGCTGGCCTTCTTCGAATCGATGTTGGCCTTGGCCGTTTCCAGGTCGGAGCTGTTGGCCTGCTGGTAGGCCACCCGTGAGCGCTCCAGGTCCGCCCGGGCTCCTTCGAGCTGGGCGCGGGCCTGGGCCAGGGATCCCCTGGTCTGATCCAGCCTCGCCTGGATGTCGCGGGGATCGATGGCCACGAGCGGATCGCCGGCCTTCACCTCCTGGTTGTCCTCCACGAGCACCTTCTCGACGGTGCCATAGACGCGGCAGGAGACGGGCACCAGGTGGCCGTCCACCTGGGCGTCGTCGGTGCTCACCCGGTTGCGGGAATAGAACCACATGCCCGCTGCGAACAGCAGCAGGATGGGCGTGCCGATCTTGAGGGCGAGCAGAGCCTTGTTGCTGGACTCCGGGGCCCCGGAAGTCGAGCCGGTCTGTTCAGTCACATCTTGGTTCATGGGTGGCTCCATCAGCGTGCGAAGAAGGATTCCAGCTGCCCCGTGGCCCGGGCCAGGTCCGCTCGGGACTGGTTCAGGCGGTAGAGGGCGCTGATCTGGTTGTCGTTGGCCTTGGCCAGCTCATCCTGGGCGTTGATTACTTCGATGTTGTTGCTCACGCCGGCTTCGAAGCGGTGCCTGGCCTGGCTGAGGGCCTCCGTGGAGAGGGAGACGGCAAGGTTCGCCACTTCCACTTCATGCGCAGCGGCTTCCAGTTCGGCACGCGCCACCTGGATCTCGTAGCCCACCTGGGCGCGGACCTCGCGCCGGGCCTCCTGCACGCGGCTCTGCTCGGACTGGGCGCGCGATACCTGGGCGGACACGAGGCCACCAGTGAAGAGCGGCACCCGCAGGCCCAGGGAGACCTGGTACGTGGTGGTCGAGGGGAGGGACTGGAGGGCCGTGGAGCCGAGGAAGCCCGTGGCCACGAGGGTGGGCAGGCGCAGGCCCTGGGCGGCCTCGCGCATGCTCACGGCAGCCTGCTCCCGGGCATCCAGCGCCGCCAGCTCGGGCCGCTGCGCCAGACCCGCCTGGAAGGTCTCCTGGAAGCCCGTCCCCGGCAGGGCGGGGGCGACCAGCGAATCCGTCAGCTCGATGCGGGTGCCCGGTTCCAGGTCCAGGGCGCGGCCGAGGCCCGCGAGGGCGGTGCTGCGCTGGGTCTGGGCCTGGATGAGGCGCTGGCGCTCCGTCTGCAGCTGCACCTGGGACCGCAGGGTGTCGAGCTTGGTGCCCACGCCCTGCTTCTGCTGGTTCTCCGCCAACTTCGCCAGGGCCTCGGCCAGTTCCACGCGGGACTCGCCGGCCTGCACGGAGGCGGCGGCGCGCAGCGCGCGAAGGTACTGGCCCACCACGATGGCGGCGATCTCCTCGCGCACGGCGCGGCCCTGGGCGCGCGTGGAGGTTTCAGCGTGCTGCGAGGCCCGCCACTTCTTCCAGAGGCTGAGGTCGAAGAGCGACACCTGGGCTTCGAGCCCCGCCTGATGCCAGTTGTAGGGACCCACCACCGGTGGGAATCCGGGTACGGTCATGCCCATCTGGGCATTGAGGTTGTACTTGTTGCGCACGCCGATGGCCTGGGCTGCCACCGAGGGCATGAGCGCCGCGGCGGCGGAGCGGCGGTCATCGCCGCTTTCCGCGATGGCCAGGAGCGACTGCTGCACGCGCGGGTTCTGGTCCAGCGCCGTGCGGATGGCCTGGGCCAGGGTCAGCTGCACCGTGCGGGCCGGCGCCCCGGTTGCGACCGGAACGGGCGCCTGGGCCCGGGCGGAGCTCCAACCGGACAGGGCCACCAGGGCCAGGAGCATCCGGCCCGGGAGAACGATCCGGAGGGGGTGGCGGGTCGGACGGAGCATGCATGCCTCCATGGGGGCTCCTCAGGGAAGACCGGGGGTGGCGGAGGCTCGGGCGATCTCTTCGCTGTTGGCCCGCATCCGTTTCAGGAAGCCCTTGAAGAGTTCCAGCTCCTCGCCGGTGAAGCCCTTGAGGTGGGCATTCAGCACCTTGATGGCCACCGGGGGCAGGAGGGGGTAGAGTTCCCGCCCTTCCTGCGTGAGTTCCAGGTGGGCGACCCGGCGGTCCTGGCTGCTGCGGATGCGGCGAATCAGGCCCTTCTCCTCCAGGCGATCGAGCATGCGGGTCATGGACCCCGTGTCATAGCGGCTGAAGCGGCAGAGCTCGGCAGCCGTGGAACCGCACCCGCCGGCGATGCGCATCAGGATCACCCACTGCGCCCCAGTGATGCCCATGCCGGTCATCTCCTCGTCGAAGGCGGCCAGGAGGCGCCCGGAGACATCGGCGATAAGGCGTCCGACGCTCTCCTCCGGCAAGTAGTTCTCCGGGGTGTACAGGGGGGCGTGGCGGTCTGGGCGGGTGGTCATGGGAAGGGTCCGAGGTTGATGCCTAAGCAATCACTGTCAAGGCAGTAATGTATGGGATATCCTTGCGGCTGTCAACCGGGCCGGGTCGGCGCCCAGGTCCCTGCGAACCTACCGTCCCTTTCCGTCATTGTTCTTCAGGGACTGCCGCTGCCAGAACCTGCCCGCACCACCCTTCCCGGAGCCCCGATGCCACGCGCCGCGCTGACGATCCTCCTCGCGATCACCCCTGTCCTCGCCCAGGTACCGGCTTCTCCGGACCGCTCCGTCAGCTTCCCGGGTTTCAACGCCTTCCCCTTGAAGGGCAGCGTGAAGGCCGGCGGCGGCCATCCCTACTTCGCCGTGATGGTGGCGGGTTCTGGCCCCACGGACCGGGACTGGTCCAATCCGCTCATTCCCGTGCCGAGCCATGCGGGGCGGGAGGTCGCGGCCTGGCTGCAAGGGCAGGGCATCGGCTCGCTGCGCTTCGACAAGCGGTTCATCGGGGCCAAGGACCCCAAGCTCGACGTCTCGCTGGATGCCCAGCTGGGCGACATCAAGGCGGCCCTGCGCGCAGCTCGGGCCCTACCCGAGGCGAAAGGGAAGAAGCTGCTCCTGGTGGGCCACGGCGAGGGCGCGCTGCTGTCGCTGCTGGCGGCCGGGGGCGCCGATGCGGCGCTGCTGCTGGCCATGCCGGGCCTCAGCATGGGCAGGCTCATCTCCGCCCAGGTCAAGGGCCAGCTGGAGGCGGCCGGCGCGCCGGCAGAGGTCTCCGCCACGAACCTGGCCTACCTGGAGGCGGTGCTGGCCGCCATCCGGAAGGACCTCGACCTGCCTGAAGCCGGGCCCTCCGTGGCACCGGGCCTGACGGCCCTGGCCCGCAGCCTGGCCCGGCCTGAGACCCGCGGCTTCGTCCGCGACCTGCTGGACCTCGATCCCTGGGGCGCAGCGCAGCGCCTGCCCATCCCCACCGCGGTGGCCTGGGGCGATCGCGATGTCCAGACCTGGAAGCCCGAGGTGGTCCCCGCGGAGTTCAAGGGTGCCGTCATCGAACTCGCCGAGGCCAACCACCTCCTCAAGCGGGAGAGCCGCGCGAAGTCGGAGCTGTCCGGCGCCAACGCCTCGACCACCTACGGCGATGGCACGCCGCTGGCCGATCTCACGCCCGTGGCGGCGTGGCTGAAGACGCTGAAGTGACTACTTCCCCTCGGCGGGCACGGGGATGAACAGCGTGTGGATGCCGCCATGGCTGGAGGCCATGCCCGACAGGGTGAGGGTCTGGGCCATGCGCTCGCTGAGGTATTTGGCCAGGCTCGCCTTGCCATCCCGCCTCGGGTGATGGGGCTCGGCCATGAGGATGTAGAGCGTACCGTCGGAGGTGAGGATGCCCGCGGGCGATCCGGAGGCCACGCACAGGGTGCCGCAGGCCTTGTGGCCCTCGCCCCGCTTGCCCAACTGGGTGTAGCAGGACACGTCCACGATTTCGCCCGTGACCGTGATGGGTTTGGCTTCGGCGAGCACCTTCTTGTTGGCCTCGGTGGCGGCCGCCTCCAGGGTGGTGGCGGACCAGGCCGGGGCCTGGGCCCCGGGTGTCTGGAGTAGCAGGAGACAGGCGAAGACGAGCATGGTCCCTCCCGGGGGAAGGGCCCCATGGTAGTCCCATCCAGGCCTTGGGCAAGCCCCCGGAACCGTTCTTCCCTGCGCACATCGCATGCGTTGCGCGAGATCTGGGGCCAGATGGCCCCGGCCCACCTTGGTATGCTGTCCCTTCACTCGTTTTGGAGGTCCCATGTTCAGCCTCGACGGCAAGGTCGCCCTCGTCACCGGCGCCAGCCAGGGCATCGGCGAAGCCATCGCGAAGCAGCTCGCCGCCCAGGGGGCCACGGTGGTCTGCGCGGCCCGCACGCTGAACAAGCTGCAGGACGTGGCGGATGCCATCACCGCGGCCGGGGGCAAGGCGGACGTCATCGCCGCCGACCTGTCGGACACGGCCTCCGTGAAGGCCGCCGTGGCCACCACCGTGGAACGCCATGGCGCCATCCACATCCTGGTGAACAACGCAGGCATCACCCGCGACAAGCTCCTCATCCAGATGAAGGAGGAGGACTGGGACGCGGTGATCGACACCAACCTCAAGGGCGCGTGGACGGCCATTCAGGCGGCCACCAAGCCCATGATGAAGCAGCGCTGGGGCCGCATCATCAACATCGCCTCCGTGGTGGGCCAGATGGGCAACCCGGGCCAGGCGAACTACGTGGCGGCCAAGGCCGGCCTCATCGGCCTCACCAAGTCCGTGGCCCGGGAGCTCGCCAGCCGCAACGTCACGGCCAACGCGGTGACGCCGGGCTACATCGAGACCGCCATGACGGCGGGTCTGCCTGAGGACGTGAAGGCCGAGTTCACCAAGCAGATCCCCCTGGGCCGCATGGGGACACCCGCCGACATCGCCGCCGCCGTCGCGTTCCTCGCCAGCGACGAGGCCAGCTACATCACCGGGCAGGTCCTCAGCGTGAATGGCGGAATGCTGATGGCCTGAGCCGGGCATGCTCCGCTCGCTTCAGGACCTGCTCCGCCGCGGCTGGGCCGCCTTCCGCTTCCGGCGTGACTGGCCCTGGGCCTTCCTCGCCGTTGGGTTGGCCCTGGCCCTGCCGCCGGTGGGATCCGGCTGCGCCGGGGCCCTGGCCTGGGCCGGCGGACTGTGGCTCCTCTTCCGCGGCCTGCGCTGGATCTGGAACAGGCTCCTGTTCCGCGTCTCGCGGCGGCTGTGGGTGATCCTCGCGCTCATGTCGGTGCTGCCCGTGGTGGCCCTGGCCCTGATGCTCATGGCCCTGAGCTGGCTCGGGCTGGGGGCGCAGGTGAGCCGCTCCACGCAGCAGACCCTGGCGGCCTGGGAAGACGCCCTGAAGACCGCCAACCAGGAATCCACGGATGCGGCCGCCCTGCAGGCCCTGCGGACCTACGGCGGGGCCTGGGTGGAGCATGCGCGGCAGCTGCCGGACGGCGTGCCGGAGACCTTCATCGGCATGGTCTGGGCCGACAGCCACGACACCAACCTGAAGGAACCCCGCAAGGACACCTACCTGCGGGCCGTGCGCAAGGAATCCGGCGGCTTCCGCATCCTCTCGCTCAACCTCGGCGTCCTGGGCGACCGCGCCCAGGCTCTGGCGGGCGGCCAGGTGCTGTTCCAGCTGGCCCCGCAGCGGGAGAGCAAGAACAAGAGGGGGAAGGAGTCCTTCAAGATCACCGCCGGCGGGGGGCGCGTGGGCAAGGAGGCAGCGATCCTGGCGGGACAGGGCCAGGCCGTGGCCACCTGGACCAAGGGACAGCCCCTCCAGGGCTCGGGCCTGTTCGCGCCCTTCGACCTGCCGCCCCTGGCCTTCACCATCACGGACTGGTCCACGGGGCAGTCGCTGGTGCTCACGGCGACGCCCGAGACGAACCTCTACGCCCTGTTCGCGGGCTTTGGCGCCAGCGGGCGGCAGGGCATGTCCCTGGGCACCGTGAAGGCCATCATCGTCGTGTCGCTGGTGCTGGTGGCCCTGGCCCTGGCCCAGGCCTTTGCGGCGATCCTCGGACTGGTCCTGGCCTGGTCGCTCGGGCGGGCCGTGAACGATCTCCACCGGGGCGTGAACCAGCTCAGCCTGGGGGATTTCTCCGCGCGCATCCATCCCCGGGGCAGGGACCAGGTGGCCCAGCTCTCCGCCGCCTTCAACGACATGGCGGCGCGGCTGCAGACCGCCGCCTCCGAGCGGGAGGAGCGCCTGCGCATGGAACAGGAACTCCGGGTGGCGCGCGAGGTGCAGATGCGCCTGCTGCCCGACCTGGAGGCGCTGCGCATGCCCTCGGTGCGGGCCACCATCCTGCCGGCCCGCGAGGTGGCCGGGGACTACTACGACCTGTTCCCCCTGGCCGATGGCAGCCTGGCCTTCCTGATCCTCGACGTCAGCGGCAAGGGCACCAGCGCGGCCTTCTACGCCGCGGAGACCAAGGGCGTGCTCTCGGCCCTGGACAAGCAGGCCCTGGGGCCCGTGGACGTGGCCGACCGCCTCAACGCCATCTGGTGCCAGGGCCATGACCGGCGCCTCTTCCTCACCCTGGCCTACGGCACCTTCCACCCCCGCACGGGCCGCTTCCAGTTCGTGCGGGCGGGGCATCCCTCCGCGTTCCTGCGGCGCCAGGACGGGCAGGTCACCCGGCTGCACCCCCGGGGGCTCGGCGTGGGCCTCAGCGGCAGCCGCTTCCGGGAGGCCCTGGAACTCTGCGAGGGCACCCTGGAGCCCGGTGACAGCCTGATCTTCTACACGGACGGGCTCACCGAGGCGCAGGCTCCCGATGACACTTTCTACGGTGAGGACCGGCTGGAGACACTGCTCACCCTTCCGGCGGAGGATCTGCAGGCCGCCATTCTGGCGGACGTGGTGGCCTTCGGCGAAGGCAGGCCCCTCGCCGACGACCTCACCCTGCTCATCCTCAGCCGCTGATTCGGTTGCGGCTCAGCGGGCCGCGTCCTTCAACTCCCGGACGATTTCCGGAGCCTGGATGCGGGCCGCCTGGAGGGCCTTGGCGAACAGGGTCTTGGCGGCGTCGCCGCGGCCCTCCCCGCGGGCCAGCCAGGCCTGGGCCCGGAGGATGTAGGGCGTCTCGTCGGTGGAGAGGGTGCGACTGCGCTCCAACAGGCTGCGGGCCATGCCGCGGCGGCCGTCCCGGGCCAGGCACTCGGCTTCGCCCGCCAGGCAGTGGGCCTCCATGACCGCATCCTTGAGCTCCTGGTGGAGGGCCAGGGACTGGCGGTAGAACCCGCGGGCGGACTCGAAGCGCACCGCCGTGCGGTTCAGCTCGCCCAGGTTGTAGAGGGCCAGGGCCTCCATGGGCCGCAGGCTGGTCCGGCGGGCCAAGTCCAGGTACTGCCGCACCAGGCCTTCGGCGCGATCAAGGTCGCCCCGGGCCTGGGCGACGCTGGCCAGGCCCATCAGCGTGTAGATGAGGCCGTTCTGGTCGCCGTTGGATTCGCGCAGCGCCTGGGCCTTGCGGAAGAAGGACTCGGCGCGATCCAGCCCGCCCTCCTGCGCCAGCGCCAGGTCGCCGAGATTGCTGGTGATGATGGCTTCCACCCACTTGTCGCCATAGCCCTGCACGGTCTGGAGCGCACCCAGGTAGCGGGTCTCGGCGCCCTTGAGATTGCCGCGCTCTTTCTCCAGCACCGCCAGGTTGTTCAGGGCCCTGGTGGCATTGATCTTGTTGTCCACGGACTCGTTCAAGGTCAGGGCCTGCTGGTACTCAACTTCGGCTTCTGCAAGTTTGTGCTGACGCTGGAAATTCACCCCAAGGGTGGCGTGGACGCCAGCTTCAAATGCAGCATCACCCAGAGTCTTTGCCAGTGCCAGGGCTTCGCGGCAGGTCTTGTCGGAGGCTTCCCACTGCCCCCGATCCCCCTGGCGAACGGCCAGGTAGTGCAGGGCCTTCATCTCGTCCACCCGGTTGCCCTGGGACCGCGCGGCCCAGCGCGCCCACTGGAAGACGGGCTCGGGCGGAATGTCCGCCAGGCGGCTGAGGCACCGAGCGTAGCCCAGCACCGCCGGTGCGAAGTCTGGGGCCAGCTGGGCGGCCCGTTGGAAGGCTGGTGCCGCCTCTTTGAATTCGCCTTGATCCACGAGCTGGGTTCCGCGGGCATAGGCCTCGAGCGCCTCGGGAGGCACGTCGGGCAGGGCACCGCGGGAGCGGGAGGCGAAGGGATCCACGGCCTTGATGAGATCCCCGGAGACTCTACGGGCCAGCGGCAGGGTGACCGTGGCGAGGTCGCCGGTTTCCCGGGCCTCTCCGGCCTGCCTGACTTTCCCACTGGCATCGATGAGCTCGTAGGCCACCATGACGGCCCCGCCCACGCCCTTCGTCAGCGTCCCGCGGAGCAGGAGCTGGGTGCCGAGCGCCGACACCAGGCGCGTCTGGTCCTCGGCGCTGAGGGCGCCCTGGAGGGGCAGGCGCAGGGTGCTGCGCGCCTTCGCCACGCTCTCCAGATCCAGAGGCGCCAGCTTCGGGTGTTCCCGGAGCGAGGCCTCCAGCATTTCCGGGAGGACGAGGCGCGCCACGGCATCCATGCCCGGGTCGCCGGTCTGGTTCGCGAAGGGCAGCACGACCAGCCGGGCGGGGTGCTGCTTCACGAGATCGGCGATGATGCCCCGGCTCAGGAACAGGTTCACGGCCCCGGCCAGGAGCAGGGCCCCCGCCACGGAGACCGCCGTCCAGCGCAGCAGGCTCTGCGGGCGCAGGAGGTGGCCGAGCGTGGCGGATACGCGGGCGGCGGTGGGGCGCTTGAAGGGGTGGGCCTCCAGCATGGCCCGCAGCAGGTCCGACGTTCCGGAAGGGAGGCCCCGCACCTTCAGCTCGCGCCGGGAGCCCTCCACGATGGCCCGCATGCGGGCCCGCCCCTCGCCGGGGAAGGGGTGCTCCCCCACGAGGAGCTCCCAGGCCACGATGCCCAGGGAGAACACGTCGCTGGAGGGCCCCGCCGCCTGCCCCTGGATCTGCTCCGGGGAGGCGTAGCTGGGGCTGCCCATGAAGGTACCGGCCTGGGTCAGCTGCTCCCAGCTGTGGGAACCCGAGGCATCCCGCCGCTCACCCTCGGTGCGGGTCATGGCGGTCTCGCGTCCATCCGCGTTCTTCTTCTTCTCGGCCTCCTCGAGGGCCTGGAGCAGGGCCAGGTTGGGGACGGGCGGAGGCGTGATCTGGAATTCCCCCGTGCCGTGAGTCCCCGCCAGCCTGGCCAGCCCGAAGTCGAGGACCTTCACGCTGGGGCCCTGGTCACCCTTCCCCGGCGCGACCATGATGTTGCCGGGCTTGAGGTCGCGGTGGACCAGGCCCTTCGCGTGGGCTGCCTCCAGTGCGAGGGAGACGCCACGGATCACTAGGAGCTTGTCCCGGATCTTGAGGCCGGGGGCGGCCTGATCGAGCGTCTGGCCCGCCACCAGCTCCATGGCGATGAAGGTGCCGCTGGGCTCATCCACCCAGTCGTGGATCTGGCAGACGTTCGGGTGGTTGAGCTGGGCCAGGGCGAGGGCCTCGCGGCGGAACCGCTCCGGCGCGCCGGCCTCGCGCTCGCCACCCACCCGCAGCGCCTTGAGGGCCACGTTGCGCTCCAGGGTGGGATCCCAGGCCAGGTACACCTCGCCCATGCCGCCGCTGCCCAGCAGCGACTCGACGCGGAAGCGACCCACCTGATCCCCCGGCTCCAGGAGCCGTCTCCCCGGAGGAAGCGCGGACGCAGGCTGGGGTTCATTGGACATTTCGCACCAGATATTTTTTTTACCTTAGCACAGCCAACCCGTCCTTTAGTCGAGTGTCGCGACGCGTTCCCCATCCTTCCAGCGCAGGCGGAGGCCCGCGCCGGCGGGCAGGGCCGAGGCGCGGGTCACCGGCCGGCCGTCGGGCCCCAGGGCCAGCACGAAGCCCCGCTCCAGCGGGCCGGTGGGATCCAGCCCCTGCAGACGCTCAGCCATCACAGCCAGCCGCTGGTCGCGCCGCTGAAGGGCGCGGGTGACCGCTGGCTCCAGGCGGCGCTGGGCGTCTCGCACCCGGGGGAGGTCCACTTCGCCCGCCACCTGGGCCCCCAGGTGGCCCAGCCTCTGCCGCAGCAGGGCCAGCCTCGCGGCGGCGCCATCCAGGCCCCGGTTGGGGTGGGCCAGGGCCAGGCGCTGGGCCAGGGTCCCGAAGCGGGCCAGGACCGGGGCCAAGGGCTCCGCCCGCTGCAGCCCATGGTCGGTCAGCAGGTTGAGGCTGGTCTCCTGCCCCTGCAGCCGCCACAGGACCTTGGCGCACAGGGCATCCACGCGCCGCCGCAGCTCGGCACCCAGGGCCGACCGGTCCGGCGTGGCCAGCTCCGCGGCCTGGCTGGGCGTGGCCGCACGGCGGTCCGCCGCGAGGTCCACCAGCGTCGTGTCGATCTCGTGGCCCACGCCCGTGATGACCGGGATGCGGCACTCCGCCACCGCCCGCACGAGTTCCGGGTCGTTGAAGGCCCAGAGATCCTCGAGGCTGCCGCCCCCCCGCACCAGCAGCAGGGCCTCGCAGCCCCAGTGGGGATCCTGCAGCTCCTGGATGGCCAGCAGGGTCTCGGGTACGCAGCGGTCACCCTGGGCGGCGGCGGGGGCGATGAGCACGTCGATGCCCGGCGCGCGCCGGGCCATCACCTCCAGCACGTCACGCAGCGCCGCGCCCCCCAGGGCCGCCACCACGCCCAGTTTCTTCGGGAAGCGGGGCAGGGGGCGCCTGGGGCGGTCGAACCAGCCCTGGACGCGCAGCTCTGCCTCCAGCTGCCGCAGCCGCGCCTGCAGGTCGCCCACGCCGGCGGGCTCGCAGTGCGTGACGGCCAGGGTGATGGTGCCCCCCGCCACGTAGAGGTTCAGGCTGCCCTTCAGCACCACCCGCTGGCCGTCGACGGGTTTGTGCTGGAGGAAGCGCTGCTGGCTGGCCCACACGGCGCAGGAGAGGGCCGCACCCTCCTCCTTCAGCGTGAAGTACCAGTGCTTCCCCGAGCCGCGGAAATTCGACACCTCGCCCACCACGCAGACGCTCGCGAAGGCCGGCTCCAGGCGGGCCTTGACCTGCTCCAGCAGGCGCTTGACGGAAAGGGGGGCAGGTTCGCTCATGGCTTGCGGAAGCGCCCCAGCCCCACCGTCAATCCCGTGAACACCGTGTACCGGGGCGCCCCATGGCTGAGTCCCACATCCACGCCCGCGTCCAGCACCAACCGTTTGGACGCCTTGTAGGCCACGGCCCAGAGATTCGAGGTGATCTGCGCATTCAGCGGCGTGGCCTGAAGGGCGTACAGTTCGCCGGTGATGGACCACTGGTCGTTGAGGTTCCGGGTGATGGAAACCGTGCCTGCGGTCTGGGTGGCGCGGCCTCCACCCGCATCGGGCGCGAGCCCGATCCAGGATTCCAGCAAGTTCACGTCGACGTGGTAGGGGCCCGCATCCCGGCTGAAGATCAGGGTGAGGGTGTCGATGGGCGCGCCGTTGCCCAGGCCCTGGGACGATGGTGCCGTGGGAAAGGTGTGGGCCAGCTGGACGGCCTGATCCATGCCGAACAGTCCATCGTGGAGGTAGCACCACTGCGCGCCCAGGCTCAGGTCTCCCAGGCCAGAGGCGGTCGGGTCGCCCACGGGCGCCAGGCGCAGGAAGCCGGGAGTGGACAGGCGCAGTTCCAGATCCTTGATCAAACCGAATTTCAGAAGCGTGGGGGTTCCGAAGGTGGTGCCATCGTCGCGGAGCGTGCTCCGCTGGAGGCCCCATTCCAGCTCTGCCACGCCGGATTGGGTTGTTGCGGCGGGTGTGGCGAAGGTGGGCCGGTTGGGATTCACCTCAATGGACGGTTCCTCAGCCCACAATGGAACGGAGAGCAGGAGGCTGAGGGCCAGTGGGGTGCGCATCGCCATCCAGGCTAGCGGATCTGGGTCGGGGCGGGCCAAGATGCGGAGGTTTGATGGCGCGGGTCGCTCTACCTCGTCATACAATGGTCACCGTTTCCCCACTCCCCCTCGAGGTGTTCCCATGCCCGGACGCTCCCTTCTCCTTCGCAGCCTGGCCCTCGCGCTCGCCCTTGCCGGCGCCGCGCAGGCCCAGACGAAGCTGCTCCGCTTCCCGGACATCCACGGGGACAAGGTGGCCTTCACCTACGGCGGGGACATCTGGACCGCTTCCGCCACCGGCGGCGCCGCCACGCGCCTGACGGCCCACCCGGGCCTGGAGCTCTTCGCGAAGTTCAGCCCCGATGGCAAGTGGATCGCCTTCACCGGCCAGTACGACGGGGACGAGCAGGTCTACGTGATGCCCAGCGGGGGCGGCGTGCCCCGCCAGCTCACCTTCGATCCCGCTACGGGCCCGCTGCCGCCGCGGGGCGGCTACGACCACCAGGTGGTGGGCTGGACGCCGGACGGCGGCAGCGTGGTGTTCCGGGCCGCGAGCGACGCGGATGGCGTGCTGAGCCGCACGGCGCTCTACACCGTGGCCCTCGCGGGTGGTCTGCCGATGAAGCTGCCCATGCCCACGGCGGGCCCCGGCTCCTTCTCGCCCGACGGCAAGCGCATCGCCTACGCGCCCATGTTCCGCGACTTCCGCCACTGGAAGCGCTACGAGGGCGGCTGGGCGCAGGAGCTCTACGTCTTCGACCTCGCCACCAGGCAGCAGAAGAAGATCGCCTCCAGCAAGCGCACCGAGCGGGATCCCATGTGGATCGGCGACAAGGTCTACTTCGCCTCGGACCGGGACGGCACGCTGAACCTCTACTCGGTGGAGCCCAGCTCCGACACCGTGAAGCAGCTCACCTTCCAGAAGACCTGGGACGTGCGCTGGCCCTCCAGCGATCACCAGTCGCGCATCGTCTACGAGCTGAACGGCGAGCTGCGCGTGTTCAACGTGCAGGACGGCAGCGACAAGGGCATCGCCATCCACGTGCCCACGGATGGCGGCGCCTCGCGGCCCGCGCGCATCAGCGTCGAGCGGAACATCGAGGGCTTCGCCCTGTCGCCCAAAGGCGAGCGGGCCCTCTTCGTGGCGCGGGGCGACGTCTTCACCGTGCCCATCGAGAAGGGGCCGACACGCAACCTCACCAACAGCTCCGGCGCCCACGACCGGAATGCCCGCTGGTCGCCGGACGGCAAGAAGATCGCCTTCATCTCGGATCTCAGCGGCGAGGACCAGCTCTACCTGGTGGACCAGGACGGCAAAAGCAAGCCCGAGGCCCTGACCACGGGCCTGGTGACCCAGCTGAACGCGCCCAATTGGTCCCCCGATGGCAAGCACCTCGCCTTCACGGACAAGGACGGCATCGTCTATGTCATCGGCCTGGCCGATCGCAAGCTGGTGAAGGCGGCCAAGGACGAGTTCGGGCGGGCGGGCGACCTGGCCTGGTCCCCGGACGGCCAGATCCTGGCCTTCTCCCTGGGCAACCTGAACGGCACCCGCAGCCTGCACGCCTGGGGCCTGGCGGACCAGCAGCTGCGCCGGCTCACGGGTGACCTGTTCCCCGTGACCGATCCCGCCTGGGATCCGGAGGGCAAGCACCTCTACGCCCTCAGCCGCCGGGATTTCGCGCCGCAGATCAGCAACCTGGAGTTCGACTACGCGGGCAACCGCAATGTGGACGTCATCGCCTACACCCTGCGCAAGGACGTGGCCCATCCCTTCCCGCCCGAGAGCGACGAGGTGGGTGTTGCGCCCGAGAAGAAGGAGGACGGCGACAAGAAGGCCGACAAGTCGGCCGACGCGCCCAAGGGCCCCGTGGCCGTGCGCATCGACTGGGACGGCTTCGAACAGCGGGGCGTGCGGGTGCCCCTGCCTGCTGACAACCTGGGCGGCCTGGAGGCGATCCGCGGCTTCCTTCTCTACACCAAGGCCTCGCCCTTCGTGTACGGCGAAGCCAATGGGCGCCGGAACGCTGGCAGCAGCCTCTGGATCTTCGACCTGAAGAAGCGCCAGGAGAGCGAGCTGCTGCCGGAGGTCCAGGGCTGGACCCTCAGCCAGGACGGCACCAAGATCCTGGCGCGGACCGGTCAGGGCCCGGCGGCCTCGTACCAGCTCATCGAAGCCAAGCCCAAGGGTGCCGACAAGAAGACCGTCTCCACCAAGGACCTCTTCGTGGATCGCATCCCCGCCGAAGAGTGGCGCGAGATCTACGACGAGACCTGGCGGCGCTTTCGCGACTTCTTCTACGTGAAGAACATGCACGGCTACGACTGGAAGGCCCTGCGCGAGCAGTACCGCCCCTGGCTGCAGCACGTGACGCACCGCTCGGACCTGACCTACGTGCTGACCGAGCTCATCTCCGAGCTGAACATCGGCCACACCTACACCGAGGGCGGTGACCAGTTCCTGCCCGAGCGCGCCAAGGTGGGTCTGCCCGGCGCCCGCATCGAGCTGGACGCCGCCACGGGCCGCTACCGGCTCACCCACATTTACCGGGGCCACAACGAGGAGCCCAAGTACCGCAGCCCGCTGACGGAGCCCGGCGTGGATGCGCGCGAGGGCGACTACATCCTGGCCATCGATGGCGTGGACCTGAAGGCGGACGAGAATCCCTACCGCCTGCTGCGGAACAAGACCTTCACCGTGACGCTGACGCTCAACACCAAGCCCACGCTGGAGGGTGCCCGGCAGGTGACCTACCGTCCCATCGAGAGCGACGCCAGCCTGCGCTACCTCGATTTCGTGCTGCGCTCGAAGGAGACCGTGGACAAGCTCAGCGGCGGCAAGGTGGGCTACCTCCACATCCCCGACATGGGCGCCCCCGGGCTCTATGAGTTCATCAAGTGGTACTACCCCCAGATCCGCAAGCAGGGTCTGGTGGTGGACGTCCGCGCCAACGGGGGCGGCAACATCAGCCAGATGATCCTCGAGCGCCTGGGCAGGAAGCTGCTGGGCACCCGCTTCGGCAATGACGGCGACCATCCCTCGACCTACCCCAGCACCGTCTTCCACGGACCCATGGTGGCGCTCACCAGCGAGACCAGCGCCAGCGATGGCGACATCTTCCCCTACCACTTCCGGTTCGCGGGCCTCGGCCCCCTCATCGGCAAGCGCACCTGGGGCGGCGTCGTGGGCGGGGGCAACCTGCCCCTCATCGACGGCGGCAGCGTCTTCGTGCCCCGCTCCGGCACCAACGCCCCCACGGGCGAGTGGATCATCGAAGGCGAAGGCGTGACCCCCGACATCGAGGTGGAGAACGACCCCGCGTCCATGCTGGCGGGCCATGATCTCCAGCTGGAGCGGGGCGTGCAGGAAGTCCTCAAGCGCATGGCCGAGAAACCCATGGCCTTGCCGAAGCGTCCGGCCGACCCCATCAAGACCAAGTAGGGCCTCCCCTGAACGCCGGAATTATCCCGGCGGCATCGTGAACGGACGAGGGCCGGGTCCCACGGGACCTGGCCCTCGCGTTGTGATGCTTTTTGGGCTTGGTGGTCTGACCATCAGAGGGTAGTGTCATTGGCAGTTGATCCGGAGGTAGACAATGTTGTTGGGTGCCCTTGCGGCCACGCTGCCGCTCATCGTCCTGCTCATCGGCATCCCGCTGATGATGAAACCCGCGGCGAAGGTCGCCCCCGTCGCGTGGCTGGTGACCGTGCTCACGGCCATCTTCGTCTTCCACTTCCCGGCGAAGGTCACCCTGCTGGCGGCCCTGCAGGGCGGCCTCACGGGCCTCTTCCCGATCATGTACATCCCCTTCGGCGCGCTGGTGGTCTACAACGTGCTGAAGACCACGGGCTGGATGGACAAGATGCAGGGGGCCATGGCCAGCCTGACCATCGACCGCCGGGCCCAGGCCCTGCTCATCGCCTTCGGCTTCGGCGCCTTCCTCGAAGGCATCTGCGGCTTCGGCGCCCCCGTGGCCATTCCCGCCAGCATCCTCATCGGCCTGGGCTACAACCCCATGATGGCGGCGCTCGTGTGCCTCGTGGCCAACACGGGCCCCGTGCCCTTCGGCTCGCTGGCCATCCCCACCGTGACCCTGGCCAAGACCACGGGCCTGGACGTGATGAAGCTCTCCCAGATGACCGGCCGCTTCATGGCGCCCCTGGCCATGATCATGGCCTTCGCCACGGTCTACGCCATGTCCAAGTCCAAGGGCCTGAAGGGCGCCATCGGCACCATCCTGGTGGCGGGCCTCAGCTTCTCCATCACCGAGTTCCTGGTGTCGAACTTCATCGGCGCGGACCTCACCTCCGTGCTGGCCGGCCTCGCCTGCCTCGTGGCCACGGCCATCTACCTGAAGACGCAGAAGCACGCCCAGCCCTGGCTCTTCGAGGGCGACGCCCCCGCCGACAACGCCCCCAAGGAATTCCACTTCAAGGAGCTGTTCCTCTCCTGGCTGCCCTACCTGCTGCTGGCCGTGCTGGTCATCGCCGTGAACCTGCCCAAGACCAAGCCCCTGTTCGCGGGTGCGGCCCCCGGCTGGAACTGGCTGGTCCTCAAGACCCAGATCTACAACCCCGGCAAGCTCTACGCCTTCACTTGGCTGCAGACCCCCGGCACCATCATGCTCATCGCCGGCGCCATCGCCTTCCCCTTCATGGGCATCAAGTACTCCGTGATGGGCGAGCAGTTCGGCAAGACCTTCAAGCAGATGATCCCCTCCTTCATCGCCGTGGCCTGCATCCTCTCCATCGCCGAGGTGATGAACCTGGCCCTGCCCATCATCGATCCCAAGACCAAGCTGGCCTTCGTGGGCGATCTGGCCACCAAGCAGATCTCCATGGTGGCCACCCTGGCCAACGGCATCGTGGCTCTGGTGAGCCAGCACGTCTACCCGCTGCTGAGCCCGCTCTTCGGCACCATCGGCGTCTTCCTCACGGGCAGCAACACCTCGGCCAACGCCCTCTTCGGCAACCTGCAGAAGCTCACCGCCCAGGGCATGGGCCTGTCGGACATCCTCATGGCCTCGGCCGGCAGCGCGGGCGCCTCCGCGGGCAAGATGATCTCGCCCCAGAGCATCGTCATCGCCGCCACCGCCGTGGGCCTGGCGGGCAAGGAAGGCCTCATCATGCGGCAGACGATCAAGTACACGATCCCCTACGTGATCCTGCTGGCCCTCATGACCTGGGGCTTCGCATTCCTGTTCCCGGGACTCGTTCCCTGACGAGACGAGCGACCGCCGCCAAGACGCCCCCGCGTCTTGGCGGTTATTTTTATCTTTGAGTGCAACATCTGTGTGTGAGGTGGGCCCATGCGCATCATCGTGGCTCCGGATTCTTTCAAGGGCAGCGTGTCGGCCCTCGGCGTGGCCGAGGCCATGGAGCGCGGCATCCAAGCCGTATTCCCCGACGCGGAAGTGCTCAAGGTGCCCATCGCGGATGGCGGCGAGGGCACTGTCGAGGCGCTGGTGGCGGCCACTGGTGGCCGCCTCATGCACACGGAGGTGCGCGGCCCTCTGGGCGACCCCGTGCGCGCCCACTGGGGCATCTCCGGCGATGGCGCCACGGCCTTCCTCGAGATGGCCTCGGCCTCGGGCCTGCCGCTGATTCCCAAGGAGCGCCGCGATCCCCGCGTCACCAGCACCTCCGGCACCGGCGAGCTGATGAAGGCGGCATTGGACGCCGGGCTCCGGAGGCTGGTCATCGGCATCGGCGGCAGCGCCACCAACGATGGCGGCACGGGCATGGCCCGGGCCCTGGGCGTGCGCTTCCTCGATGCCGAGGGCCGCGACCTGCCGGAAGGCGGCGCCGCCCTGGCGCGGCTCGCCCGCGTGGACCTGTCAGGCCTGGATCCGCGACTGGCGGAGAGCGCCCTCCTCGTGGCCTGCGATGTGGACAACCCCCTCTGCGGCCCCCGCGGGGCCTCCGCCGTCTACGGCCCCCAGAAGGGCGCCACGCCGGACATGGTGGCCGAACTCGATGCGGCCCTGGGCGTGTTCGCGAAGATCGCGGCCCAGGCCACGGGCCGGGAGGTGGCCCTGTTGCCGGGCGCTGGCGCGGCGGGCGGGCTGGGGGCCGGCCTGCTCTTCTTCACCCCGGCCAGCCTGCGGCCCGGCGTGTCCATCGTGCTAGAGACCACGGGCTTCGAGGCCCTGGTCCAGGGCGCGGACCTGGTCATCACCGGGGAGGGCCGGACGGACTTCCAGACGGCCATGGGGAAGGCCCCCGTGGGCGTCGCGGCGGTGGCCAGGCGCCACGGCGTGCCCGTGATCTGCCTCTCGGGCGGGCTGGGCGACGGCGCGGAGGACGTGCTGGCCCACGGCATCGATGCCCTGGCCAGCACCGTGCCCCAGCCCATGGCGCTGGAGGCCTGCATGGACCAGGGGGCCGCCCTGGTGGAGGCCGCAGCCCGCCGGGTCTGCCGGATGCTGAGGGTGGGGATGGCGCTGCGCCGATAGGTCGGCCCTACCGGCTGGCCGGAAACGCAGCGCGGACATGCTCCAGGAAGGCCTTTTCGGCGGCACCCATGTGCCGATCCGGATTCCACACCAGGTGCGTGGAGATCCTGATCTCCGGCCCTTCCCAGTGGAGGGCCACCAGCTTCCCGGACTGCAGTTCGGCCTCGACGGCCATCCGGGGCAGGGGCGCGATGCCCAGGCCCACTTCCACGCAGCGCTTGATCGTCTCGACGCCCTGGAATTCGAGGAAGCGGCCCGGGTGCGCGCCGGCGGTGATCAGCTGCCGCTCGAACTGGTTGCGGTAGCTGCAGCCGAGGGCCTTCAGCAGGACATCCTCCCCGATGAGGTCCTGGGCGGAGACCCGGCTTGCGGTGGCGAAGCGGTGCGAAGGCGCCGCCACGATGAGGATCTCCTCGTCCCGGAGCCGCTCCACCGCCAGCGTCTTGGAGGGGAAGGGCTCCTCCAGGATGAAGGCGAAATCGGCCGTGCCGTCCAGCACCTGGCGCTTGAAATCGCGCACGAAGCCCGGGAGGAACTGCAGGTGGACCCGGGGGAATCTGTCCTTGAAGGCCTTCAGGACCGGCGGCAGCAGGTAGGTGCAGACGGATTCGGGCGCCGTGAACCGGAGGGTGCCCACCCCGGCCTCATCCTGCAGCGAGGCCTTGGCCTCGTGGGTCAGGGCGAGGATCCGCTCGGCATAGACGAGGAACCGCTCGCCGGGCTCCGTGAGCTCCAGCCGGTTGCCGACGCGGTTGAAGAGCGACGAGCCGAGATCCTCTTCCAGGCTCTTGATCTGGGCCGTCACGCTCGACTGCGCGTAGCCCAGGGAGCGTGCGGCGTTCGTGAAATTGAGGGTGCGGGCGGCGGCGGCGAAGGTCGATAGGGTCCGGACATCCATGGCAGCCATTGTACCGGGGCCTTCCAGGGCGCTCCGGAAAGCCCTGGAGGCGCAGGCATAGCGGACCGTTCGATCAGTGAATCCGATTCCAGGGATCGAAAAGATTCGCTGGTTTCCCGGGCGCAGAGAAGGGAAATTGGATGTCAGGGCAGCAAATGACACACCTGTGAACCAGGGCCGCGGATCTTCCCGGCCCCGTCGGAGGCTACGATGACCACCTCTCTCGAATTCCGCGCGGGGATCCTGGCCCAGTATCCGGATGTGTACACGCCGGAGGTGCTCCGCGCCCTGGACGTGCTGGCGCCCCTCAACGAGCGCCGCCGCGAGCGCATGGCCGCCCGCACCGCCCTGCGGAAGCGTCGCCATGCGAAGGGCGAGCGCATCGCCTTCCTTGATCTCGGGTCCCTCATCCCTGGCACCCAGATCAAGGTGGCCGACGCCCGCGCCGGCAACTTCGATGGCGCCGTGATCCCGCCCGACCTCCAGCGCCAGTGGATCCAGGGGACAGGTCCTGCCACCAAGCCCCGCGCCGACGTGCGCTCGGGCATCCGCAACGTGGCCTACGCCCTGCTCTCTGGCGCCGACGGCTGGATGTTCGACGGCGAGGACGCCCTGGGCCAGGTGGACACCATGTCCCTGGACAACCACCGCAACCTCAAGCTCGCCCTCGCCCGCGACCCGCTCTTCCTCGAGGTGGCCGAGGAGGTCGCCCATGAGATGAACCAGTGGGCCCAGGGTTTCTTCGGGCGTCCCATCATCGCCGACTGGCGCCAGCAACTGGACTTCACCACGGTGATCTACCGGGTGCGGGGCCTCCACCTGGACGACCGGCACATCCGCCGGGACGGCCACGGCTTCTCCGCTTCCATCGCGGACATGGTGATGTTCGTGGTGAACAACCAGGAGCGCCTGCGGGCCGCCGGCCGCAGCCTCGTTCTCTACCTTCCGAAGACCCAGACCGCCGAGGACGCCGCCCTCTTCAACAGCATGATCCTCGCCCTGGAGGCGCACCTGGGCCTGCCTGTGGGCACCATCAAGTGCTACGTGCTGGTGGAGCAGATCGAGCAGTGCTTCCAGCTCATGGAGATCCGCGCCGCCCTGTCGCCCCACTTCGTGGGTTTCAACACCGGCCGCTGGGACTACATCAACAGCGTCTCCGACGCGCTGGCCTGGGACCGGGACTTCGTGAACCCCAACATCCAGGCCATCACCATGACCTACGGCTACATGCGGACCTACGAGGACCGCGTGCGCCGCGCCATGAACACCCCGGACCGGAACGGCCGCTACGCCCTCTGGCAGGGCGGCATGGAGCCCAACATCCCCGTGGGCTCCGAGGCCGGCGTCTCCGCAAGCATGAAGAAGGCCGTGGCCGGTGCCGAGCGCGAGCAGCGCGAAGGTGCCTCGGGCAAGTGGGTGGCCCACTGGAAGATGGTCCACATCGTCCGCCCCGTCTGGGAGAAGGCGGGGCAGGCCAACCAGGCGGGCCGTGCCTTTCCGGCGCTGACCTACACGCCGGAAGACGCCGCGGGCCTCATGCAGCTGGAGCCAGCGCCGCGCACCATCGCCGGCGCCCGCGACCTGCTCTCCGTGGCCCTGCAGTATGGCAACGCCTTCCTGCGCGGCTTCCAGGCCGCCGCCCTGAAGCCCGCGGACTTCTTCGGCAACGACGACGTGCTCTACCTCATGGAGGACATGGCCACGGGCGAGATCCGGCTCTCCATCCTGTGGGAGTGGATCCACAAGGGTGCGGTGCTCACCGAGGCCGATGCCGGGACCGGCTGCGCCGCCGGGGCTCCCTTCACGCCCGCCCTCTTCGCCCGCCTGCTGGAGGAGGAATACGCCAAGCTCCGCCAGGCCGGCAACCGCGACGTCCACGACGACTCCAAGGACACGACCCTGCCCATCGCCCGGGCCATCGTCCAGACCTACGTGGGAAGCGACATCAAGGCGCCCTGGTACGTGGATCTGCTCAACCTCAACCTGGGCGTGGACCAGCTGTCCGTGGCGGAGCGCCGCATCGCGCAGTTCCTGGAGGCCTTCGAGAAGGATGGAACGCGGCTGACGGAGAACCTGGATTTCTGATCACCTCCGCCACCACCATCGAAATGGCTGCCCCTCCTCCTCATTCTGATGGGGGACACCGTTGGCTTGGGCATGGCTGTGCGCATAAACCGATGCAAACAGACAAAATGACAGGTGGCTCGGGAAATGCTCAGTCAGCCGGCAGAGGCGATGACCCTTGCCTTCAAGGGGGCCCATCGAAGCCTCCGGAAAAGGACAGGACCATGAGCGAGTCGAAGACCTTCACCAAAGACCCAACATGCGGCATGAATGTGGAAGTGGCCACCGCCCTCCACGCCGTGCGGGATGGCAGGACCTACTCCTTCTGCAGTGATCAGTGCAGGGCCAGGTTCCAGGCGGTCTCCGCCGGGGAGGCCGTGACTTGCGGCAGCTGAACAAAGGGGATTGCCGCTGATCCTGTCCGAGGCCGCCCGGGTCGCAGGAAGGCTCAGGATTCTGAAGGTGCCTGAGCCTCGGCCTTGGGGAAGTGCTCCTTCGCGCATTCCGGGCACATGCCGTGAGTGAAGGAGGCCTCGGTGTGCTCGGCGAGGTAGTGTTCCACCTGGGTCCACAGCCCTTCGTCATCCCGGATCTTCTTGCACCAGCCGCAGATCGGGAGCATGCCCTGGAGCGTTCGGATCTCGTTGAGGCTCCGCTGGAGCGCCTGGTTCGCCTCGTGGAGGTGCTTCCGCTCCTCATCGTGGGTGGCCACCACCACCCACAGCATCAGGACGCAGGCCACGACGCTGACCAGGAAGCCGGTGGTGAGGTCGAGGTAGCGGTCGAAGGGCGTCTGGAAGGGGATCGACCACCCGGGACGGACATGGTCAAGGGCCAGGAGCCCCAGCACGTTCGCCAGGAAGAGGAGCAGGAAGACCCAGCGCTCCCGCCCGCGGAAGAAGATGCCGTTGATCATGACGCCGGCGAAGAAGAACATGGCGATGCTGCCCTGGGAACCCGCATCCGTGAACCAGCACAGGTTGAGGACCAGGGCCACGACCACGAAGAAGGTCCGCATGTAGTGGGACCCGCGGAGCGAGGCCCAGTAGAGGGCCAGGGCCGCCAGCCCGAAGACCGCGATGGTGGCATTGAGCATCCAGGGCAGGTTCTGGATGGCGTTCACCGGGATGACCACGGCGAAGGAGAGGAAGGCCGCCGCCAGGCAGAGCAGGCGGAAGAGCCGGAGCTCCATGTTCGGTTCCCGGGCGGACGAGAACTCGTATCTCAGCGAGGCGAGGAAGGACTTCAAGGACGGTACCCCAGGGGGGGAAGGGCTCAGCGCAGTCTACTCGCCTCGGCGGCAAAGGACTCCAGGGCCCGGTAGTACGGGTCGATGCTGGGGATGTAGTGGCGCTCGTTGGCCGCGTGGGGGCCGATGCCCGTCTGACCCCACACCACGGCCTGGCCACCAGGCGCGAAGCGGGCGGAGGTGCCGGCGCCCTTGCGGCCGATGCGCACGTCGCCTCCGGCGGTGGTGATGCCCGCCAGCAGGGCCTTGAGGTACGGGTTCTCGGGATCGCAGGCCACGCCGGGTTCCCAGGCGGAGGGCAGGAACTCCAGCTGCAGCTCGGCGGCCAGGGCCTCGATCTCGGCGCGCATCCTCGAGACGTCGTCCTGGGGGATGGCGCGGATCTCCACGCCCAGGGAGCCGCGGTCCGGCGTGATGTTGTAGATGCCGGGCGTGCCCACCTGGATGTAGGCGAAGCGGGCCAGGGACTGCCAGCCATCGGCGGCCTTCAGGGTCAGGTGCTTGGCGAAGAGCTCGCGCAGGGATTCGCGGGCGCTGAGCAGGCGCTCGGTGAGGTCGCTGCCGCCGGCCAGGCCGCTGTGGCCGCGGGTGCCGTGGGCGATGAGCTCGAAGCGCAGGACGCCGCGGTTCTGGGTGCAGACCTCGCCCCAGAGCTCGGTGCCCTTCTCGCCGGTACGCTCGCCCGCGATGAAGAAGGAGGGCTCGTAGTCCCACTCGTCCTTGAGGACCTTCAGCACGTGGGGCGTGCCCATGGGCTCCAGCTCGCCGTTCTCCTCGTTGCCCACCAGCAGCAGGTTGATGGGCGGGTAGGGCGCGCCCTTCCTGAGCGTGTCCTTCATCCAGACGAGGTAGGTGGACACCACGGTCTTCATGTCGGCGGCGCCGCGGCCGTACAGGTAGTCACCCTGGATCCTCGGCTCGAACTGGGTGTCGTCCGGCTCGGGCTCCACCACGTCGAAGTGGCCGCAGAGCATGGCCGGGGCCTTCTCGCCGCCGGGGAAGTGGGCCAGCACGGCGGGGAAGGGCCCCTGGTCGAAGGTGCGCACGGGCACGCCGTGGTTGCGGAGGTAGTCGTAGACGAAGGTGGCGGCGCGGTGGACCTCCGGCAGCCGCTCCTCGGGGCAGGCCGTGACGCTGGGGATGCGCACCAGGCGCTGGGACAGGGCCACCACCTCGGTGGTCTTGTCGGGATAGTCCGCGTCCACCAGGGACTCGGGCCGGGGCTGGAAGCGGACGGGGGCCTGGGGATCCAGGGTCACCTCGTCGCGGGCATGCTCCACGAAGTCCCGCAGCTTGCCCTCTTCGTCGCCGAGGTCCGCCAGGTGGGCGGTGATGGTCTCCACCTCGTCGCGCACCCGGAGCTTGCGAGCCTCCGCCAGCTCCACCAGCAGGGCCGGGGGCACGATGTCCGAGGTGCCGAGCTTGGCCTTCAGGGTCTGGCGGATGCGCTCGGCGGTGCTGGGGGCGCCGGCCGCCAGCTCCCGCAGGGGCTGGAGGTCGTCCCAGAGGCCCAGGGCCTCGGCCAGGGGCCGCATCTGGAGGAGGGTCCAGTCCAGGAAGGCGGACAGGGAGACGGGCTTGGCCGTGAGGGGATCCTCGATGACGCCGCGCAGGCCCTCCTTGGCGGCCAGCTCCTCGTTGCGGCGGGCCCGCTTGATGTCCTCGGCGTCGTAGCGGAAGCCGCGGGCGAAGTCGGGGTCCGCGTAGAAGCGCAGCAGCAGCAGGTGCTTCAGCGTGAGGTTGGCGACGTCCAGGGCCAGGTCGTGGCCGGGATCGTCCGTGCGCACCTCCACGCGGGCCATGGGCAGGTCGATGCGGGCGAAGAGGTTCTGCCGCTCGATCTGGGCCGCCATGTCCTCCACGTTGCGGGTCTGCCCCGCGGCGAAGAGGCCCCGGGCGTAGATGTCGTGCAGCTGGTCGCTGGTGACCTGGATGAGCCGTTCCACGGGCTCCGCCTGGGAACGGGCGCGGACCGGGATCCAGTTGTTGTTGCCGAAGCGCACGCCGCTGCGGACCAGGTCGTAGGACAGGCGCAGGTAGTCGGCATGGCTGCGGTTCAGGTCCGGCACGTCCAGGGCGGGCGGGTTGGGGAAGGTGAGGTTGCGCACGGATTCGTAGGGCGTGAGGCGCACCACGGGCTTGCCGTCCTCCTCTGAAGCCTGCAGCGGCGTGCTCGCGCTGGTGGCGATGAAGAGCGCGGCGAAGGCGCGCATGAGCCGGGTGCCCGTGATGTAGATACGGTTCTTGTAGTCGTCCAGGTGCGTGTCGCCCCGCTCGCTGGTGGGCAGGTGCATGAAGTCCCAGGCCAGCATGGGCTCGGGCAGGCTCAGGTTCGAGTGGGTGCCGGCCGTGGCCAGCTCGGTGCCGTACATGTCCACGCAGCGCTGCAGGTAGCGCCGTTTGGCCAGGTGCCAGGACTCGGGCACGCAGTCGGGTCCGATCTTGGGCAGCACGAGCAGGTTGCCGTGCCAGTAGTGGAGCGGCTCCCCGAAGCTGCGGCCGGCCTTGGCCAGGGCATTGATGAGCGCGCCCTCCAGCAGGCGGCCCTCGTACACCGCCCCCCGCGGCGTGTGGTAGGGCTTGGTCACCCACTCGATCATCCAGTGGAAGACTTCGAGCTGGTGGTACTCCTCCGTCCAGGGAGACAGGACCTTGGAGCGCAGGTGGTCCACGAAGGACATGTGGTCGGGCCCCGTGCCCACGGTGAGCAGCGGCCGGAACTGCGGATCCACCAGGTTCCACTCCAGCTCCAGCCCGCAGAGGCCACCCGAGGGACGGGTCTCCAGCGCCGTCTGGCGCGCCAGCTGGAACTTCTCGACAAAGGCGTTCAAGTCGAACACGGGGACTCCGGATCAATCAGCTGAGGGGTGTTTTCCTCAGAGACTCAAAGAAGAAAACTGATTTTTTTTAACCGCAGATGGCGCAGATAAGTTCCTTGGCTTTTCATCTGCGCAATCTGCGACATCTGCGGTTAGACCTTCTTCATTCTCATCTCCCAAGTTCTTTAAGGGCCTCGATCAATCGTGTAGCTGCGCCCTGGGTGCGCTCGACGGGGGTGGCGTAGGAGAAGCGGATCCACTCGCCGCCGTAGGGGCTGAAGAAGGCGCCCGGCACCACGGCCACGCCGTGGTTTTCGGCGAAATGCTGGCCCAGGGGCTCGCTGTCGGCCCAGCCCTTGGCCTTCAGGCCCGCGGCCACGTTGATGAAGGCGTAGTAGCCCTGGCCGATGATGTGGGTGAGTCCCTGGGTCTTCAGGAACTCGCGCAGCCAGGCGCGGCTGGCGCGGCAGGGCTCGGCGATGGGCGCGCTGGCAGCGGCGAACCCCTGCTCGTAGGCGGCCATGGCCACGGCCAGGCTGAAGAAGGAGGGGATCACCGTGTGCGAGGCCTGGGCCACGATGGTCTTCACCACTTCGGCGTCCGCCAGCAGGTGGCAGTTGCGGATGTTGGACCCGCCCAGGCTCTTGGTGATGCCGTCCAGCACCATGAGGCGCTTGCGCAGCTCGGGCTCGAAGGCCCGCAGCAGCGCGTTCACGTCATAGGGCTCGCCATCGCCCACGGCGTGGTACATCCAGTCGAAGAGGACGAAGGCCACACCGGCTTCCAGGGCGGTCCGTGCCAGGGTGATCTGGCGTTCCAGGGTAAGCGTCTGGCCCGTGGGATTGTCCGGGCTGGTGATGACGAGGCCCGCCACCTTGCGGCCGGTTTTGGCCGCTTCGGTGACGCAGGCACGGAGGCCGTCCTCGGAATAGGCCCAGCCCTCCTCGGCGCGGCCCGGGGCCCACATCACGTTGGCGCCGATGCCGTACGGCCCCCAGTTGTAGCTGATCCAGGGCACGCGGCTCACGACCACCACGTCGCCCTGGCGGCCGTGGCCCAGGGCCATCATCGCCTGGTAGGCCTTCTGCAGGCCATCGCGGCCGCCCTGGGTGCCGATGACGTTGGCCGTGCCCCAGCCGGTGTCGGGAGCCAGCTTCCAGTAGCTTTCGGCCACGGCCTTGCGGTAGGCCTCGGTGCCGAAGGGCATGTCGTAGGCGGTACCGTGCTGCTTCTGCAGCTCGAAGGCACGGTCCAGCAGGGCCTCGGGCACGCCGGGCAGCGAGGCGCCGCCGTCGCCCTGGCTGGCGTCGAAGATGGGCACGCCGGGCTGCTTCTCCTGGAAGACCTTCAGCGACTTGTTGATGAGGAACATGCGCGAGGCCGGGATGGCCATCATCTTCCCCAGGTGGTCGCCCACCGGGACGAGGTTCGTCTCGGGCACGGCGAAGGCGGGCGTTTCAGGAGAGAGAAGGGCAGCCACGGTACCTCCCGATACGAAAAATGCCGCCCCTGCGGCAACCCGGGGGCGACAAGCATTGGTTAAGGCTAGCAGTTCAGGTTCTCGGCTCAAAGTTATAGAACCTTATGAATTGATAAATGAACCTTATGCGTCAGGAATGAGATCGCGGTGCGTGAAGGGGCGGGCGGCGGGCCCCGCATAGTCCTCGACCCGCTGCCCCGAGCCCCGGAGCAGGTAGCGGTAGCTGAGCAGGCCCTCCAGGCCGACCGGTCCGCGGGCGTGGAGGCGTCCGGTGCTGATGCCGACCTCCGCCCCGAAGCCGTACCGGAAGCCATCGGCGAAGCGGGTCGAGGCATTGTGGAAGACGCCCGCCGCGTCCACCTCGGCCAGGAAGCGGGCAGCGATGGCGGCGTCCTCGGTGACGATGGCCTCGGTGTGGCCGCTGCCGTGGGCGCGGATGTGGGCTAGGGCCTCGTCGAGGTCAGCCACCACCTTCATGGCCAGGATGGGCATGCCGTACTCGGCATCCCAGTCAGCGTCGGTGGCGGGCGCGATGGCGGGGATCAGCTCGCAGCAGCTCGGGCAGCCGCGCAGCTCCACGCCCCGGGGAGCGAGATCCGCCACCAGGGCGGGCAGCAGCCGGGCCGCCGCTTCACGGTGGATCAGCACGGTCTCCACGGCATTGCAGGCGGAGGGGTACTGCAGCTTGGCATCCCGCACCAGGGCCACGGCCATGGCGGTGTCCGCGGCCGCGTCGAGGAACATGTGGCACAGCCCGTCCGCGTGGCCCAGCACGGGAATGCGGGTGGCGGCCTGGAGGCTCAGGACCAGCTCCCGGGAGCCGCGGGGGATGACCAGGTCCACCAGGTCCGGGCGCTGCAGGAGCACAGCGACCGCCGCGCGATCCGGCAGGCCCTGCACGGCGGCTTCGGGAATGCCCGTGTCCCGCAGGGCGGCCTGCACCGCGGCGAGCAGCGCCGCATTGGAGTGGCGGGCCTCGCTGCCGCCCTTGAGCAGCACGGCGTTGCCGCTCTTCAGGGCCAGGGCGCTGATCTGGATGAGGGCATCGGGCCGCGACTCGAAGACGACGCACAGCACGCCCAGGGGACAGCTTTCCCGGGTGAGCTCGAGCCCCGCGTCGAGCTCGCGCCGCAGCTGGACCTGATGCAGGGGATCCGGCAGGTCCGCCACGGCGCGGACGCCCTTTGCCATGGCGTCGAGCTTGACGGCGTCCAGCTTCAGGCGCTCGAGGGCCGACGAGTCGATGAGGCCCGCCGCCGCGCGGACATCCTGGGCGTTGGCCGAGAGGATCTCCTCGGCGCGCCGGCCCAGCTCCTGAGCCAGGCGCAGGAGCACGCCGGAGCGCAGCCCGGAGGGGGTGGTCGCCAGGCGCCGCGAGGCCTCGCGGGCGGCCTGCGCCATGCGGTGGATGGCCTCGGGATCGGTGCTTGCCGTGGTCATGACCGGCCTCCCCTGGGTGCGGCGAGGAAGAGGGTGCCCACGGATTCGCCTGAGAGGATCCGGGCCAGGATGTGGACGGCGAGTCCCGAGGCCAGCACCACGGGAACCCCCGCCCGGGCGGCGGCGCGGGCCGCCTCCACCTTGCTGACCATGCCGCCCCGGCCGCGGTCGGAGCCGCCCTCCAGGTTGGCCCGCAGGTCGGCGCCGAAGGGGACCTCGGTCAGGGGGGTGGCATCGGGGTCGAGGCCGGGGTTGGCGGTGTGCAGGGCCGTCACGTCCGACAGCAGGATCAACAGGTCCGCCTCCAGATGCGTGGCCACCAGGGCCGAGAGGTGGTCGTTGTCGCTGAAGATGGGCGTGTGGCCGGGATCCGGGCGTTCCAGCTCCAGGGTGGAGACGGTGTCGTTCTCATTGAGCACGGGGATGGCGCCCAGCTCCAGCAGCGTCTCCAGCGTGCGCCGGAGGTTGGCGTGACGGACGGGATCGGCGAAGTCGTCCTCGGTGAGCAGCACCTGGGCGGCGCAGAGCCCCATGCGGGCGAAGCCCTCCTGGTAGATGGACATGAGCTGGCCCTGGCCAGCCGCCGCGCAGGCCTGCTTCTGGGACAGGCTCTCGGGACGGATGCCCAGCTGCCGGGCCCCGAGCCCCACGGCCCCGGAGGACACCAGCACGGGCTGGGCGCCCCGGCGGCGGAGCTCCGCCACGGTCTCCATGAGCCCGTAGAGGCGGCTGAGGGCGGGCCTGCCCTCGCCATCCAGCACGACCTGGGTGCCAAGCTTCAGCACGATCCGCTGTGCGCTGGCCAGGCCGACACGCTGCAGGGGTTCAGGGGAGGCCTTCGAAGGATGGTTCATGGAAACCTGCCGAAAGAAAAACCCCCGATCACGGCGGGTCGGGGGCGGGAGGGCGGGAGGTCCTGATGCTCGTTCAGACCTGCAATCCCCCGGCCGCCGGAATGGGGTGGCCAGGGCGCGGGATGAGATTCTGGGTGGACTTCATGGTGGAGCCATTGTGGGCGCAGGATGCCTGTCGGCACAAGGGCCGAATGGCGTCCGCTGGCGTTTCATGCGCAGGGACTCATCGTGAAGTGGGGGCATGTCGCAGAATGGCACTAAACTTCTGACGGCCCTTCCACGAAGCCCCCGCACGCCCGCGTCCAACCCGAAGGAGCCACCGGTTTGAGTGATCGTCAGGATTCGACCCTGGAAACGAGCCGGTGGACCGTCCAGCCTTGGGACTGGCGTCTGCTTGGCCTGCTGGTGGGTCTCAAGCTGCTGCTGCATCTCCTCTCCAGCAACGCCTATGGGTTCTTCCGTGACGAGCTGTACTTCCTGGACTGCGCCCGGCACATGGGCTGGGGCTATGTGGATGACGCGCCGCTGATTGCGGGCTACGCCAAGGTCGCGTCGTGGCTGGGCGGATCCCTACCCGTCGTGCGCCTGCTGCCCGCCCTGGCGGGGGCGGGCACGGTGGCGCTGAGCATGGTGCTGGCGCGGCAGCTGGGCGGCGGCCGCTTCGCCCAGCTGTTGACAGGCCTCTGCATTCTGGGCGTGCCGGTCTTCCTCGGCATGGACAGCATCCTCTGCGTGGGTGCCTTCGAGCCGCTGTTCTGGATGGGCTGCGTCGCGGTGGTCATCGAGATCGTGCGGACCGGGAACTCCCGCCTATGGCTCTGGTTTGGCGTGCTGGCCGGCCTGGGTCTCGAGAACAAATACGCCATGCTGGTCTTTGGACTCGCGGCGCTCGTCGCCATCCTCTTGACACCCCTGCGACGGGAGCTGCGGAGGCCCTGGTTCTGGGCGGCTGGGTTCCTCGCGATGCTGATCTTCCTTCCGACACTGCTCTGGCAGATCCGCCACGGCTACCCATTGCTGGAGGACATGGCCAACATCCGGCGCCTGGGGAAGAACGTGGTGCTCGGGCCATGGGCCTTCATCCGCCAGCAGATCCAGATCCTCCACCCGCTGCTCTTCCCCATCTGGTTCGCCGGGCTCTGTTCCCTGCTGTTCGGCCGTCAATCCCGGCTCCGGGTGCTGGGCCTCCTCTACCTGGGCATGCTGGCGCTGATGATGGGGCTTCACGCCAAGGACTACTATCTGGCGGCCATCTACCCCATGTTGTTCGCGGCTGGTGCCGTCGCCGTGGAGGACTGGCTGGCCAGGCAGGCCTGGAGCCGCGGCCGGCTGTGGCCCAAGGCGACGCTGCTCACCGCGGTCGTCGCGGTGACGGCGGTGCTCATCCCCGCCCTGCTTCCCTTGCTGTCTCCGGGCCAGTTGCTGGCCTACCAGCAAGCCATCGGGCTCAAGGCCGACAAGCTGGAAGTCCACCACGAAGGGCCGTTGGACCAGCGCCTGAGTGACCAGTTCGGCTGGCCCGAACTCGCAGATGAAGTGGCGCAGATCTATCATTCGCTGACCCCTGAGGAGCGCGCCAACACTGCCATCTACGCCGCCAACTACGGCGAGGCCGGGGCCATCAACCACCTGGGGCCCGTCCGTGGGCTCCCCCGGGCCATCTGCGCCCACCAGGCCCACTCGCTGTGGGCCCCGCCGGAGCGGGATTATTCGACCTACATCTGCCTGGGCTGCGATGAGGGACTGTCACGGGTCTTCGAATCGGTGCAGGTGGCCGCCGTGCACCATCACCCTTGGGGCATGGAGGAGGAGAACCGGCCCATCTACCTGTGCCGGAAACCTAAGGTGTCCATCCGTGGACTGTGGCCGACGTTGAAGCACTGGAATTGAGGTCGTGCCTCAAGCCTGTGCGGCCACCCGCAGGCCCTCCCACAGTGCTTCCACATGCCGCCGCTCGGTGGCCTCGGCACCGATGCTCACGCGCAGCATCTGGGTTCCCTTGAGCATGGAAGGCGTCAGATAGGCCTTGCCGCTGTCGTTCACGCGGCGGGCGAGCTCGAGGTTGTGGGTGGCGAGGGCCGCTTCATCGAGGCCAGGTTTGCGATGCCGGAGGCACACGGTCTGCAGGGGCACGGGCGCCAGACGCTCCCAGTCGGGGGCCGCGTCCACCTGCGCCTTGAGCCACTGGGCGTTCTCCAGGTCCCGGCGCAGGCGGGCCTGCAGGCCCTCCACGCCCACGTCCATGAGGTAGAACCACAGCTTCAGCGCCCGGAAGCGGCGGCCCAGCTGGATGTGCCAGTCGCGGAAGTTGCTCACCTGGCCGTCCTGGGCGGTGCGCAGGTAGCTGGGGTTGGTGCTCATGACGCGGATGAGGTGCTGGGGATCGCGCACGTAGTAGGCGCTGAGATCGAAACCCACGCCCATCCACTTGTGGGGGTTGAAGACGAGGCTGTCGGCCCGCTCCACCCCTTCCCACATCCAGCGGCACTCGGGCAGCACCATGGCCGTGCCGGCGAGGGCGGCGTCCACGTGTAGCCACAGACCGTGCTTTTCCGCGAGATCCGCCATGGCGGCCACGGGGTCAATGGCCGTGGTGCCCGTGGTGCCCACGGCCGCCACCAGGGCGCAGGGCCGCAGCCCGATGTCGAGGTCCTTCTCGATGGCCGCCGTCAGGAGATCCATGCGGATGGCGTGGTGCTCGTCCGTGGGAATCAGGCGCAGGAAGCTGCGGCCGAAGCCCGCCAGCAGCGCGGCTTTCTCGATGGAGCTGTGGCCCTGGTCCGAGGCGTAGACCACCAGGGGTGCCTCGCCACTCTGCAATCCCTCAGTGTCCTGCGCGTAACCCGAGACCTTCTCCCGGGCGCAGAGCAGGGCGGTGAAGGTGGCGGTGCTGGCGGTGTCGTGGATGACGCCGGTGAAGCCCGGGCTCAGGCCCACCATCTGGCGCAGCCAGTCCATGACCACTTCTTCGACCTCGGTGGCGGCGGGGCTGGTCTGCCAGCTCATGCCCTGGGCGCCGATGCCCGAGGCGGCCAGGTCGCCGAGGATCGAGCTGTAGCTGGTGTTGCTGGGGAAGTAGGCGAAGAAGGAGGGGTGGTTCCAGTGGGTGATGCCGGGCATCACGTCCCGTTCCAGGGCGGCCAGCGCCACATCCATCCGGCCCCCGTGCAGGGGCGGGTGATCCGGGAAGGCGGCCCGGACCTCGCCGGGCTTCACCTGGCTCATGACCGGCAGGCGCTCCAGGCCTTCGCGGTAGTCCGCGATCCAATCCACGAGCTGGTAACCGAGGCGGCGGAATTCTTGGGCGTCCATGCCGATCATTGTGCCGGAACCAGATCGCTGCGCGATCTGGTTAGGTGAAAAGCATGAAGGGGGCCGCCCGATCCAGGGCTTGCTTTCGAACTTTGAAATCATAAAATGATTTCAAAGCATGTACCATCGCCCCACCCATTCAGAGGAGATCATGTTCAGCACCACGCTCCGCCTCGACGATGACCTGGGCCGCTTCCTGCGGGAGGTGGCGGAAGCCCAGGCCATGAGCGTGAATGGCTGGCTGGCGGAGCTGGTGCGCCGAGAGCAGGCGATGGCTGCGCGGCGGAAGCTGGCGGCGGATTGGGCGGCCTACGGCAGGGATGGCGAAGCCCAAGACGTGGCCTACGCGTTTGCGGCTCAGGCCGAGGTGGCGGCGGAGCCGCGTCGGCGGAGCTACAAGTCGCGGAAGGCCAAATGACCAGTGATTTCCAGAAGTGCAGCCGGGGCGAGATCTGGCTGCTGGACTGGAACCCGCGGCGGGGCTCGGAGCAGGGTGGCTTCCGGCCCGGCCTCATCATCCAGTCCGATCTCGGCAACCATGCCGAGGGCGCCCGCACCACCGTGGTGGTGCCGCTCACGACGCAGGGGCGCGCCTATGCCTTCTACGTCCCGATCCCAAAGGGGAAGGAGAATGGCCTCCCTGCGGATTCCTGGGCCAACGCCACCCAGATCTTCACCGTGGACAAGTCCCGGCTGACCAAGCGCCTCGGCAAGGCCACGCCGGTCCAGATGAAGGCTTTGGCCGAGGCTCTCTCAGCCGTTCTGGATTTCTAGCAAAATCGCAAAGCGATTTTGCTAGTGGTGCGCCTGCGGCACGGGAACCACCGCGATCGGTTTGAAGAACTGCACCTTGCCGCTGGCCAGGTTGTAGAGGGCGGGCACGATCCAGAGCTTCTCGGCGGCGGCGAGGTCCCGCAGCAGGGCGGAGCGGTCGAGCATGGCCTGGGCCTGGCGGCGGGCATTGGCCTCCTCCAGCCGGCCGAGGTGTCCCTTGGCGTCCTCGTTGGGATCCTGGGGCGTGCTCTCCAGCAGGCCCGCCATGCCCGCCTGCAGGGCCCAGAGGTTGCCGGGCAGGGACTTGCCGTTGGCCTCGCGCACGGCCTTCACGGCGCCGCAGCTGGTGTGGCCCATGACGACGATGAGCTTGGAGCCCAGGTGCTCGGCGGCGTACTCGGCCGAGGCGATGCCCTGCAGGTCCGGCGCATTGCCGGCTTCGCGGATGGTGAAGAGGCGCCCCGCCTCCTGGTCGAAGAGGAGGGCGTCGGGTACCCGGCTATCCGAGCAGGTGATGACCACGGCGAAGGGCGCCTGCCCGCCCACCAGGGCCGCGCGCATGGCCGCGTCATGGCCGGTGTCCAGGGTGCGGACGCGCTTTCCGCCCACGAACCTGGCATTGCCGGCGCTGAGCTCGGCGAGGGCCGCGCTGGGGCTGTCCGGCGCATCGGCGGCGGGGGCCGGGCCGTGGGCCGCCGGGGTGGAGGCCTGGGCCTGGACCGCGGCCTTCGGCTTGGCCTTGGCTGCCGGGGTCGCATGTTCGTCGGCGGGCAGGACGAAGGTGGTGGTGGCGAGGATCAGGGGCAGCAGTCGCATGGGAGCTCCAGGGGCCCCCTCTGGATCGGAGCAGAGATCCAGGGGCATGAGTCGCGGCAGGGAAAGCTGCCACCCCGCCCGCAGCAGGAGGATAGGCTGCTAGCCAGGCGGAATCATGAAGCTGGCCCTGGTGGCGATCCACATCGAACCCTCCCCCCGGGCCCTGCCCCTGGGGCCGGCCATGCTGGCCTCGGTGCTCCGGGGCGCCTTCGGGGAGGTGATCCAGACCCGGGTGGTGGATGCCTTCGTGACCGAGCCGGCCGCGGCCTGCGCCGCGCGGATCCTGGCCAGCGATCCGGATCTGGTGGGGTTCTCCATGTATGTCTGGAACCGCAGCCAGACCCTGGAGATCGCCGCCCGCCTGAAGGCCAACCGGCCGGACATCGTCATCTTTGCCGGCGGGGCCGAGGCCACGGCGGATGTCGCGGGCGTCCTGGCGGACCCGTCCATGGACTTCGTGCTGCCGGGAGAGGGCGAGGAGATCCTCGTCGAGGCCATGGGGCGCCTCCTCCAGGGGGACCCGCCCCGGGCCCTCGCCGAGTGGGCGCGGCCCCGGCCGGTGAAGGACCTGACGGACCTGCCCTCGCCCTACCTGGATGGCACCCTGCGCCCCGAGGACTATGGCGGGGCGCTCTGGGAGCTCTCCCGGGGCTGTCCCTTCACCTGCGACTTCTGCTTCGAGGCCCGGGGCACGGCGGGCACACGCCGGATCCCCCTGGCCCGGGTGGAGGCGGAACTGGACCTGTTCGAGGCCCGGGGCATCCGCGAGGTCTTCGTCCTCGATCCCACCTTCAACTACCACAAGGTCCAGGCCAAGCAGGTGCTGCGGCTCATCGCGGCCAAGGCCCCCGGCACCCACTTCTTCTTCGAGGTCCGCAGCGAGTTCCTGGATCGGGAGATGGCCGGGCTCTTCGCGGCCATCCGCTGCACCCTGCAGATCGGCCTGCAGAGCGCCCACGATGACGTGCTCCGGAACATCAGCCGGAGCTTCGACCCGGAGGACTTCGAGGCCAAGATCCTCCTGCTGCACCAGGCCGGCGTGCCCTACGGCTTCGACCTCATCTACGGGCTTCCCGGCGACACCCTCGAGGGGTTCCGGGAAAGCGTGGATTTCGCCATGGGCCTGGTGCCCAACCACCTCGACGTCTTCCGCCTCTCGGTGCTCCCGGGCACGCGCCTGGCCGAGACGGCCGCCGGGCTCCAGCTGCGGCACGAGGCCCACAACCCCTACCGCGTGCTCAGCTCGCCCAGCTTCAGCGCCGCGGACATGGATCAGGCCGGCCGCATTGCCAAAGGCTGCGACGCCCTCTACAACCAGGGCCGGGCCGTGCCCTGGTTCGGCATGCTGCTGGAGCCGCTGGAGCTGAGGCCATCCGAGGTCTTCGAAGCCTTCGCCGCGTGGCTGGAGGCCCACCCCGAGGCCGCGCCCATCGAGACCCAGCGCGGCTTCTTCCGGTCCCTCTTCGAAGCGCGGGGCGACCGCCTGCTGGGCGATCTGGCCGCGGACGTGATCGCCTGCTTCAGTTATTCCTCGGCCTTGATGGACGAGCCCAGCGACGAAGCAGCAGCTGTCCGACGCGTCTCCTTCCACCACGATCCCAGGGCGCTCATGGCCCAGATCGAGGAGGGAACCACGCGGCTGGAAGAGCTGGCCTTCAGCGTGGAGGCCATGCCCTGCGAGGTCGAGTTCGCGCTTGTTGACGGAGAGTTGATTCTCCGAGTGCAGTGATTGAGGCAATTTACAAATTCATGTGGAATGAGGAAAGGATCTTCCGGGATTTGTGGAAATGCCGTCTCACCGCGGATCCCATGCCCCTGGGGACGGGGCTCCACTTGGGCTGAAAGCATGGAACCGCGAATGACGCGAATGGGCGCGAAAACAGCGGGGATAGGCCGCCTGGGCCTTCGGCCCCCAGCCGCGTTTTTGCGCGGCTGGCCGCTCACGGGACGGTGCCGCCGGCCTTCAAGAGCCGGTGAATCCGCCCCGTGAGAGGAGGCGGAAGAATGTCCGTTCGCCATTCGCGCGCCCGCAGGGCGATTCGCGTCATTCGCGGTTAGCTCTCACGGCTGAGGGCGAAGAGGGCGCTGAGAGAATTCGCATGCGCATTCAATCCCGCGGTCTCCGCGGCTCCGCGTGAGCTTCTATTCTTCGTGTTCTTCGTGGAGGCATTAAAGGCCATACAGGAAGCAGAGCAAGGCCGACAACCAGGTTTCCATTTGCCTTGGATATTTGTTGATATTACTCGTACCGCAAAGCCTCGATGGGATCCTGCTTGGCAGCCTTCAGCGCGGGCCGCGGGACCCGCTCCGCGAGGCCAAGCGAAGCGCAGGCCGAGTGGGAGGACGCGCCGGAGGCGCGTCCGTTCGCGGGGGAAGGTCCCACTCCGATTCAGGGGGGCAATGCCCGACTGAATCGGGAGGATGCCCCATGCGGGGGCATCCAATCGTGGGTTGGGCGCCGTGCGTCGAGCCGAAGGCGAGCGCCCAGGCGCTGGCCCACGGGCGTTGGAAGAAGCTACTCGTAGCGAAGGGCCTCAATCGGATCCTGCTTGGCAGCCTTCAGCGCGGGCCACAGCCCGAAGATCAGCCCTACGGCCGTGCTGACGCCGAAGCCGAGGGCGATGCTCCAGAGGGGGGCGGCGGCGGGGAAGTCGAAGACGAGGCGCACCAGCATGGCGATGCCCAGGCCCACGGCAATGCCGATGGCGCCGCCCACGCCGGTGAGGGTGATGGCCTCCACCAGGAACTGCATGGCGATGTCCTTGCGGGTGGCGCCCAGGGCCTTGCGCACGCCGATCTCGCGCGTGCGCTCGGTGACGCTCACCAGCATGATGTTCATGACGCCCACGCCGCCCACCAGCAGGGCGATGCCCGCGATGAGGATCATGGCCCCGGCGATGCCGCCGGTGATGGCCCGGAAGGTCTCCAGCTGGCCCTCGCTGGTGAAGATGGCGAAGTCGTTGGGTTCCTTGGCCTTCAGGCCCCGCCGGGTGCGCAGGATCGAGATGCCCTGGTCCGTCATGGCCTGCTGTTCCTTGGGATCCCTGGGGATCGTGGCGATGTGGATGGTGTCCCCGTTGCTGTTCTTCACGTCCGGGAACATCTCGTCGAAGGTGCTGAAGGGGATGCACACGATGTTGTCCGCGCTGCCGCCCAGGAAGGAGCCCCGCTTCTCGAGCAGGCCGATGACCCGGAAGGCCACGCCGTTGATGAGCAGCTCCTGGTTGATGGGATCGCGGTGGAACCAGAGGGCGTCGGCCACGTCCGGTCCGACGACGGCGGTCCGTGCCGAGTGGCTGACGTCGGCATCCCCGAAGAAACGGCCATCGGTGATGCTCGCATTGTTGGCCGGGGCGTAGTCGGGCACCACGCCGGCCAGGGTGGGGCCGTTGGCCTCCTTGCCCTTCCGGTTCTTGAAGGTGGTGGAGGCGGCGAGGCCGGGCAGGTTGAGGTAGCGCTCGGGGCTCACCGCCGCGGCCAGGGTGTTCAGGCGCTTCAGGGCCTGGGCGTCCTCCAGGGTCAGGTCGCGGCGCTTGCGCTGCTCTTCTGGGGGGCCCGTGGGGCCGCCGCCGAAGCGGGGCTCGTACTTCTGGTACTGCACCAGGGTGGTGCCGAAGCTG
Organism: Geothrix sp.; assembly: GCF_030219325.1. Lineage (NCBI taxonomy): Bacteria > Pseudomonadati > Acidobacteriota > Holophagae > Holophagales > Holophagaceae > Geothrix > Geothrix sp. Next base: position 2,622,974 of record NZ_CP126625.1, on the reverse strand, counting down.
GAGAAGGCGCCCGTGATGGCGTCGTTGAAGCCCGCGACGAAGCTCACCATGGCGATGACCGTGGCGACGCCGGAGACGATGCCCAGCAGGGTCAGGAAGCTGCGCAGGCGCTGCACGAGGATCGAGCGCATCGCGAAGCGGACGTTCTCGAGCCCCATGCTGCGGATGGCTGAGCGGGCGCGTGCGGCTGCCATGGTGGCTCCTACTCCGCCCGCAGGGCGTCGATGACGGGCAGGTTGGCGGCCCGGCGGGCCGGGAGGAAGCCGGCCAGCAGCCCCACCACCGTGGAGAGACCCACGCCCATCAGGACGATGCCCACGGTGATCTGGGCGGGGAAGCCCGTCGCCGCCTTGACCAGCAGGGCGATGGCCCCGCCCAGGAGGACGCCCACCACGCCGCCGGCCATGGAGAGGAGGGAGGCCTCCAGCAGGAACTGGCGCTGGATGTCCCGCTTCCGCGCCCCCAGGGCCATGCGCACGCCGATCTCCTGGGTGCGCTCCGCCACGCTCACCAGCATGATGTTCATGATCACGATGCCGCCCACGCCCAGGGACACGGAGGCGATGAGGGTGAGCAGCACGAAGGTGGCGGTGCTGATCTGGCGCCAGAGCTCCTGGAGCTGGTCCTGGGTGAGGAAGCCCACGGGATCGGGATCCCGCCAGGAGGTGTGGCGCATGGCGCGCAGGAAGGCCCGGGTCTCGTCGATGGATTCGCTCAGGCCCTCCACGCCGCCGCGGGCCTTGATGAAGTAGTCCAGGGGATCGTTGGGGGCGAAGAAGTTCTTCCGGTAGACCTGGAAGGGGATGACCACCAGCTGGTCGCGGTTGATGCCGAGGCCCTTGCCCTCCTTCACCATGTGGCCGATGACGCGGAAGGGCTGGCCGCGGACCAGGATCATCCGGCCGATGGGATCCTGGTTCGGGAAGAGTTCCTCCTTGATGTCGGCGCCGATGACGGCCACGTTCTGGGCGGATTCGTCCTCGCCCTCGGTGAAGAAGCGGCCGTTGCCACCGGTCTCCAGGTTCAGGATCCGGGCGAAGTTGGCGGTGCTGCCCACCACGAAGGTGTCCGCCAGCCGGTGGGTGCCGTAGCTGACCGGGAGCGTCTTGAAGGAGCGCGTGGCGGTCAGCGAGGCATGGCTGAGCACGCCGCTGCTGATGCGCTGGTACTCCTCCCAGGTGAGCTGGGGCCGCTTGATGGCCTGGAGGAACTCCTCGCGGCTGCGGATGATGCCGAAGCGCGTGACGATGTACATGTCGGGCGCGAGGACGATCACCTTCTCCTGCACGTAGCGGTTCAGGCCCGTGATGATCCCCACCACGCCCACGATGGTGGTGACGCCGATGATGATGCCCAGCAGGGTCAGGAAGCTGCGGAGCTTGTGGGCCCGGATGGCCCGGAGGGCCACCCGGAACAGCTCTTGATAGTTCATGGGGCTAGCCCTTCTTCTCGTCCTTCTTCTTGCTCTTGTCCTCGCGGACCAGCTCGCCGCCCTTGAGGTCGCGCAGGATCCTGAACGGTCCGGTGATGACGGTCTCGCCGCCCTTGAGGCCGTCCAGCACCTCCACGTTCAGGTCACCCAGGAGGCCGGTCTTGACCGGGAGGAACTTGGTCTTGCCCTGGCCGTCGAAGAGCCAGACGCCCTCCTCGTCCCGGGGCGCGCCGGGCTTCAGCGTCTCGCCGGCCTTGGGCTTGATCTCCCGCGTCACCAGGGACTGGATGGGGATGGCCAGGACCTGGTCGCGGCTGCCGGTGAAGATGTCCGCCTGGGCGGAGAGGCCGGGCTTGATGGTGAGGGGCGGGTTCTTGATCCAGACCTTGACCTTGAACTTGATGGCCTCGTTGGCGCTGAGCTTCAGGATGGGGCTGCCGCCCACTTCGGTGACCTCGCCGTCGAAGGTCTGGTTGGGGTAGGCGTCGATGCGCACCTGGGCCTTCTGGGCCAGCTTCACGGTGGGGATGGAGGCTTCGTCGACTTCCATCTCGGCCTCGACCTTGCTCATGTCGGAGACCGTCACCAGCACGGTGCCGGCGGAGTTCTGGATGCCGGGCACGGCCGTCTCCCCCAGCTCGATGCGGCGGGCGGTGACCACGCCGTCCATGGGCGCGGTGATGGTGGAGTTCTGGAGACCCACGTGGGACTGGCTGAGGTTGGCCTTGGCTTGGTCCGCCCTGCGGCGGGCGGTCTCCTGGGCGGCCTTGGCCGTGTCGAAGGCCGTCTTGGCCCGCTCGAAGTCGGCCGCGGAGATGATGCCGGCGTCGCGGTTGGCCTTGGCCCGGTCGAAGTCCGAGCGGGCCTGGGCCAGGTTGGCCATGGCCGAGATCAGGTCCGACTGGGCGGCCTGCAGGTTGGCCTGCATGGCTTCCGTGCTGGCCTTGGCGCTGCGCGGGTCGATCTCCATGAGGAACTGGCCCTTCTTGACCCGGTCCCCCTCCTTGACCGCCAGTTTGGTGACCTGGCCCATCACGTTGGCTGAGATGTCGGCCTTGGTCACCGCCTGGATCTTGCCGTTGGCGCTGACCTTCGACTGGAGGTTCTCCCGTCCGACCTTGGCCACCTGCACGGCCAGGCCCTTCTCCTGCATGCCGGCGATGGCGACGCCGCCCACCAGGAGGACCGCAAGCCCCCCGCCGAGAATCCACAGCTGCTTCCGCTTCATGTCGAAGACCTCCCCAAGGGGCAATTCATGCATAAGCTTCGCCTAGGTGGGCTCAAGGTTTAGTGAATCTCTTGATCGTAAATGAAAATTATTTCCATTGACCAGGGTTGAATTGAATTAGAAAATGCTTTCATCTGGAGAAGACGCCCGTGCCACATGCCTTTCCCCGCGCCGCCCTGATCCTCCTGTTGGCCGCGGGCCTCCCGGTCGGAGTGGCACGGGCCCAGTCCCCGCCTGCACCACAGCCGGCGGAGGACCCGCAGAAGGCCCAGGAGGAGCGGCTTCGCAAGCTCGAAGAGGAAGTGCAGGCCCTGAAGGCGGCCCAGGCCGCGCCCCGGGCGGAAGCCCCCCCGCTGGGCGGGGCCGGGGGGTCGGCGGCCAAGGCCCTGAACCCGGACATCAGCCTGAACGGCGACTTCCGCGGATCGGTCGGCCGCAACGACGTGCGTCCCGTGCCCGGCCTGGAGATGCACGAGGCCGAGCTGGGTCTGCAGTCGGTCATCGACCCCTATTCCAGGGGGGACGTGTTCCTCTCCTTCGGCGATGGCGGGGTCAGCGTGGAGGAGGCCTTCGTCACGCTGACGGCCCTGCCCGGGGAGTTCGTGGCCAGGGTCGGCAAGCTGCGGGCCGCCTTCGGCAAGGTGAACGCCACGCACAACCACGCGCTGCCCTGGACGGACCGTCCGCTGGTGACGGAGAACCTGGTGAACGGCGAGGACGGCATCAGCGACATGGGGCTGTCCGTGAGCCGCATCCTGCCCGCGCCGGGAGACCTCTTCCTGGAGGCCACCGCCCAGGTGTTCCGCGGGGATTCAGGCGACCTGTTCAAATCCAGCCGGAAGAACGACCTGAGCTTCGTGGGCCACCTGCGGGGCTATGAGGACTTGACCGAGAACACGAACCTGGAGCTCGGCTACTCCTACGCCCAGGGGCACAACGACCTGGGGCACGACTTCCTGACGAAGCTCCACGGCGTGGACGTGAGCCTCCGCTGGAAGCCGCTGCGGCGCTCGATCTACAACTCGCTCCTGTGGCGGACCGAGCTCGTGTGGAGCCGCCGCGATCAGCTGCCGGTCCAGCAGCGGGCCTTCGGCTTCTACTCGAGCCTCGAGTACCGGCTGGACCAGCGCTGGACCCTGGGGGGCCGGTACGACTGGTCCGAGCGGGCCGCGCAATCCAGCCAGCTGGACCGGGGCGCCTCGGCCCTCCTGACCTACTGGATGAGCGAGTTCAGCCAGGTGCGGGGGCAGTACCGCTTCACCCGGTACGACGGTCATCAGGATGCGAGCGAACTGCGCCTGCAGCTGGTGTTCGTCCTGGGAGCGCACGGCGCCCACCCCTTCTGATCGTCCCAGGCCATGATGGGCCAGCACCTTTCCCACCCTTGAAGCATCCCCGAGGCACCCGATGAAGATCCAGTGGCAGACCCGCCGATCCCTGGTGATGGCCCTCCTGATGGCCGCCTTCGCCGCCCAGCCCGTGCTGGCCGACGGGAAGCTCAACGTCGTCGCCGCCACCACGGACCTGGGGTCCCTGGTCAGCGAGGTGGGCGGCGACCGGGTGAGCGTGACCGCCATCGCCCGCGGGTACCAGGATCCCCACTTCGTGGAGGCCAAGCCGAGCTTCCTGCTGAACCTGCGCCGGGCCGACCTGGTGGTGGTGGTGGGGCTCGAGCTGGAGATCGGCTGGCTGCCACCCCTCATCACCCAGAGCGGGAACCCGAAGATCCAGCCCGCCGCGCCCGGCTACTTCGATGCCTCGCGGTTCGCGGAGATCCTGGAGATCCCCACCGCGCAGGTCTCCCGGGCCATGGGGGACGTGCACCCGCAGGGCAATCCCCACTACTGGCTGGATCCCAAGAACGGCCTGCGGGTCGCCACGGGCCTGGCCCAGAAACTCACCCAGATGAGCCCCGGGAACGCAGCCTACTTCCAGCAGCGGCTCGAGGACTTCCGGAGGCGCCTGACCGACGCGGAGCGCCGCTGGGATGACGCCATGAAGCCCTACCGGGGCCGGAAGGTGGTCACCTACCACCAGTCCTGGCCCAACTTCGTGAAGCGCTTCGGGCTGCAGGTGGTGGACTACGTCGAGCCGCGCCCCGGGATCCCCCCCAGCCCGGCGCACGTGGTGGAGCTCATCGCCCTCATGAAGCGCCAGGGCGTGAAGCTGATCCTGGTGGAGCCCTACTTCGACCTGAAGACGCCCCAGAGCGTAGCGCGGGAGACGGGCGGGCAGGTGGTGGTCCTGATGCCCTCCGTGGGCGGCGACAAGGACACGGGCGACTACATCAAGCTGTTCGACTACGACGTGAACCTGCTCGTCAGGGCATTCCAGCAGGCAAAGTAGCCCGCGCGATCAAGGGAAGGACGACCCATGGACATTCTCCAGTTCCTGCTGGCGCCGCTTGCGGCGAGCCTGATCCTCACGGGCATCCACGCCTACCTCGGCGTCCACGTCGTGGAGCGGGGCGTCATCTTCGTGGACCTCGCCCTGGCCCAGATCGCGGCCCTGGGGGCCATCGTGGCCCTCATCATGGGCTTCGACCCCCACGGCACGTCCGCCTACTGGATCAGCCTCGGGTTCACCTTCCTGGGCGCCTTCGTCTTCTCCGTGGCGAGATCCAAGCGGGCCCACATCCCGCAGGAGGCCTTCATCGGCATCGCCTACGCCGTGGCGTCGGCCGCCGCCATCCTGGCCATGAGCAAGGCCACGGGCGAGACCGAGCACCTGAAGGACATGCTGGTGGGCAACATCCTGGCGGTGTCGTGGGCCGAGGTGGGGAAGACCGCCGCCCTGTACGGCGTCATCGGGCTCTTCCACTTCATCTTCCGGAAGCGCTTCCTGCTGATCTCCATGAACCCGAAGGAGGCCGAGGCCCAGGGCATCTCGGTCCGCCTGTGGGACTTCCTCTTCTACGCGTCCTTCGGCCTGGTGGTCACCTCCAGCGTGGCCATCGCCGGCGTGCTGCTGGTGTTCTGCTACCTGATCGTGCCCTCCGTCGGGGCGATGCTCTTCACCGACCGCATCGGCCCCCGGCTGGCCATCGGCTGGACCATGGGGACCCTGGTCTCGGCCCTGGGCGTGTTGTTCTCCGTGAAGCTGGACACGCCCACGGGGGCCACCATCGTCTGCACCTTCGGCGGCGTTCTGGTGCTGATGTTCCTGGTGCACCTGGTGGTCTACCACAAGCGCGGGTACGCCGAAAAACACCGCCTCGCCGGCGCCGGGGACCGGGCCTACGAGGCGGAGCGGAAGTAGATCGGGCGGGCCGGGCGGCTACTTCGTCTTGGTGAAGGGGTGCTCGAAGCTCAGGTAGAGGAAGATCGCCTTCTCGCCGCGGCTGGCCCCCACGCCGATGGGCGCGGCGATGCCCGGCACGATCTGGAGGCCGCTGGGGAAGTTGTAGGCCCAGCGGATGCCGGGGCTCAGGTAGGTGGCGGTCTGGACCTGGGTCTGGTCGGGGCCGATGACGGCCTGGCTGCGGGTGTGGACGTACTCCAGCATCAGGTTGAAGCGGGAATTGACGAGCCAGATGAAGCTCTGGCCCAGGGCCAGGTCCTGGGTGGTGGCCTTGTCGCCGAGGGGGTTCTTGGCGTTCGGGGTGCGGGTGGCGCCCACGTTGGAGTGGGCCACGAGGGTGTCGGTCAGGACCACGCTCACCGGGAACATGACCTGGATGCCGGTGGCGCCGCGGCCGTAGCCGGTCTTCTCGTCCCCGGTGGGCAGCAGGACGGACAGGCGGGGCGCGATGGCCACCTTGGCCTCGCCGTCGCCGAGCAGCTGGTAGCGGTAGTTGAGGGCGACATCCCCGAAGGCCTGCTTGCCGTCGAGGGAGGCCAGGCGCTGCCAGGGCAGGGTATAGCTGAGCTGGTGGGTGATGCCGCCCACGGGCCATTCCTGGGTGAAGGTGTAGATCCAGTCCTTGGATTCCTGGAAGCGGGTGAAGGTGCTGATGTGCTGCACCACGCCGGGTTCCTGGTTGTAGGCCTCCTCCACGAGGAAGGAGTTGTCCTGGATGGGGCCTTCCTTCTTCTCCTGGGCCGTCAGCGAAGCGGCGAGGAGGAGGGCGGGAAGGAGCCGGTAGAGGAGGGGGGAGGTTGGGTTCGTCATGTTTATGATCCTGAGTCTCAATTGTAAAACATTCAAGACATCCTGGTTCCCAAGTGACGATGATCACCTGATCCGGGGGGGACTGAAGGGTCGACTGTCATCCCTACTTAACATCGAATGGAAATGGATCGGCTTGATTCTGTGCAGGGTGCGCCCGGCCGGGGGGCGGATACTTAGTGATACGATGGTCTTTCCTCTGACCCTGTCTGGAGCCCGCATGAAGCCCCGTTCCCTGGCCCTGTCCCTTCTGGGTTTCACCCTGGCCGCCGCCTCCCTGCGGGCCGAAGAAGGCATGTGGACCTTCGACAACCTGCCCACCAAGGCCATCCAGGCCAAGTACGGCTGGGCGCCGGATCAGGCCTGGCTGGACCACCTGCGCCTCTCCTGCCTCCGCTTCCCGGGTGCCTCGGGCTCCTTCGTGAGCAGGGACGGTCTGGTGCTCACCAACCACCACGTGGGCCGCGGCTGGATCCAGCGGGTGAGCAGCAAGGAGCACGACTACGTCAAGAACGGCTTCAGCGCCGCGAACCGCGAGGCCGAGATCAAGGTGCCCGGGCTCGAGCTCGTGACCCTCATGGCCATGGACGACATCACGGATCGCCTCTCCCGGGCCGTGCCGGCCGGCACCCCCGAGAAGGAGGCGCTGAAGCTCCGGGACGCGGAAATCGAGAAGATCAAGAAGGAGATGCAGGAGAAGAGCGGCCTCACCTGCGAGCACGTGAGCCTCTACCAGGGCGGCGAGCACTGGATCTACAGCTACAAGAAGCACACCGACGTGCGGCTGGTGTTCGCGCCCGAGCTGCAGGTGGCCCTGTTCGGCGGCGATTTCGACAACTTCACCTATCCCCGCCACAGCCTGGACATGACCCTCTTCCGCGTCTACGAGAACGGCCAGCCCTACCAGCCGAAGGATTTCCTCAAGTGGACGGAGACGGGGCTCAAGGCGGGCGACCTCACCTTCGTGACGGGGCACCCCGGCCGCACCAACCGGCAGGACACCCTGGCCCAGATGGCCTACGCCCGCGACTTCGCCCTGCCCATGGGCCTGAAGGACCTGGAATCCCGCCGGCAGGGTCTGATCGAGTTCGGGAAGGCCTCCCCGGAGGCGGCGCGCCAGGTCGAGACCCAGATCCTCGGCATCGAGAACGGCCTCAAGGCCCGCAGCGGCTACCTCGCCGGCTTGAAGAACAAGGAGGCCCTCGCCCGCATCCAGGCGCACGAGGAGGCCCTGCGCGCCAAGGTGGCCAAGTCGCCCGCGCTCCAGGCCCAGGCGGGCCAGAGCTGGACCCGGATCGAGCAGGCCATGAAGGCGGCCCGGGGGCTCATCAAGGACCAGAGCTACGTCGGCACGGCCCATTCCACCCTGCTGGGGCATGCCCTCTCCCTGGTGCGCATCACCGACCAGGAGGCCCTGCCCAGCGACCAGCGGCTGCCCGAGTACAGCGACGCCAGCCTGAAGACCGCCAAGGCCCGCCAGGGCGTGCCCGCCCCCTTCTACAAGGAGCAGGAGATCTTCATGTTCACGCGCGGGCTGGCCCAGGCCGCCCGGGAGCTGGGCCCCCAGCACCGCTTCGTGAAGGCCATGCTGGGCGGCAAGTCCCCCGCCGAGGTGGCCAAGGCGGCCGTGGAAGGCTCCAGGCTCAGTGATCCCGAGGTCCGCAAGGCCCTCCTGGCCGGCGGCAAGAAGGCCGTCGCCGAGAGCTCGGACCCCATGATCCTCCTCGCCCGGAAACTCGAACCCATCACCCGGGAGCTCCGGAAGAAGCAGGACGAGCTGGTCACCAGCGTCGTGGCCGAGCACGGCGCGCGCATCGCCAAGGCCCGCTTCGCGGTCTACGGCAAGAACACCTATCCCGACGCCACCTTCACCATGCGCCTCACGTACGGCCCCGTGGCCGAATACAAGGCCAACGGCACCCTGATGCAGCCCTTCACCACCATCGGTGGCCTCTATGATCGCCACGACGGCTGGGGCGGCAACGCGGCCCGGGCCCACGACGGCGCCTGGGTCCTGCCGCAGCGCTGGATCGACCGGCGCGGCGCCATGGATCCCGCGGTCCCCTTCAACTTCGCCCACAAGGTGGACATCATCGGGGGCAATTCCGGCTCCCCGGTGATCGACCGCAAGGGCGAGCTGGTGGGTCTCATCTTCGACGGCAACATCGAGATGCTGCCCGGCAACTACTACTACGACGAGGCGGCCAACCGCGGCGTCTCGCTGGATGCCCGCGCCATCCTCCACGCGCTCGACAAGGTCTACGGCGCCACCGCGCTCGTGGCCGAGCTGACCGGCAAGTAATCCTTCCGCCCTCCGGAGACACCATGCGCCGCCTTACCGCCCTTGCCCTCCTGCTCGCCCTTCCCGCGCTGCGCGCCGAGGAGGGCATGTGGACCTTCGACAACCTGCCCCTGAAGCAGCTGAAGGAGAAGTACGCCTTCGAACCCTCGAAGGACTGGATCGACCACGTGCGCCTCTCTACGCTCACCCTGGGCGGCTGCACGGGCTCCTTCGTGAGCGCCGACGGCCTCGTGCTCACCAACCACCACTGCACCCGCGGCTCCATCCAGCGCCTCTCCACCAAGGAGCGCGACCTGGTGAAGAACGGGTTCGTGGCCACCACCCGCGAGCAGGAGCTCAAGATCCCCGGCCTCACGTACCGCACGCTCATGGCCATGGAGAACGTGACCGAGCGCGTGGCCAGGGCCGTGCCCGCGGGGCTCTCCGAGAAGAAGGCCGCCGAGGCCCGCGCCAAGGAGCTGGATGCCATCAAGGCCGAGCTGGAGAAGCAGGGCGGCCTCACCTACGACGCCGTGAACCTCTACCAGGGCGGCGAGACCTGGATGTACGGCTTCAAGGTCTTCAAGGACGTGCGCCTGGTGGCCGCGCCCGAGATCGCCGTGGCGGCCTTCGGCGGTGACTACGACAACTTCACCTACCCGCGGCATGACCTGGACTTCTCCCTCGTGCGCGTCTACGAGAACGACAAGCCCTACAACCCGCCCCACCACCTCACCTGGAGTACCGAGGGCCTGAAGACCGGCGACCTCACCTTCGTGGTGGGCCACCCCGGCCGCACCAGCCGCCTGCAGACCTTCGCCCAGATGAAGTACGACCGCGACCTGGGCATCCCCGCCTACCTGCGCTCCGCGGACCGCACGCGCGGCATCCTCGAGGAGTACGGCAAGCGCAGCGCCGAGCACGCCCGCCAGGTCCAGACCCTCATCCTCGGCGTCAACAACGGCGCCAAGGCCAACGAGGGCGCCCTGGCCGGCCTGAAGGATCCCGAGGCCATGAAGCGCATCGAGGCCGACGAGAAGGCCCTGAAGGCCGCCGTGGCCAAGGACCCCAAGCTGTCCGCCACCACGGGCCAGAGCTGGACGAAGATCGAGCAGGCCCTGAAGACCCAGGCCGGATTGGCCAAGGAGACCCAGTACGTGGGCGCCGCCCGCTCCACCACCCTGGGCCAGGCCCTCGCGCTGGTGCGCCTTGGCGAGCAGCTGGACCTGCCCGTGGAGAAGCGCCTCACGGAGTACCGCTCCGAGAGCGGCCTCAAGACCCTGAAGACCCGCCTCGCCGGGCCCGCCACCGGGATGATGGGACAGGCGCCCAACCCCGAGCAGGAGACCCTCCTCTTCACCCGCGGCCTGGAGGATGCGGCCAGGGAGCTGGGCCCGAAGCACCCCTTCGTGGGCGCGATCCTCGGCGGCCGCAAGCCCGCCGACGTGGCCAAGGCCCTGGTGGAAGGCACCAGGCTGGCCGACCCCGCCGTGCGGAAGGCCCTGGTCGAGGGCGGCGCCAAGGCCGTGGCCGAGAGCACCGATCCCATGATCCAGTTGGCCCGCAAGCTGGAGCCCACGCTGCTGGCCCTCCGCAGGAAGCAGGACGGCGTGAAGGCCATCCTCGACGAGCACGGCGCCCGCATCGCCAAGGCCCGCTTCGCCGTCTATGGCAAGACCCTCCCCCCCGATGCCACCGGCAGCCTGCGCATCACCTACGGCGCCGTGTCCACCTACCCGGCCAACGGCACCCTCATCCAGCCCTTCACCACCTACCTCGGCCTCTACGACCGCCACCTCGGCTGGGGCGGCAACCAGGCCAAGGACCACACCGACTGGAACCTGCCCCAGCGCTGGCTGGACCGCATGGGCCAGCTGGACCTCAAGACGCCCCTCAACTTCTCCCACACCGTGGACACCACCGGCGGCAACTCCGGCAGCCCCGTGGTGAACCGCAAGGGCGAGCTGGTGGGCCTGCTCTTCGACGGCAACATCGAAGGCAATGCCGGGCGCTACTTCTACGACGAGAAGGTGAACCGCAGTGTCTCCGTGGATGCCCGCGCCATCCTCGAAGCCCTGGTGAAGGTCTACGACGCGCCCCACCTCGCCGCCGAACTGACAGGCAAATAGGATTTTTTTCACCGCAGATGACGCAGATTGCGCAGATGGAATGACCCTCCACCACTGAACGGTTCATATCTGCGTCATCTGCGACATCTGCGGTTCCCGTTGTTCATCCCCGGAGTTTTCTATGCGTTTGACTGCCCTCGCCCTCTTGCTTGTCCTGCCTGCGCTGCGCGCGGACGAGGGCATGTGGACCTTCGACAACCTGCCCACCAAGAAGATCCAGGCCAAGTACGGCTGGGCGCCGGACCAGGCCTGGCTGGACCACGTGCGCCTGTCGGCCGTGCGCTTCCCCGGCGGCTCGGGCTCCTTCGTGAGCAAGGACGGCCTGGTGCTGACCAACCACCACGTGGGCCACCACTGGACCCAGGTGGTCTCCGACGCGCAGCACGACTACGTGAAGAACGGCTTCGTGGCCATGGGCCGCGACCAGGAGCTCAAGGTGCCGGGGCTGGCGCTCTACACGCTGCTCGAGATGGAGGACGTGACGGCGCAGGTGGAGAAGGCCGTCCCGGCCGGCGCCGACGAGCAGGCCGCGGCCAAGGCCAAGGCCGAGGCCCTGGCGGCCCTGGTGAAGGAGCAGGGCGCGAAGACCGGCCTCGACTGCCAGCCCGTCACGCTCTACCAGGGCGGGCAGACCTGGATCTACCGCTACAAGAAGCACACCGACGTGCGCCTGGTGATGTCCCCCGAATACGGCGTGGCCGCCTTCGGCAAGGACTGGGACAACTTCAGCTGGCCCCGGCACGACCTGGACTTCAGCCTCTTCCGCGTCTACGAGAACGGCAAGCCCTACGCGCCGGCCCATCACCTGGCCTGGACCGGGAAGGGCGTGGCCTATGGCGACCTGACCTTCACGGTCGGCCACCCCGGCCGCACCTCGCGGCTGGAGACCCTGGCCCAGATGGAGGCCAAGCGCGACGTGACCAATCCCCTGGCCCTCCGCGGCCTGGACCGCATGCGCACCTCGCTGCGCGCCTACGCGGCCCAGGGCGGGGAGCAGGCCCGCGTCGTCTCCGACCAGCTCATGGGCGTCGAGAACGCCTACAAGGTGGTGGCCGGCGAGACCGATGGCCTGCGGGACAAGGTGGCCATGGCCAAGGTGGCCGAGGCGGAGAAGGAATTGCGCACCAAGGTGGACGCCGATCCCAGGCTGAAGGCCTCGGCCGGCCAGAGCTGGGCGAAGGTCGAGGAGGCCGTGGCGCAGCAGAAGGCGGGGGCCCCGGAGGCTTCCCTCCTCGGCGCCATGCGCAGCGAGACCCTGGGTAGCGCCCTGGGCCTGCACCGCTACGCCGTGGAGATGGCCAAGCCCGCCGACCAGCGCGCGCCGCAGTACCGCGACGAGAAGTCCCTGGCCGGCCTGAAGGCCCGTCTCATGCGGATCGATCCCGCCGCCGCCGGACAGGAGGCCTTCGCGTTGCAGGGCTTCCTGGCCACCGTGCAGCAGGAGCTGGGCGCGGCCCACCCCGCCACCCAGGCCCTGCTGGCCGGGAAGTCGCCTGAGGCCGCGGCCAAGGCCCTGCTTGCCGGTTCCAAGCTCGGCGATCCGGCCCTGCGCAAGGCGCTGGTCGAAGGCGATCCCAAGGCCATCCTCGAGTACACCGACCCGGCCCTGGTCCTGGCCCGCCAGCTCGCCCCCAAGCTGGATGAGGTCCAGAAGAAGCAGCAGGCCCTGCAGTCGGTGATCTCCGAGCACCTCACGCGCATCGCCAAGGCCCGCTTCGCCGTCTACGGCACCTCCACCTATCCCGATGCCACGTTCACGCTGCGCCTTTCGTACGGCGCCGTGGAGACCTACCCCCTCTCCGGCACCCTCGCCCAGCCCTTCACCACTTTTGCCGGGCTCTACGACCGCGCCGCCGCCTGGGGCCCCAAGGCCGAGGAGGGTTCCTGGGAGCTGCCGGCCCGCTGGGTCGAGCGCCGCGACAAGCTGAACCTCTTCACGCCCTACAACTTCATCACCAGCAACGACATCATCGGCGGCAACTCCGGCAGCCCCGTGGTGGACAAGCGGGGCGAGCTGGTGGGCCTGGCCTTCGACGGCAACATCGAAAGCAATGCGGGCCGGTACTACTTCGACTCGCGCGTGAACCGCTGCCTCTCCGTGGACGCCCGCGCCATCGTGGAGGCCCTGGACAAGGTCTTCGACGCCAAGCACCTGGTGACCGAGCTGACGGGCAAGAACTGATTTTTAACCGCAGATGACGCAGATGGCGCAGATGAAATGATCCCCTGAGGGAGAGTGGCTTTTATCTGTGTCATCTGCGACATCTGCGGTTCCCATTCTTGAATTTTGGAGTTCCTGATGCGCCTCTCCGCCCTCGCCCTGCTCTTCGCCCTGCCTGCGCTGCGCGCGGATGAGGGCATGTGGACCTTCGACAACGTCCCGGTCAAGGCCATCCAGGCCAAGTACGGGGTGGACCTCGGTCCCGCCTGGCTGAAGAACCTGCAGCTGGCCACGCTGCGCTTCCCCAACGGCACCGGCGCCTTCGTGAGCCGGGACGGCCTGGTGATCACCAACCACCACGTGGGCCGCGACGCCATCGCCCAGGTCTCCACCGCCGCTGCGGACCTGGTGAGGAACGGCTTCACCGCCGCCACCCGGCCCCAGGAGGTCAAGGTGCCGGGGCTCGAGCTGATGATGCTGGTCTCCAGCGAGGACGTCACCGCCCGCGTGAACGGCGCCGTGAAGCCGGGCACTGCCGACAAGGACGCGCTCACGGCCCGGCGCAACGCCCTGGCCGACCTGCGCAAGGTGGAGGAGGCGAAGACCGGCCTCACCTGCGAGCCCGTCACCCTCTACCAGGGCGGCGAGTACTGGCTCTACCGCTACCGCAAGTTCAAGGACGTGCGGCTGGTGGCGGCGCCGGAAGTCCAGGTGGCCAGCTTCGGCGGCGACCCCGACAACTACACCTACCCCCGCTGGAACCTGGACTTCGCGCTCTTCCGCGTCTACGAAGATGGCAAGCCCTACCGGCCCGAGGCCTTCCTGCCCTTCGCCCAGACGCCCCTGAAGGCCGGTGACCTGACGATCATCTCGGGGCACCCCGGCGTCACCTACCGGGGCCAGACCCTGGCCCAGATGCGCTACGCGAAGGAGGTGGGCATCCCCTTCCAGCTCGCCTTCCTGGCGCGCCAGCGCCGGGCCCTGGAGGCCTACGCGAAGACCTCGACCGAGGCCGCGCGCACCTCCGCCGACGCCGTCTACAGCATCAGCAACGGCCAGAAGCGGCTCAGCGGCCAGCTCATGGGCCTGGCCAAGCCCGAGAGCCTGGCGCTGGTGGCCACCCGCGAGGAGGAGCTGCGCGCCACGGTGGCCCGGGAGGCCGGACTCCAGGCCAGCGCCGGCGGAAGCTGGGACCGGATCGCGGAGGCCGTCGAGCGCCAGAAGGCCCTACTCAAGGAGTACACCTGCCTGGGCACCCGCGGCAGCGTCCTGTTCGGCCACGCCCTCACCCTCGTGCGCATCCTGGAGGAGGAGGCCCGGCCCACCGCCCAGCGCCTGCCCGAGTTCAGCGAAGGCAGCCTGAAGGCCACCCGGGAGCGGCTGCTGAGCCCGCGCCCGGTGCGCATGGGCCTGGATGAGGCACGGCTGGCCTGGGTCCTCCGCGAAGCGCAGGAGCAACTGGGCGAGGGCCATCCCTTCGTGAAAGCCATCCTGGGCGGACGCACCCCCGGGGCCGTGGCGAAGGCGGCCTGCGCCGGCACCCGGCTCCAGGATCCGGCCTTCCGCAAGCAGCTCCTGGAGGGCGGCCGCGAGGCCCTCGCCAGCCATCCGGACCCCATGCTCGCGCTGGCCCGGGTGCTGGATCCCTTCCAGCGGGGCGTCCAGCGGCAGTGGGAGGACCAGGTGCAGAGCGTCTTCGCCGAGCACGGCGGGCGCATCGCCCGGGCCCGTTTCCAGGCCCTGGGCAAGTCCCAGTACCCCGACGCCACCTTCACCCTGCGCCTGAGCTGGGGGCCCGTCGCCACCTACGACACCGGCAGCGGCACCAAGGCCCAGCCCTTCACCACCTTCCTCGGGCTCTACGACCGCCACGCGGGCTGGGGCGGCAACGCCGCGGCCGCCGAGGATGGCGCCTTCACGCTGCCCGAGCGCTGGTTGCAGGCCAAGGGCCGCCTCGCGCTGGAGACGCCCTTCAACTTCGCCTACGGCTGCGACACGGTGGGTGGCAACTCCGGCAGCCCCGTGGTGAACGCCAAGGGCGAGTTCGTGGGCATCAACTTCGACAGCGTGCTCGAAGGGCAGGGCGGGTACTACGTCTACGACGCCGCCACCAAGCGCGCCGTGGCCACCGATGTCCGCGCCATCCTCGAGGCCCTGCGCAAGATCATGGACGCCGGCCACCTCGCGGACGAGGCGCTGGGGAAGTAGGACCTTGAACCTCTACTTCTCATGTTCCTTGACCGGCGGCCGCCAGGACCAGCCCGTCTACGCCGCGATGGTTGACCATCTGCAGTCCCTCGGCCATCGCGTGCTCACGGCACATCTCGCTTCCGAGGCCGTGATGGCCGCGGACGGTGGGCTGGCGCCGGAAGCCGTCTTCGAGCGGGACACGGCCTGGCTGCGGGATTGCGACGCCCTCATCGCCGAGGTGAGCACACCCTCCCATGGCGTGGGTTTCGAGATCGCCTACGCCCTGGGTCGCGGCAAGCCCGTGCTCTGCCTGGCGCGAGAAGGGGTGCGCGTGAGCAAGATGATCACCGGCATCCGGCAGCCGGGCTTCGCCTTCGCCACCTACGCCACCCAGGAGGAGGCCCTGGCCCGCATGGACGATTTCCTCACAGCCCCCTGATCAGCTCCCGCAGGCCGCTCCAGACGATCTGCACGCCGATGGCCAACAGGATGAAGGCCGACAGCTGGGAGAGCGTGGCCTCGCCCGTGGCGCCCAGGCGGCGGATGGCCTTGGTGCCGAAGCGGTAGAACAGGAAGACCGTGAGGGCCGCCAGCCCGATGCCGCAGCTCGTGGCCAGGAAGCTGGTGAAGGTCTGCGGGTGCCAGATGGGCCCCCGCGGCACCAGGCTGAGCGTCACGGCGATGGAGCCCGGTCCCGCGGTGAAGGGCATGGTGAGCGGGAAGAAGGCCTTGTCCAGCAGGACGGTCTGCAGCTCCGCCTTGTCGGACTCGCTCACCCGCGGGTCGCGGTTCAGCATGCGCCAGGCGCTGTGGAAGACCAGCAGCCCGCCCGCGATGGCGATGACGGGGATGGAGATGCCCAGGAGCTTGAGCGCCCAGCCGCCGAGCACCAGCAGCAGCGTGAGGAAGGCCCAGGTGTAGAACCCGATGAGGGCCGCCAGGTGGTTGCGCTGCTCGTCCCGCACCCCGCTGGTGAGCTGCAGGAAGATGGGCGCCATGGCCGGCGGGTTCAGGATGGGGAAGAGCGCCAGGAAGGCGAAGAGCATGGTGTTCAGGAAGAGGGCCAAGCGGGGCTCCGTTCAGGCACATGCCTGGAGCGATCCTACCCATTCCATCGCCGGGACGGCCATCCTTACGCGATACTTGGGTCAGTTTCATTTGGGAGGACGCCATGCCGGATTCCGGAACTACCCGCCGTGACCTGTTCAAGCTCGGCGCGGCCGCCGCGGCGGGGCTGATCGCCACCCGGCTGGGCGCGCAGGAACCCGGCGAGGCCGCACTGCCGAAGCCCTCGCCAGCGGCGCCCTTCAATCCCGTCACGGCGGGCGCCATGCCCACCCGCAACCTGGGCCGCACAGGGCACCTGGTGGGCCTCTTCAGCCTCGGCGGCCAGGCCGCCATCGAGAAGGCGGAGAACGAGAAGGTGGCCGTGCCCCTCATCGAGCGGGCCCTGGATCTGGGCGTGAACTACCTGGACACCTCCGCCCGCTACGGCGGCGATGCCCGCTGGAGCGAGCAGTACTTCGGACAGGTCATGAAGCGGCGGCGGAAGGAGGCCTTCCTCGCCACCAAGACCCACGACCGCACGGCGGACGGCTCCCTGCGCATCCTGGAGACCTCCCTGAAGCTGCTGCAGACGGATCACGTGGACCTCTGGCAGCTGCACGCCATGAGCACGATGAAGGACGTGGACGATGTCTGCGCCAAAGGCGGCGCCCTGGAGGCCTTCCAGAAGGCCCGGGACCAGAAGCTGGTGCGCTTCCTGGGCCTCAGCGGCCACACGGATCCCGACATCCTGGCCGAGGCCATCCGCCGCTTCCCCTTCGACTGCGTGCTCATGGCCTTCAACGCCGCCGACACCTGGCACCTCCCCTTCAAGAAGACCCTGCTGCCCCTGGCCATCGAAAAGGAGATGGGCATCATCGGCATGAAGATCCCCGCCCGGGGCCGCATCCTCGAAGGCGTCCAGCCCCCGCCCCCCGACCAGCGGCGCGGCACCGCCAAGCACGACCGGCCCGGCACCCTCACCATGAAGGAGGCCATGCGCTACACCCTGACCCACCCCGTGAGCACCGTCATCATCGGCGTGGACACCGTGGCCCAGCTCGAAGAGAACGTGAGGATCGCGCGGGAGTTCCTGCCCCTGAACACCGCTCAGCTGGAAGCCCTGGAGCAGAAGGTGAAGCCCGTCTACGGGCAGGCCTCGTGGTACAAGCGCGACGCGCCGGCGAATCCACCGAAGTGAAAGCGCGAAAAGCGGAACACCGATGAACACCGATAAAAACGGATGAACACCGATCAGGATGGCGAGGAACACCCCCAGGTCCACCCCGCCAAGCCCGACCGGCCTTCAGGCGCCAATCGGGATGCTAGAATTGCCCGGTCCATACCCTCCAGTTCGTGTTTGCTTTTCGTAGTCCCACGGTTCCGTCAACACTTGCATCTTTCTGAACCTGATTAGGCGTACTGCCCACCCCCCTCCGGGCCATCCAAGCCCGCCGTCCGTCGATTTTTAGTCTGCCTATTCAGGCGCCCCCATTCGTAGCCCTGCGGTTCGTTCAACACTTACCCTCCCCCCTCCCCCGAATAGGCGAACTCACCCCCTCCCCGGCCAGTTCGTCTAATTACTAGTTAGGCTGCTCGATATCCTATGAACCTTCTCCTACCAATTGCATTCCTGCTGATGGCCCAAGCTGGCCCTACACAGCCGAAAGGCCAGATTATTGGGCAGATTCCGGCTGACATGATCGCAGTCAAGAACCTTACGATTGGGTCCCTTCGGTCTCGAGTTCTATCTGTTCTCGGGAAACCAAGCAGGTCTCGTCGCGGCTACGACTCCGACATGGGGATGGGCAAATGGGAGGAGATGCACTTCCCTGGGCTGGTGGTTGAAGTGACGAAGCCAGAACCTACCAGTGTGAACCCTGGTCAGAAAGAAGCACATGTTTGGCGAATGATCATCACGGGCAAGGGTTGGTCCACAAAGTGCGGTCTTCGCATCGGCCAAACACGCGAACAGGCGATTTCAGCGCTCGGTCAACCAGCTTCAGAAGAATCGAAAGGAACAGCAACAGTCCTCCATTACTTCCCAAAGGTCTTCGATGGCTTCTTGTGGGTCGAATTACGGAATGACATTGTCACTGAAATCGGTGTTGCAGAGGATTGGACATGAAGATTCGCAGCCTAACCCTCCGCTCCACTCGGACCCCGCCTGCATTGTCTTTCGCTCTCTCTCAACTTCTTGCTAACTCGGCTTCGTTCATCGTCTCGGTGCAGGCGTGGCCGGTGAGCTTCATTCGTTAGGAGGCCCATCTGCTGTTCGACCAGTTTCGAGAAGCCGTGATTGGCCAACCTGTTTCCCATGTCTGGGATGGGTACGGTTCAACCATTTTTCTGGAACTGGGCCAACTTTCACCTGGGTTCCGGAAGGATGGCAATACGGGAAATCCGATCGGGGAAACTACGCTTATGTTCGAGTGGGATTGGCGCTGCGAGAAGGTGCGTTCAATTCTTTGCGGGAGTACAAGCACCGAGAAGCGCCGTATGAAGGTTCTCCACTCACTCAAAGGAGCAACCGTCACAGATCTTCAGCTCTTTGGCCGGCTAAGCGAACTTGAGGTCACTCTCTCAAATGGGCTGAGAGTTCTCTCCTTTTCAACTTCAGAAAGTCAGCCCATGTGGGCGATAATCTGCCGCAACCCACTCAATCTCACGCTCTGCATGAAAAGGGGCAAGCTCGCAACGGAACGCCCGGCCTCCTAACCCTCCGCTCAAGTCGGACCCCGCCTGCATTGTCCTTCGCTCTCTCTCAGCAATTCGCTATCACGGCTCCGCTCGTCGCCTCGGTGCAGGCGTGGCCGCTTAGCTTCATTCGTTAGGAGTCCCACCCGTCATGAGCCATGAAGAGGCGTTCGTGAAAGCATTCATCACGTCTGAAAAGCAGGCGCGATGGGCTCAATTCCTCTCAAGCTCTAAACGTCGAAAGGAAATTCTTGATCGTTTGAACCACAATCTTCCCTACATTCCCGCACTCGGCACCGAGGTTCCAGGCAACCAGGATTTCCCTGCTGAACTCGAGAAGTTGCTCAAGGCAAAAGGGGCAGGCCCCACCTGCCACGTGATCGTGGATGGATTGAAGATCGATGGTCAAGAACTCCCGCTCTCCGAGGCACTTACCCAGATTTGCATGCACGAATTCGGGGCAGTCCTTTCGTGCATCCCCGGGCGTCTCGCATACTACAAACCGGAGTCCCCAAACCGAGGCGTCATCCTCGAACGGCTCTCCCGATGACTCCTAACCCTCCGCTCAAGTCGGACCCCGCCTGCATTGCCTTCCGCTCTCTCTCAACTTGTCGCTATCTCGGCTCCGCTCAGCGTCTCGGTGCAGGCGTGGCCGCTTAGCTTCATCGTTAGGCGCTTCATGAATCGCTTTCGACCAATCCTTTTGAATTTGGCGATGCTTCCAGCGCTCATGGCCACAGCACCACCACAGGGGATTTCTATCGAAAATCTCCATTCGAACGAACAAACCAGTGGTTGTGGCTATGGATATTTCTTGGGTTACACCAACAAGGAAGGGCAGCCAGAGGTATTCGCAGAGGACAACATTCCTGATAACGATGGTGATCGTGTATGCCGAATTCGAGTCAACGGTGAACTCCATCGTGTGACCTTCATTTCCCGCTCCGGAACCACAAAAATGTCAGGGAAGGGCTCGATCGGCGGCAAGTTCACAGAGGTGTGGGGAGATTCGAGCCTCAAAGTCACCTTCCACTGCACCATCACAGCCTTCCTCTTCGGTGAAGAAACGGATTTCCAGGGCCTAATGATCTTAGAATTAGGGAAATCAAAACGGTCCTTCAAAGTGCGCGGGTTCTTAGGTTGTTAAGCTCAGCGCCTAACCCTCCGCTCAAGTCGGACCCCGCCTGCATTGCCTTCCGCTCTCTCTCAGCATCTCGCTATCTCGGCTCCGCTCATCGCCTCGGTGCAGGCGTGGCCGCTTAGCTTCATTCGTTAGGGCTCATAACAAGGTGTCCGCATGGATCTAAAAAACATTCTGACCAGACACCTCCCGTTCCTGTGTCTGACAGCCTTGATTTGTTTCTATCTTGGCAGTCGTGCCTCAAAGCCATCATTCGAGTTCATTCGCATAGATTCGAACAAAGAGTCGGCACTCACAAAGGAATCGCTACAGGTTCTGCAAAACGCCAACGAGGATATGAACCTCCTTCTGGCCGGTAAGTCACCGATTCACGCCCAAAAGGGAATGAAAGTCCTTGATGGTGGGAGTGTCCTATACGAAAACTCTGACTACCAAATCTGGGACTTCAGAAAACTCAATCAGGTGAATGGCGCACTTTTCGTGAAACATGGAGTCAGCCTCCGATTTAAAGGCAGTGAACCCTTTCCTGGGTATGTCGCAGAAGATGCGTCGTACACTTGGCTCGAATCCGCAAACCAAGCGATTCGTGTTTCGCCCTAACCCTCCGCTCAAGTCGGACCCCGCCTGCATTGCCTTCCGCTCTCTCTCAGCATTTCGCTATCTCGGCTCCGCTCGTCGTCTCGGTGCAGGCGTGGCCGCTTAGCTGCTTTCGTTAGGCTGCTTCGCAT
This sequence comes from Geothrix sp., assembly GCF_030219325.1. Lineage (NCBI taxonomy): Bacteria > Pseudomonadati > Acidobacteriota > Holophagae > Holophagales > Holophagaceae > Geothrix > Geothrix sp. The sequence goes on along the minus strand of NZ_CP126625.1, from coordinate 2,601,836 downwards.
GAATCGAGCAATCCTCCTTCCGGTAATCATGGCCTTCTCCGTGGGCCAGAACTGCTTTGCCGATCCAACCGAGGATCTCATTCGAAAAGTAGTAACCGGATTTTACGACTGGTATGTTCCGCTTGCATTGGCAGATCAAAAGGAGCCATCTTCGAACATTGCACTTAGAAGAAAGCCTGAGCTATTTCATCCATTCCTTCTTAAAGAGCTGAAGAAAGACGCAGAGGCTCAAGCAGCTGCGAAAGGGGAGATAGACGGGCTCGACTTTGATCCATTCCTGAACACGCAAGATCCAGCCCCTTCATACATGGTTGGAAGTATTCGGAAATGGCAGGGTTTATATTGGGTAGAAGTCTTCACTCGAGACAGAAAGGGAAAGCGTGGCAGTCTGGCTGTTACCCCCCAGGTAGCCGTTGAAAATGGAAATTGCGTGTTCGTAGATTTCTACTATCCCAAAGGTGGGCATCTCCAAGACATTTTGAGGCGCCTTCACCCTGAAAGCATTCCTCGCTCGAAGTGATCGGCAGCCTAACCCTCCGCTCAAGTCGGACCCCGCCTGCATTGCCCTCCGCTCTCTCTCAGCATTCCGCTATCCCGGCTCCGCTCATCGCCTCGGTGCAGGCGGGGCCGCTTAGCTTCATTCGTTAGGCCCTCGATGAACGCATCCTCTCTTTTGGCGATACCAATACTGTTTGTAGTATCCCCATTGAGGGGCGATGCCAGAAAACTGCCAGATCCATATGCTCTGGAATACAACTATGCAGAAGAAATGATTCAGGCCTTTGAATATCAGGAAAAGGTCAAAGCAGTCGAAGCACTCCAATCGGCAAGGGTGAAATCCAGAAAAGAATTCCGCAGATTGGTCGAAATCGTTGCGCGGGAGAACGCCGGCAAGCCGGGATATTGGGCCAATCTATGGCTTGCCTCGCGGGGTGATAGGCCTTCCCTTCTCCGGCTCTGGCACGCACAGAATCATGGCGGTTTCGAGGCCAACTCCCAGGAATGGTCAGAAGCCTTCCATCTATGGGGTGTGTTCAAGCTCTATGCGGCGTCAGATTTCCTTGTCGATTGGGTTTCAGCAAGTAATGTCCTTGCTGGCCACGGTGCTCGCTCCGCGCTCAAGCTGTTGTACCCTCAGGTTCAGGCTTCCAAGTTCGATTGGGCCTCCGAGACTGAATCATTCCAGGGTCTATACAAAGCCGCTATTCAGGCCAAGCGCCTTAAAAATCCAGAGGCATTTCTTGAGCAGTAGTCATGGCCTAACCTCTCGCTCAAGTCGGACCCCGCCTGCATTGCCTTCCGCTCTCTCTCAGCATTTCGCTATCCCGGCTCCGCTCATCGTCTCGGTGCAGGCGTGGCCGCTTAGCTTCATTCGTTAGGCATTCCCCATGGAGATCCAATGAATCCATCTAACGACACCAGCGCTATTCAAATCGTCTCCTTATTTCTTTCCGTCCTCTCACTCATCTTTTCCTCTTATGTCGTTTTTAGGTATAGGCGTCGTCATTTACGCCAGAAGATAACGGAGATGTCGCTAGAATTCGCCTTAGATAAAATTCGAACAGCTCATACAGCTTGGCTAAACATGGCCAACTCCATGCAATACTTCGGTTACCTTTGCATCCTTGCCGAAGATAAGCGAAACGGAAATGGGCCTGGCTGGAGTGTTGCAGAGGAAACAGGAACTGAGCCCTTCAATGTTTACCACGAAGGCAAGGTCGCAATGCTCGACCTCCTTTACAGCTTCTCTGATGACAGCGATCCACTGCTGCTCCAGATCTTCAAAAAGGAAGAAATCATAGATATATGTTCTCGAATTAAGCAATATCAACCGTTTACACTTTTGGCAATGACTGCAATTCACCGTGAAGACAGATACATGACCATGCTTAATGATTTGCTAGCTGTCAACAGTACCATTAAAAAGGCGATAGCTAGACAGTGAACCCGGAATGCCTAACCCCTAGCTCAACTCGGACCCCGCCTGCATTGCCTTCCGCTCTCTCTCAGCTTTCCGCTTCCTCGGCTTCGCTCAGCGCCTCAGTGCAGGCGGGGCCCGGTTAGCTTCCCGAAAACAGATCGGTGTTCATCAGCTTTGATCGGTGTTCATCGGTGTTTTGTCTTTCCTCTCTAGCGCCGAGTACACTTCCACCCGTCGATCCTTCAGCGCCGGGAACCGCTCGCGCCAGGCGCGCAGCTGGGTGAGGTCGATGTCTCCGACCACCAGTCCTTCGGTGGCAGCCCCTTGGGCGATGACTTCACCAAAGCAGTCGTGCAGTGCCGAGGCGCCGGGGTAGTCGAGGCCCAGGGCGTCGCGGCCCACGCGGTTGACGCCGCCGACGGCCAGCTGGTTCTCGATGGCGCGGGCGGCCAGCAGGGTGGACCAGGCGGCGATGCGCCGGGCGGGCCAGTTGGCGGGCACGAAGACCACCTCGGCGCCCCTGGCCGCCAGGGCGCGGAAGGGCTCGGGGAAGCGCAGGTCGTAGCAGATCTGCAGGCCGCAGGGGATGCCGTCCACTGCGAACACGGGACACTCGGTGCCACCGCTGTAGTGCAGGTTCTCCTCGCCGTAGGAGAAGGGGTGGATCTTGCGGTAGGCCGCCAGGAGCGATCCGTCCGGCGCCGTGACGAAGGCGGCGTTGCGGGGGTGGGGCGCGTGGGCTTCGACCACGGAACCCACCAGGTAGAGGCCGAACTCCCGCGACAGGCTGGCCACGGCCTCCACCGTGGGGCCGGGGATCGCCTCGGCGAAGGGTTCGGGGGCCATGGTGAAGCCCAGGGTGAACAGCTCCGGGAACACCGCCACCCTCGCACCGGCGCGGGCCGCCTCCGCCACGAAGCCCCGGGCCCGCGCCAGGTTGGCGGCGGGATCCTGCCAGAGGGTGGCCTGCTGGATGAGGGCGACGCGGAGGGTGCTGGGGCGCATGGAACGATCCTAGATCCAACCTCGCGAAAAAATACTGGAACCGCAGATGTCGCAGATGGACGCAGATAAATATGAGGCACGCTCACTGAGGGTTTTCATCTGCGAAATCTGCGTCATCTGCGGTTTCAATTTCTTGAATTCACGCCTGCCGAAACCGCGCCGGATCGAGCGGCCCGGAGGTGGCGTGGCGCAGGTAGCAGTCGGCGGCCAGCTGGCCCACGGCGAGGCCGCTGGTCATGCCGTGGCCGCCCAGGCCCGCGGACCAGAAGAGGCGGGGGTTCCAGGGATCCCAGCCCAGGACGAAGCGGCGGTCCGGCGCGAAGGTGCGCAGGCCGGTCCAGTACCGCGTGACGGGGCGCTCGGCCAGGTGGGGGGCCAGCTCGCGCAGGCTGGCGAAGAGGCCCTCCAGCACGGCGGGATCGGTGTCGGGCTGGCGCCCGCGGGCGGGCAGGGGCACGGCGACCTCCTCGCAGGGGCACATGAGCAGGCCGCCGCTTTCGGGGCGCAGGTAGAAGGGACGGTCCACCCACCAGGCCCAGGGCTCCTGCTGGGGATGGGCGGCGCCGCTCCACACCAGGGAGCGCCGCAGGGGCGTGAACTCGAGCTGCGAGCCCGCGCTGCGGCCCAGTTCCCCGGCCCAGGCGCCGGCGGCGATGGCCAGGGTCTTCGCATGCAGGAGGCCGCGGTCCGTGTCGAGGTCGAAGCCGTCACCGGTGGGCTTGAGATCGAGCATGGCGCAGCCGAAGCGCAGGTCCGCGCCACCCGCCCGGGCGCCCTCGGCGCAGGCACGCAGCAGGCCCGCGATGTCGATGACGCCGTCGCCGGGGATGGCCAGGTGTTCCGCGGCCTTCAGGCCGGGCAGGGGGATGCCCTCGCCCCGCCGGACCTCCACCCCGTGCCGCGCGGCTTCGGCCTCGAAGGGCGCCAGGGGGCCGGGGTCGGCGCTCACCAGCAGGCCGCCGCTGGGGGTCAGCAGGCCGGCCGCGGCGAGCCGCCGCCGCCCCTCCACCGCCAGGGCCGTGTGCTCGTCCCGGCCCGTGAGGGCGCGGGCCACGGCGGCGTTGTGGCCGCTGGCATAGGTGCCGGGCTGGTCCTCGCGGTCCAGCAGCACGATCCCCGGCTGGCCGGCCCCGGCCAGGTGGCAGGCGAGGCCGAGCCCCGCGATGCCGCCCCCGACGATCACAACCTCTGCCGTTTCAACCGTGCCCATGGAACCATCGTAGCCCTGATGCGCGCCGAATCTGGTTCGGGTGGCCTCCGGTCGCCGGATCCCTGTGACCTCGGTCAAGGATTCCGTGTTGCCACATGAGTGGAAGGCCTATGATGGGAAGCATCCGGAGGTTCCTCCGTGCGGTCGATCCTGCGCGCCATCCTTGCCGTCGTGCTGCTCCTGGGCGGCGGGGCGGGGGACTGGGCGCCGGCGCAGGCCCCGCACACCTGCTGCTGCGGAACGCCCAGCGGCATCGAGGACAGCTGCCCCTGCCCGAAGCCGGAAGGCAACCGGGGACCTTCGCGGGGCGCCTGCCCGGACCGCCAGACGGTGGTGGCCCCCCAGGTCTCCCTGCGCCGGAACCAGCAGGCCCAGCGGCGCACCGAGCCCCGGCCGGAACCCACCCAGTGGGCCGAGGCGCGGGTCGCTTCCGACGCCACGGCGCCAAGGCCCCTCGTCCAGGGACGCGACCCGGACCTGGGGCGGCAGCTCGCGCACCTGGGCACGTTCCGGATCTGAGCGGAGACCAGCGAAGCCCTGCCCGCCGATCCAGGCGGGCCGCCGCCACGTTTCCCTTCCGGAGTTCCCATGCGCTCATCCCTGCGCCTGGTCCCAGCCCTGGTGCTCTTTGCGCCCGGTCACGCCCAGGCCCCCCCGACCCAACCTCCATCGACCGACCCTGTGCTGGCGGACCTCTTGCGGGAGACCCTGCAGGACCATCCAGACTTCCTGAAGGCGGATCACGCCGTCCGCATCGACCAGGAGCGCGTGCCGCAGGCCGGCGTCCTGCCGGATCCCTCGCTGTCCCTGGGCCTGCAGAACGACGGTTTCAAGCGCCTGGAAGTGGGCCGCATGGAGACCAGCTTCTACAGCGTGGCCTTCACCCAGCCCTTCCCCTGGCCCGGCAAGCGCGGCCTGCGGACGGAAGTTGCAGCCCTGGGCGTGAAGGTGTCCGAGGCGGCGAAGAGCCGTGTGAGCCTGGGGCTGGAAGCCGACGTGAGGCGGGGCTACGCGGCCCTGCTGCTGATCCGGGAGCAGAAGACCCTCCAGGCCCAGCAGGCGACCTTCCTGGAGCAGGCCGAACGGCTGGCCCGCTCCCGCTATGAGGTGGGGCTGGGCAGTCAGGTCGATCTGCTGCGGGCCCAGCTGGAACGGACGCGGCTGAAGCAGGCCGCCTTCGCCCTGGAGGCGGAGGAGAAATCAGCCCTGGCCGGCCTCAACCGCCTGCGCCAGCACCACCCGGAAGATCCCATCGACACCACCGCCTCCCTGCGGGACCTGCCCGAACCGGAGCTGCTGACCCTGGAAGCCGTGGAGGCCCGCAGCCCGGAGCTGGCGGGAGCCTGGGCCGGCGTGCAGCAGTCCGAGAAGCAGATGGACCTGGCCAGGCTGGACCGGCGGCCCGATTTCGCCGTGACGGCGGGCCTCATGCCCCGGGGCGGGCTCGACCCCATGTGGCAGGTGGGGGTGAGCATCTCCCTGCCCATCTACGGCCGCAACAAGCAGCAGCGGGCGGTGGCGGAGCATGACCACCACCGGCTCGGCCAGAAGGCCGAGGTGGATTCCGTGCACACGCTGCTCTGGCAGCGCACGGAGGAACGCACCTTCCAGATCCGGTCCCTGCGGGGCATCCGCGATCTGTACCGCGATGGGCTGCTGGTGCAGAGCGAGGCCAGCTTCAAGGCCTCCCTGGCCCAGTACGAGGCGGGGCGGGGCTCCTTCCTGGGTGCCCTGGAGGCCCTCAACGGGTGGGTGGGCGACCAGGGTTCCTACCTGCAGACCCTGGCCCAGCTCCAGGCCCAGCACATCGCCCTGCGCGAGGCGGCCCTCGGGCCCACGGCGCCCATCACTGGCGGCTCCCTCGGTTCCGCCAGCATCTCCTCCGGTGCCGCCGCTCCGACCGCCTCCAGATCCACCGCCAAGGCCCCGGGCGCGGCCCAGGACAGCGGTCCCGCCATGACCAAGATGTAGGAGATCCACCATGAGCCTCGAACAGCCCTCACTCGAAGTCCCGGCCAGGTCCGGGTTCCCCTTCCGCCCCATCGCCTTCGTCACCCTCGGCCTGGTGGTGGGCGTGGGAGCCATGGCCCTGCTCCGTCCCGGCGCCAAGGACGGTCACGACCACGGAGCCACCAGCGCAGCCGCGCCCAAGAAGCAGATGTACCAGTGCCCCATGCACCCGCAGATCATCCAGGACCACCCGGGGGCCTGCCCCATCTGTGGCATGGACCTGGTGCCCATGGAGGAGGTGGGCACCGGCGGAACCGGGCTCGAGGGCCACGCGGCCATCACCATCGACCCCGAACGCCAGCAGCTCATCGGCCTCAGGACCGAGAAGGTGGCGGAGGGGATGGTGAGCGGAGAGCTCCGGGCCCTGGGGCGCGTGGTGGTCGACGAGACCCGCGTCCGCAAGGTGACCGTGAAGGTGGAGGGCTTCGTGGAGAAGCTCTTCGTGGATTTCGTGGGCAAGCCCGTGGCCAAGGGCCAGCCCCTGTTCAGCCTCTACAGCCCGGAGTTCGTGAGCGCCCAGCGGGAGTACCTCCTGGCCCTCCAGACCCAGAAATCCCTCGCGGGGGGATCCCTGCAGGGCAGCGGCGGCGAGCTGCTGGAATCTGCCAAGCGCCGTCTCGGTCTCTGGGACGTGCCGAAGGAGGCCATCGACCACCTCGAGAAGACCGGCGAGGTCCAGAAGGCCCTGACGCTGCGCAGCCCCATCTCGGGCGTGGTGACGGTGAAGAACGTGATGGAGGGCGCCCGCATCACGCCGGCGGACATCCTCTTCGAGATCACGGACCTCAGCCGGGTCTGGGTGCAGGTGGACGTGTACGAGGCCGAACTGGGTCGCGCCAAGGTGGGCATGCCCGCGGACCTGATGGTCGAGGCCTCGCCCGGGAAGACCTTCCGGGGGCGGATCGTGTTCGTGGATCCGGTCATGGATCCCAAGACCCGCACGGCCAGGGCCCGCGTGGAGTTCGCCAATCCCAGGGGCGAGCTCAAGCCGGAGATGTTCGGGGACGTCCTGCTGAAGGGGCAGGGGCGGAAGGGCATGATCATCCCCCTGGACGCGGTGCTGGATGCGGGCACCACCAAGGTGGTCTTCGTGGCCCTGGGCGGGGGCAGGTTCGAGCCCCGGGAAGTGACCACCGGCACCATGGTGGGCGAGAAGGTGGAGATCCGCTCCGGTCTGAAGGTCGGTGAGGAAGTCGTCGTGCGCGCCAACTTCCTGGTGGATTCCGAGTCCCGCCTGAAGGCCGCCCTGGCCCAGCTGACCCACAAGCACTGAATCGAGGATGGTCATGAACCCATTGCCAAAGAATTTCATAAGCGGAGGCGAGCGGAGGAGCGGAGGAGAGCTGAGAAAAGCAAAAGGTTCCTTTTCCGCTTTCCTCAGCTCCTCTGCTTTCCTCAGCTTTAAAAATTCCTGTTCAGGTGCGAGCTGCGCGGCCGATCGGTCCGCTCGGATGAGCCGGGGAGGGTCTGTATGAGCGGCCACGCAGGCTACGATCCCGAACACCCGACCTTCCTGCAACGCATCATCCGCTTCTCGGCGGAGAACCGCTGGCTGGTGATGGCCGCATCCGTGGTGCTGATCGTCATGTCCTTCTGGACCATGCGGAACATCCCCATGGATGCCCTGCCGGACCTCAGCGACACGCAGGTGATCATCTACAGCAAGTGGGACCGCAGCCCCGACCTCGTCGAGGACCAGGTGACCTATCCCATCGTCACGAGCCTGCTGGGCGCCCCCAAGGTGAAGGCCGTGCGGGGCCTCTCGGACTTCGGGTTCTCCTACGTCTACGTGATCTTCGAGGACGGCACGGACATCTACTGGGCCCGCAGCCGAACGCTGGAGTACCTCAGCAAGATCACTTCCAACCTGCCGGCCGGCGTGCAGACCTCGCTGGGTCCCGACGCCAGCTCCGTGGGCTGGGTCTACCAGTACGCCCTGGTGGACAAGAGCGGAAAACACAGCACGGATGAACTGAGGTCCCTCCAGGACTGGTTCCTCCGCTACGCCATCCAGAGCACCCCCGGCGTGGCCGAGGTGGCCACGGTGGGCGGCCAGGCCAAGCAGTTCCAGGTGCAGCTCAACCCCAACAAGATGGCGGCCTACCGGATCCCCATCGACGCCGTCATCGGGGCGGTGAAGGCGGCCAACTCGGAGGGAGGCGGGCGTCTCGTGGAATACAGCGGCCGGGAGTACATGGTCCGGGGCCGGGGCTACGTGAAGACCACCTGGGATCTTGAACAGGCCGTGCTCAAGGCCGAGAACGGCACCCCCGTGCGGCTGGGCGACGTGGCCACCGTCACCCTTGGCCCCGAGATGCGCCGGGGTCTGGCGGATCTGGATGGCCAGGGCGACGTGGTGGGCGGCATCGTGGTCATGCGCCAGGGCGAGAACGCCCTGAACGTCATCGAGCGCGTGAAAGCCAGGATCGCCGAGCTGAAGCAGGGCCTGCCGGAGGGCGTGGAGGTGGTGACGACCTACGACCGGTCCGAGCTGATCCACAACGCCATCAAGACGGTGAAGCACAAGCTCATCGAGGAGATGATCGTCGTGTCGATCATCATCCTGGTCTTCCTCTGGCACATCCCCTCGGCCATCGTCCCCATCATCACGATCCCCGTGAGCGTGGCCCTGGCCTTCATCCCCATGTTCGGCATCGGCCAGAACGCCAACCTCATGAGCCTGGCCGGCATCGCCATCTCCATCGGCGTGCTGGTGGACGGCGCCATCGTGGAGGTGGAGAACGCCTACAAGAAGATCGAGCGTTGGATCGAGGATGGGAAACCCGGAAGCTTCTACCAGGTGCGGCTCGAGGCCCTGATGGAAGTGGGGCCCTCGGTCTTCTTCTCCCTGCTGGTGGTGGCGGTGAGCTTCCTGCCCATCTTCACCCTGCTCGATCAGGAGGGGCGGCTCTTCAAGCCCCTGGCCTATTCCAAGAACTTCGCCATGGGCATCGCGGCGTTGCTGGCGCTGACCCTCGACCCGGCCATGCGCATGATGTTCGCGCGGGTGGAGCCCTTCAGCTTCAAGCCCAGGTGGCTGGCCTGGACCGCCACCCAGGTCGTGGTCGGCAAGTACTACGCGGAGGAGAAGCACCCCATCAGCGTGTTCCTCCACCGCATCTACGAAGGGCCCTGCCGCTTCGTGGTGCGGCACGCCAAGGCCACCATCGCCGTGGCCTTCCTGCTGGTCCTCGCCACCATCCCCGCCTTCGTGAGCCTGGGCAGCGAGTTCATGCCGCCCCTGAACGAGGGGACGATCCTCTACATGCCCTCCACCCTGCCGGGGCTGAGCCAGACCGAGGCCCAGCGCATCCTCCAGGTGCAGGACCGCCTGATCCGCACCGTGCCCGAGGTGGACAAGGTCTTCGGCAAGGCGGGGCGCGCCGATACGGCCACGGATCCGGCCCCGTTCTCCATGATGGAGACCGTGATCGTCCTGAAGCCGGAAGACCAGTGGCGCGAGAAGCCCCGGTGGTTCAGCGCCTGGGCCCCGGACTTCCTGAAGGCCGTCCTGCGGCCCATCTGGCGGGATCGGCTGACCCAGGAGGAGATCGTCGCCGAGCTGGACCGCGTGGTGCGGCTGCCGGCCATCCCCAACGCCTGGACCATGCCCATCAAGGCCCGGCTGGACATGCTCAGCACCGGCATCCGCACGCCCGTGGGCATCAAGATCAACGGCGCGGACCTGGAGACCATCCAGAAGGTGGCCGTGGACGCCGAGCGCATCCTGCAGGGCGTGACCGGCACCCGCAGCGCCTTCGCGGAGCGCACGGCCCAGGGCTACTTCCTGGACTTCGTGCTGAAGCGGGAGCAGCTGGCCCGCTACGGCCTCAGCGTCGAGCAGGCCAACATGCTGGTGATGACCGCCATCGGCGGCGACAACCAGAGCACCATCTTCGACGGCCGGGCCCGGTACCCCGTGAACGTGCGCTACGCCCGGGACTACCGGGAGAGTCCGGACGCCCTCCGGCGGGTGCTCATCCCCACGCCGGGCGGCGCCCTGATCCCCATGGAGGAGATCGCGGACCTGAAGTGGGCCAACGGGCCCGCCATGATCCGCGACGAGAACGGCCAGATGAACGGCTACGTGCTGGTGGACTTCGACACCTCGAAGATCGACGTGGGCACCTACGTGCAGCACGCCAAGGCCGCCGTGGAGAAGGACCTGAAGCTGCCCGCGGGCTACAGCCTCACCTGGTCGGGCCAGTACGAGAACATGATCCGGGTGAAGGAGCGGCTGAAGGTCATCCTGCCCATCACCCTGGTGCTGATCTTCGGCCTGCTCTACGCCAACACCAAGTCCGCCTTCAAGGCCTCCGTGGTGATGCTGGCGGTGCCCTTCAGCGCCATCGGCGCCTTCTGGCTGCTGTGGCTGCTGGGCTACAACATGAGCATCGCCGTGTGGGTGGGCCTCATCGCCCTCATGGGGCTCGATGCCGAGACCGGCGTCTTCATGCTGCTCTTCCTGGACCTCAGCCACGACGAGGCCCAGCGGGAAGGCCGCCTGAAGACCGAGGACGACCTGGTGGAAGCCATCATCCACGGCGCCGTGAAGCGCGTCCGGCCCAAGGCCATGACGGTCTTCGCGGCCTTCATGGGCCTGCTGCCCATCATGTGGAGCACCGGCACCGGCGCCGACGTCATGAAGCGCATCGCGGCGCCCATGGTGGGCGGCCTGGCCACCAGCTTCCTGCTGGAGCTGCTGGTCTATCCCGCGATCTATTTCCTCTGGAAGAGGCGTTCTCTTCCCCTCCAGGCTCAGGCTTCTGTCGAAGCCTGAGTCAGAAAAACCACTTACAGGAGCCACCATGCTTGCCACCCTGCTTTCCCTTGCTATCTTGGCGGCGCCAGCCGCCAAGCCCGCCCCCGCCACCAACACTGCCTGCCCCGTCCTGGGCGGCAAGGTGAGCGAGAAGTCCAAGACCGTGGTGGTTCGCGACCGCGAGTACCGCATCTGCTGCGCCGGGTGCGATACCAAGCTGCTGAAGGACCCGGACAAGTACCTGGCCAAGGACGGCACGCCCAGGAACGCGAAGAAGTAGCCAGATGGCCCGGCGGCAGCCCTGCGACAGAAGGTCGCAGGGCGGTCCGCTACACTGGGGCCTTCCGGAGGCCCCATGCTGCACACCGCGCTCCTCTCCCTCGCCCTGCTGGCCGCGCCGGCGGCCGAGAAGGCGAAGCCCGCCACCAACACCAAGGACCCCATCTGCAAGATGGCGGTCAACGAGAAGTCCACCACCGTGGCCGTCCGCGGCCAGGAATACCGGGTCTGCAGCAAGCACTGCGGCGCTGCCCTACAGAAGGACCCTGACAAGTACCTGGAGAAGGACGGCAGTGTGAAGGCGGAAAAAAAGTAGCGCCCGGACGAAGCCGGGCGCTGCGGGGCAGGGTGGGGGCCGGGCTCAGTCCGCCACGGCGAAGACCACCCGGTCGTTGCGGAGGCGCTCGGCGTCCAGGATGCGGACCCTGGCGGTGGTGCGGTCCTCGGAGATCACCACGGCGTAGTGCCGGTCCTTCTCCAGGGAACCGGGGATGACGCTCACCTTGCTGAGGGTCTTCAGGCCCAGGTCCGCGGCCCTGATGGTGACCTCGGGGCTGGGGCCATCCAGGGCCAGGTCCTTGTCGAACTTCGCGGCCACGGCCTTGGGGCCCATGCGGTCCTTGGCGAAGACGGGCACCACGATCACGCCATCCTCCTCCAGCTGCTTCCGGCGACCCACCAGGTAGTGCATGGCGTTGAGCTTCGACTTCTGGGTCTGGCTCAGGGTGCTGAGCTCGTTCACCTGGGACATCAGCGTGGTCTTCTCCGAGCGCAGCGCATCGACCTCCTCCTGCACCTTCACCCGCTGGGCCACCAGGCTCTCCACCTCGTCGGCGAGGCCGTGGGCGATGAGCATGGTGTCCTCCTTGTCGCGCACCAGGGCGGCCCGCTGGGTGCGGACGTATTCGGAGGGGCTGACCGTGGCCTTGCCCTGGGTGACGGTGGTGAGGTAGGTGCCGTCCACGTACTGGTGATAGACCTGCCAGCCCGGCTGCAGCTCCTCCATCAGGTTGGCGCGGGCGGCCACCTCCTTGGCCTTCTCCTCGCCGAGACCGCGGCCCTTCAGGTAGCGCACGGCCATGGCGAAGTGGTTGTCCTTCTCGCCGGCCACCTGGGGCCTGGGCAGGTCGGCCCGCAGCTTGGCGACCTTGGCGTTCAGCTCGCCGATCTGCTTGTCCCGGTCCAGGATCTCCTGGAGGAGCGCGGCGACGCCGTTGTCCTTCTCGGCCTTGACGCGGGTCTCGAGCAGGGCCCGCTGGGCCTCGCTGAGCTGCACGCTGGCCCCGGGCTGGAGGCCGGCCTTGGCCATGGCCTCGGACTGGGCCTTGGCGGCGCCCTGGGCCTGGCTCTCGGCCTTCTCGGCCTCGGTCACCTTCTTGACCAGGTCCTTGGTCTCGGCCTCCGCGCCGGATTTCCGGTCGCAGCCGAAGGTGAGGGCAAGGGGCACTGCGGCGAGCGCGGCACCGAGGGCGAGGGAACGCAGCAGTCGCATCGGGGACTCCTATGGGCAGGTGACGCTGAAACAGCACCCAGGGTGAACCCACTCCACGAGGTACGCCAGCCTAATTGGGGTCAGCCGTCTGTGGCTGGACGCCAGCCAGCACGTCCAGCCAGGCCTTGAGGACGAAGGCCGTGGCGCCCCAGAGCGGGGCCTGGGGCAGCTCCAGACGGGGGATCTCCAGGGCGAGCCCGTGGCGCTCGAAGCTCTCGTGGGTCCAGGGGGCCGCCATGAGGGGCGCCAGGGGGATCATGAGGACCTGTTCCAGCTCCCGGTCCAGGCGGAAGCGGGGCTCAGCCACCTCCCAACGGAAGAACACCGGCGTGAACCGTACCCGGGCCTTGGCGACGCCATCCGGGAAGCAGCCCAGCTCCCAGAGGCCTTCGGCGATGCCGAGCTCCTCGGCCACCTCCCGCCGGGCCGTGGCGGGCAGATCGCGGTCCCTGGGCTCCACCATGCCCCCGGGGAAGGCGACCTCGCCGGGATGATGGGGGGCGCCGAAGCCGCGCTGGACCAGCACCACCTTGCGGGCCCCCTCGGCGTCGCCCCAGAGGATCACCCCCACGGCCGCCCGCCGCGGATCCTCCGGGATGCGGGGGCTCAGCTTGTGGGGATTCGGGCCGAGCTGCGGGAGCCGCAGGCTCTCGGCGATGCGGGGCCAGGGCACGGGTGGGGCCGCGTCGGGAGGGCGCCAGATCGGGGCTTTCCCCTCCCGGGCACTCATTTGACCTTCCCGAACACCGAGCCCTTCACGCGCTCCACGGTGTAGACCCCGCGGATGCGGCGCAGGCCGGACATCAGCTCCACGAGGTGGGCCCGGTCCCGCACGCGCAGGGCGATGTGGAAGAGGCCGGCGCCCTCTTCCGTGGCCGAGCCGTGGAAGCGCTGGACGTTGATGCCCATGCGCTGGATGCCTTCGGAGATGGCGGCCACCATGCCGGGCCGGTCCTCGGTGGTGAGGGTGATCTCGGTGTCGTAGAGCTCGGTGCCGTGCTTGCCCCAGGCCACGTTCACCCGGCGTTCCGGGTGCAGGGTGCCGGTGTTCAGCTGGGCGCAGTCGGCCTTGTGGATGGCCGTGCCCCGGGAGCGGGTGATGTAGCCCACCACCTCGTCGCCCCAGATGGGCTTGCAGCAGGCGGCCAGGGTGTAGAGGATGCCCGTGGTGTCGCCCACCACCACGGAATCCAGGAGGTTCGAGGTGTTCTCCTTGGGCTTGGCCCGCTCGGGCTCCGGCACCAGGGGCTCGATGAGCTTGTGCACCGTGATGCGGCCGAAGCCGAGGGCCGCGTAGGCCGCGTCCCAGTTGGCCAGCTTCAGCTCGGCGATGCGGGCCTCGAGCTTGGCCTGGGAGTCGGGGTCGTCCAGGCGCACGCCCATGGCCCGGGCCTCGCGCTCGAGGCGCTCCTTGCCCAGGGTGACGGCGTGGGCCCGCTCCTCCTCGCGGATGAAGGCCTGGATGCGGCTCTTGGCGCCCGCCGATTTCACGAAGCCCAGCCAGTCGCGGCTGGGCTTGTGGTCGGGGCGGGTGAGGATCTCGACGCGGTCGCCGTTCTGGAGCGTGTGCTTCAGCGGCACGATGCGGCCGTTCACCTTGGCGCCCACGCAGCGGTGGCCCACCTGGGTGTGGATGGCGTAGGCGAAGTCCACCGGCGTGCTGTTCTCCACCAGGCTGCGGAGATCGCCCTTGGGGGTGAAGACCTGGATGCGGTTGAAGGTCAGCTCGCCGCGCAGGTTGGCCACCAGGTCGCGGCTGTCCTGGGCGTCCTGGTGCAGCTCCACCATCTTGCGGAGGAAGGACACCTGGTTGATCTCGGAGCGGTTGGCGATGCGGCCGTCCTTGTAGGTCCAGTGGCTGGCGATGCCCGCCTCGGCGTGCAGGTGCATCTCCTCGGTGCGGATCTGCACCTCGAAGATGTCGCCGGAGTTCATGAGTACGCTGGTGTGGATGCTCTGGTAGCCGTTCTCCTTGGGGAGGCTGATGTAGTCCTTGAACTTGCCGGGGACGGGCTTGTAGAGGCCGTGCACCAGGCCCAGGGCCGTGTAGCAGCTGGCGCGGTCGGGGCAGATGATGCGGTAGGCCAGCCAGTCGTGGATGTCGTCGAAGCCCTTGGCCTGGGCGCCCATCTTCTTCCAGATGCCGTAGAGGTGCTTGATGCGGCCATAGACCTGGGCCGCGATGCCCTGCTGGCGCAAGATGGCCTGCAGGGATCCGTGGATCTCGTGGATGGTGGCCGACTGCTTGGCCCGCCGCCCTTCCACGGCGCGGAGCAGGTCGGCGTACTGCTCAGGTTCCAGCTGGCGGAAGGCCAGGTCCTCGAGCTCCAGCCGCACCAGGCCCATGCCCAGGCGGTTGGCCAGGGGGGCGTAGAGCTCCAGCGTCTCGCGTGAGATGCGCCGCCGCTTCTCCTCTTCCATCACGCCCAGGGTCTTCATGTTGTGCAGGCGGTCCGCCAGCTTCACCAGCAGCACCCGCACGTCCTTGCCCATGGCCACCAGCAGCTTGCGGACGTTCTCGGCGTTGAGCAGGTGCCGGTCCGTGAAGGCCAGCTTGCTCATCTTGGTGAGCCCATCCACGATCTCGGAGATCTCCTCCCCGAACTGGGCCTTCACCTGGGCCTGGGTCATGAGGGTGTCCTCGACCACGTCGTGCAGCATGCCGCAGGCCACGCTCACGGCGTCCAGGCGCCAGTCCGCCAGGCTCTGGGCCACGGCCAGGGGGTGGAAGAAGTAGGGTTCGCCACTCTTGCGGATCTGCGTGGCGTGCATGTCCCGGCCCACGGTGAAGGCCCGGTAGAGCAGGGCGACGTCGCCGTTGGGGTGGTGCTGGAGGAAGGCCGCCTTCACGCGGTCGAAGGCACCCTCCAGGGTCAGGCAGACCTCGTCGCCGCAAGCCGACCCTTCCCCCTCGCGGAGGACGGGTTCCGGGGCTTTCCCAGACACGGCCATGGTTGAGTGTCGCTCAGCGGCCACCGGGAAGCCAGACGGGAAGTGCGGGCGACCGAGGGTAGGAGCTTGAAAAAGGAAACCGCGAATACCGCGAAGGGGCGCGAATGCGCGGTGGATGGGCCGCCCGGGCCTTTGGCCCCCTGCCGCCCCGTGATGGGAAGCGAATGAATGCCCGTTCGCCTTTCGCGCGCCCGAAGGGCGATTCGCGTCATTCGCGGTTCCATGCATTTCCTGCTTTTCCAGGGTTCATCCACACTGATGACATGACGCGCCGAACCGCCCCCAGCGATGGTCCCAGCTTCAAGGGCTGGACTCGCCCCGGCCCCATCCCGCCGGGCGGGGTGGACCTGGAGCCGGGCGAGACGCTGGACGGCCTCTGCGGCCACTGGCGCATCTTCCAGCTGGAGAGGGGTAACCGCTTCAGCACCGACGATCTCGTGACGGCCTGGTACGGCACCACCTGGTGCCCCCGCGCGGCCCGCATCGCGGACCTGGGTTCGGGCATCGGCAGCGTGGCGCTGCTCACGGCCTGGCGCTGCCCCGGCGCCGTGGTGCATACGGTGGAGGCCCAGGAGCAGAGCCTGCGCCTGGCGCGGAAGAGCATCCGCATCAACGGCCAGGAAGACCGCATCCTCCCCCGCCTGGGCGACCTGCGCGACCCGGACCTGTTCGGCGATCAGGCCCCCTTCGACCTGGTCACGGGCACGCCGCCCTACTGGCCGGAGGGCCATCGCCTGCCGGCCGCGCACGCCCAGTCCGTGCCGGCCCGGCTCGAGGTGCGGGGCGGCATCGCCGACTATGCCCAGGCCGCGGCCCGCCTGCTGGCGCCGGGCGGGATCTTCGCCTGCGTGTTCCCCAATGACCAGCGGGAGCGGGCCCTGGCGGCGCTGCGCGAAGCCGGGCTGCTCTGCCTCCATCGGCGCGAGATTGTGTTCAAGGAGGGCGAGCCCTACGGCCTGGACGTGTTCGCCGCCGCCCGGCGCCAGGACCTGCCGGAGGGCTTCGAGGCCCGGGCCGAGTGTCCCGAGGTCGAAGCCCGCGTGCTGGTCCGGCGCGCCGATGGCAGCGTGGCGCCGGACATCGCCAGGGTCCGACTGGCCCTGGGCTTCCCGCCTGGAGTCTGAAGACCGGACGGGAAAAAACGACTTTAATATCATTTATATAATTGTCGAATCGAGTTTTTCCGCGCTGGAAGCCCATGAATCATGGGGGTTTCCCGGGTTGTGAAGTAGGGAAAACCCTACCTTGTAAGGTCGCGTACACCGTCCAAAGTAAGGGGGTAGATCTAGATCCAAAGGACTACAGGCGACTGTAGGTCTCTCCAGCGGCCCTTCCAACCTGCAAGGAGTCACGATGACCGCCCGTTCCCGCATGGCTTACCTGGGTCTGTTCGGCAGCGCCTGCGCGGTGCTGCTGCTGGAGGGCTGCGGCGGCAGCAAGACGACTGCGCCGGCGGTGGCCACTCCGGCCGGGCCCGCGCCCATCTACAACCCCCTGAATCCGGAGCTGCTGCAGCAGTTCGCCAATGCCTTCGTGGAGATCCCCATCGCGCCCAAGGACGTCACGACGCCGACGAAGTACACCGTCAACGTCCGGCAGGGCAGCTGGGACTTCGGCCTCCGGGACCGGAACGGCAACGCGCTCAAGGATCCCTACACCGGCAAGCCCATCGCCACCAAGACCTGGGGCTACGACATCAACGGGGCCTTCCTCGGCATCTACGGGGCCACGGTGGAGGCCACCAACGGCACGCCGCTGACCTTCAACTACATCAACAACCTCCGGGACGAGGTGGGCGGCGCCATGGGCACCGGCCCCTACCTCACCAGGCACCTGCTCCAGCTGGACTACACCCTGGACGGCACGGACATGGGTGAGCCCGAGTGCCGCATCACCACGCACCTCCACGGTGGCGACGTGCCCTACACCTCCGACGGCCACCCGGACGCCTGGGTGACCAACGATCCCGCCGTGCAGGCCAAGTGGGTGAAGGCGGCCGATCCCTCCGTGGGCTTCCCCGGCCGTCCCTCGGGCAACGCGCTGGCCCCCTTCACCTATCCCAACAGCCAGGGCGCCGCCACCCTCTGGTTCCACGACCACTCCATGGGCATCACCCGCCTCAACGCCTACGCGGGCGTGGCCGCCTTCTACATCATCAAGGATCCCGTCGTCGAAGGCGCCGGGGCCCTGGCCAACCTGCCCAAGGGCCGCTACGCCAACCCCGTGGTGCCCTCCCTGCAGTCCGACGAGTTCGATCTGCCGGTGGTGATCCAGGACAAGGCGTTCACCGAGGACGGCTCCATCGTGTTCCCCGCCTTCGTGAACCTGGGCGTCTACACCTACAACGCCCTGCACGACAGCAGCGGCAATGCCCTGGCCAGCATCCGGCCCGAGATGTGGGGCAACGTCATCACCGTGAACGGGAAGGCCTGGCCCTACAAGAGCGTGAAGACCCAGCTCTACCGATTCCGCTTCGTGAACGGCTCGGACTCCCGGATGTACAACCTGTGGCTGCAGGATGCGGATACCGGCGAGATCATCACGCCGGCCCTCGCCGCCGCCGCCGCGCCCACCCTCACCTGGCCCGTGGTGCAGATCGCCGCGGAACAGGGCTACCGGGACGCCGCCATCGACGTGGCCACGGGTCCCGGCAACGACGGCCTGCTCCTGGCCAACGGCGCCCGCGTCGACCTGCTGGTGGATTTCGGCCACCCGGTCTTCAAGGGCCGCAACATCGTGCTGCGCAACGACTGCCCCGCGCCCTTCGGCGGGGACTTCAGCCAGGGGGCGGTGGACTTCACGACCCTCGATCCCAAGACCACGGGCCGCGTCATGCTGTTCAAGGTGGCCAGCACCACCGGCACGCCCTCTCCGCTGCTGGCCCCCGCGGGACCGGCCACCTCGCTCCGCACGGGGCTGGTGCCCTTCGTGGGCATCTCCAGCGAAAGCCTGACCCGCCAGGCCCCCCGCCTCGTGGACATGCAGGAACGCAAGGATCCCGTGAACAGCTTCCTCGATCCCACCTCGGGCCTGGTGACCTTCCGCACCATCCTGGTGCTGAACAACAAGATGTTCCGGGCCCCCATCAGCGAGAAGCCCGAGCTGAACAGCACCGAGGAGTGGGTGTTCATCAACGCCACCCCCGACGTGCATCCCATGCACATCCACCTCACCAAGTTCCAGGTCGTCGAGAAGGGCTATGTCAACACGGCCAAGTTCACCTACACGCCTGCGGACGGATTCGCCTTGCCGACCGTTTCGGATCCCAGCGCCTTCGTCCCCAACGCCGAGCCGCCTGATCCCGATCCCCCGGAATCAGCGCCGGAAGGTTCCCTCTATCGCGTCGCCGACAATGAGAAGAACGTCTGGAAGGACACGGTCATGGTGCCCCCGGCAGGGGTACCGCTGGAATCCGGCCAGCCCGTCCAGTACCCGGGCTACGTGCGGGTGCGCCTGAAGTTCGACCAGCTCGGCGCCTACATGTGGCATTGCCACATCCTGTCCCACGAGGAGAACGAGATGATGCGCTCCTTCCTGGTGGTGCCCGTCGGCAACGGCAATTGACCTACACTCGATGGCTGGAGGCAGGGGCCGGTCCGAACCGGCCCCTGCCATCCAGGGGGCTTCACGCATGCGTCTGATCCTGGCTTCCCTCTGCCTCTCCGCCTCTGCCCTGATGGCCGGTCCGCCAGCGAAGGCCATCGATCTCACGGGGACCTGGAAGGGCAGCTTCACCCTGGCCACGACGGGGCTCTCCCTCCAGGACCTGGTCATCACCCTGCGCCAGTCCGGGCGGCGGGTGGAGGGCACCCTGCTGATGCCGAAGTTCCGCTCGCCGCTCCCGCTCAGCGGCACCTTCGCCAGCGGCAAGCTGCACCTGACCTCGCCTCCGACCCGGGGGCTGGCCGTCACGCTCACGGCGAAGGTGAAGGAGCCGAACCGGGTGAAGGGCACGGCGCTCCTCGATTACGATTCGCCGTCACTGGCGAAGAAGCAGGACCGCACGGTCCTGGAGATGTCGCGCTGAGCCCCCGCTGATGCCCCAGCGCCCCCCACTCCCGCGGTCCCGGTCCCTCCTTCGCCTGGCCTCGGCGCCGCTCCTCCTGGCCCTGCTCATGGGCTCGGGGCCGCAGGCGCCGGACGCGGCACTCCGCCTGGGCGAGCGGATGTACCGGGATGGGGTGCTCCCCTCCGGTGAACCCATGACCGGAACGGTCCGCGGGGACGTGCCCGTGGCGGGGACGGCCTTCGCCTGCACGGGCTGCCACCTCCAGGGAGGGCTCGGATCCTTCGAGGGCGGCGTGGCCACGCCGCCCACCAACGCGGAGAAGCTGTTCCGTCCCTGGTTCCGGTTCCACCCCAACCTGGTCGGCGGGGAGCGGAAGGTGCTGCCCGAGTCGATCCGGGAGGAGCTGCGCCGCCCCGCCTACACGGATGCGGCCCTCGCCCGTGCCCTCACCGAGGGCGTGGATCCCGCGGGGCGCGTCCTGAACGACGTCATGCCCCGCTATGCCCTCGGGGCCGCCGACGTCGGCCTCCTGGTGCAGTACCTCAAGCGACTGGGAGCCGAGCCTTCCCCCGGCGTGACCCCCACCGTCCTGAAGTTCGCCACCATCGTCACGGACGAGGTCAGCGCGGAGGACCGCCAGGACTTCCTGCAGATCCTCACCTACCGTTTCGCCATCCACAACCGTCAGGGTGTGGATCGCGACAGC
The DNA here is from genome assembly GCF_030219325.1 of Geothrix sp. Classification (NCBI taxonomy): domain Bacteria; kingdom Pseudomonadati; phylum Acidobacteriota; class Holophagae; order Holophagales; family Holophagaceae; genus Geothrix; species Geothrix sp. The sequence goes on along the minus strand of NZ_CP126625.1, from coordinate 2,581,490 downwards.
CGGGGCTACCGGTCCCTGGCCGCCCGCGAAGGGGCCCTGGCCTACCGCGACTGGTCCCTCACGGTCTGGAAGCTGAAGGGGCCCGCCAGCGGCTGGGCGGCCCAGCTGGCGGCGCTGTACCGGAAGGAGCCGGTCTTCGCCATCGTCAGCGGGCTCTCCTACCAGCCCTGGGGGCCCATCCACGCCTTCTGCGAAGCGGAGGCCCTCCCCTGCATCCTCCCCCTCACGGATCTGCCCCAGACCTCGGGTCCCGGCTGGTACACCCTCTACTTCTCGAAGGGGCCCTTCCAGGAGGGTGAGGCCGCCGCCGCCTTCCTCGCCGACCAGAGGGCGGCCCTGGCCGGGCGGCCCATCCTCCAGGTGGTGGCGGATTCGCGGGAGGCGCGGGCCCTGGCCGAAGGGTTCGACAGCGGCTGGGAAGACCACGGGCAGGCCAAGGTCCAGACCCTCCACCTGCGGCGGGGGCAGCGGCTGGATCCGGGGAGGATCCTGGGCGGGACCCAGGGGGATCCCATCCTGCTCCTGTGGACGGGAGCCGAGGCCTACCCGGCGCTCACGGCGCTCACCCGGAGACCGACCGCCAGGGTGATGATGGCCAGCAGCCTGCTCGGAAAGCGGGTGTGGGACCTGCCCCAGGAGGCCCGGGACCGGACCTGGCTCACCTACCCCTTCCGCCTCTTCCGCCCGCCGGCATCCATGAAGGCCCCGGAGGGCACGCCCCCGGAGACCCTGGCCCTGGTGAGCCTGGTGGCGGGGGACACCCACCGGCGGGTGCGGACCCGGTCCTTCGCCGTCATGAAGTCCCTCACGGAAGCCCTCACCCGGATGGAACGGAACTTCTACCGGGACACCCTGCTGGACGCCTTCGGGATGATGATGGACGACGACGAGACGGACTACGAGCGGCTCAGCTTCGGTCCCGGCCAGCGCTTCGCCTCCAAGGGGTGCTACGTGGTCAAGCTGCCCCGGGGCCGCCTGCACGGCTTCGTGAAGCAGAGCGACTGGGTGATCCACTAGCCCGAGGCCACCTGGTGCATGGACTTTGCCATTTCTGGGCCCCGGGGCACTCCCTGCCGATGAGCCCCCCGAGGGTTGATCCATGGATCGAGGCAGTTTCCTGGGCGTGTTGCTGGGCGTGCTCCTGTTGGCGGTGGCCATCGGGCTGGGTCCCAATCCGCGGATCTTCTTCCACCCGGCCAGCACCGTGGTGGTCGTGGGCGGGATCGTCGCGGCCACGATGATCCGCTTCCCGCTCGAGCACGTGAGCTACGCCTTCACCATCGCCAGCCGCGCCTTCTTCACCCGGCCGCCGGAGACCCAGGCCCTGGTGGCCCAGATCGTGGGACTGTCGCAGCGGGCACGGCGCGAAGGGCTGCTGAACATGGAGAAGGCCATGGACGTGGAGGGCTTCCTGGCCAAGGGCCTCCGCATGGTGGTGGATCAATCCGACCGGGACCACATCCACGCGGTGCTGGCGGCCGAGCTGCGTTCCACCCAGGACCGCCACCTGCAGGGCCAGGAGATCTTCCGCTTCATCGCCCTCAGCGCCCCTTCCTTCGGCATGGTGGGCACCCTCATCGGCATGGTGCAGCTCTTCGCCAGCATCAAGGACCCCTCCAGCGTCGGCGAGGCCATGGCCCTGACGCTGCTGTCCACGCTCTACGGAGCCGTCATCGCCTACCTGCTGGCCATCCCCATCGCCGGGAAGCTGGAGCTGCGCAGCAAGGAGGAGCTCCAGCTCAAGCACATCATGATGGAGGGCGTGCTGGGCATCCAGGCGGAGATGCACCCCGCGGCCCTGGAGGCCCAGCTGAACGCCTTCCTGGCCCCCAAGGAGCGGAACCCGGATCGGCGGGCCCGTGGGTAACCTCGCCCCGATGAGATTCGCAAGGCGCAAGGCGGACCTGGAGTCGCTGTGGCTGGTGACCTTCGCGGACCTGATGGTGCAGCTCATGGCCTTCTTCGCGCTGCTCTATTCCTTCTCCGTCTCGGACCAGACCAAGCTGCAGCAGGCCGTGACCTCCATTCAGAAGGCCCTCGGCGTCGAGGCGAAGGCAGGCGTGAAGACCACCGGTGATGGCATCCTGCCGGGCTCCACGGGCATGGATCCCGCCAAGGCCGAGGACCTGGAGAAACTCCTCAACGCGGCGCAGGCCGTCGAGGGGAGGGACACGGGATCACGCCTGCGCTTCGTGAGCTTCCGCGGCTCCCTGATCTTCGACGAAGGCAGCAGCACGCTGACCTCGGGCAGCGACGTCATCCTGACGCGCCTCTCGGAGCTGGCGCTGCGCTATCCGGGCTTCACCCTCGTGTGCGAGGGCCACGCGGCGCCGGGCGAGCGCGGCCGGGGTACCGATGCCCTGGATCTGAGCTCCCAGCGGGCCATGGCCGCCCAGCGGTACCTTGCGGGCATCGGCCTCCAGCCCGCGCAGCTGACCTCCGAAGCGCACGGCGACAGCCACCCCGAAGGTCAGGGGCAGACATCCGAGAGCCGCGCGCTCCAGCGGCGGGTGACCTTCCGGTTCCAGCGCGCGGCGGAGCGGTAGGCGACTGCGGGTCTGCCTTCAAGGTCGCGTCGGGAGGCGGAACCGCCAGGCCAAGCCACCTTCCACCAGCGCCGTGTTCAACTTCCCCTGGGGTGTCCTGGCGCGGCCGCAAAGGGCCTGCACGCTCCAACCTGCCCCCAGGTCCTGCTCGAGTCCCACGGAAGGCTGCAGCAGGAAGCCCCCGGAGGTATCCACGCCGCCGCCGCCGGCTTCGCCCACCAGGCCCTGGATCCGCAGTCGGGGCCCCCGGCCCAGCAGGGATGGGCTGCGCCAGGCCAGGCCCATCAGGCCCTGGGCGAAGCCCCCCGCGTTGCCGGCCGTGGCGAAGTTGCCCTGGCCCACCACCTCGAAACCCTGGCCGAGGTCGTGGGAGAAGGAGAGACCCACGAGTTCGATCGGCAGGGCCGGATTCGTTCCCTGCCGCCGGGCCGAGGCCAGCCGAAGGAAGGATGGACGGAAGGACCACCCACTCCAGGACCAGTCCCAGTCGGGAGGCGCCACCGGGCCCGTGGCGGTGCCGAGGGCGAAGCGGCGGCCGCCCTCCACGGTGAGGACCCAGGCCTTGAAACTCCCGGCCGGAGCTGAGATCAAGCCACCGGAGAGCGACAGGAAGCCCTGCCTCCCCACCCGTGCATCCAGGCCCACCGTCGCCTTGAAGGCCGCGCCGCCACCCACATCCAGGTGCCCGCCACCGGCGCTGCCCCCCACCAGCTTCCCCGTGGCGCGAAGCCAGCCGGAGTCCACCAGGTCGACACTGGTGCCGAGGCCGAGGAACACGTCCATGTAGCCGGCCGCGTCGCCGCGGGCCGCCGCAGCCGAATCCAGCACGACGAATGTCCCGCCATCCAGCCCGAGCCGCACCTCCAGCCCGCCGAGATCCAGCGGAGCCGAGTCGGGCCGACCGGACAGGTTGCGCGTGGACCGGGTCGGGGCGTAGCGCTGGGCCGTGAGGCTGATGGAGACGTCGCGGTAGTGCCCCAGCTCGGGCCAGGGTGGCGGCTCCGCCGGACTGAGGCCCCAGGCTGGCAGGCGGAAGGGAAAGGCCGCCGACAGGGCCAGCTGCTGGGTGTCGATCTCGCCATTGGGGAAGCGCACCCTGGACCATTCCAGGTGGTAGCTCCCCTGCGGCGTGGTCCAGCTGAGCCCCGTGTGGCCCCTCAGCATGAGGCCGCCACCGACCGAGGCCCTGCCGACGCCGCCACCGCCCACCCACAGACCTGCATCCAGGCCCAGCGGGCCGGCGAGGGGCAAGCGCCAGCCTCCGCCCATGCCCATGGTGATGAAGCCCCCCCGATCCCCGGTTAGGCTGCCCCAGCCCCCCAAGCCCACATAGGCGCCGGAAGGCCAGCGCTGGTCCACCTGCAGCCCCAGGACGCCCATGTGCCGCTCGCCCTGAGCCGGCATCCGCCAGGTTTCCGCGGTCCAGCGCGTCTCGAACACGGGGAAGGGCGTCTGCGCCAGGCCCGGCGTCGCCGCCATCAGCATCAGGATGATCTGCAGGCGGGTTGGACGGGCCATCGCTTGACTATAGCGACACCCGGCGCTGCCCAGGCGCGATCTGGAAGCCTACTGGAAGCGGCGGTCCGACTGGGCCAGCGCGAAGGCGAAGGTGGCCAGGACGGCGGCGTTGTGGGCCAGGTCATCCTTCTCGACCTTGTCGAAGGTGTCGGCGTGGGTGTGGTGGATGTCGAAGTAGTGCGTGGCCGCGTGGCTCACGCCGATGCCCGGTACGCCTTCGGCCACCATGGGACTCACGTCCGCGCCGGACCCTCCGAGCCGCAGGTCCACGGGGCCGAAGGGCGCCAGGGCCGGCTCGAAGGTCTTCAGGGCGGTCAGGGCGGCCGCCTTGGCTTCCGGCGTGGCCTTCCTGAGCTCGAGGCTGAAGGCCTTGATGCGCTCGCTGCCGGAATCCGTCTCCACCGCGGCGACGATGTCCTTGAACTCCGCCCGGTGGGCGTCGCGGTAGGCCCTGCCGCCCCGCAGGCCGTTCTCCTCGTTGGTCCAGAGCACCACGCGGATCGTGCGCCGGGGCTTGAGGCCCAGGCTCTGGATGAGCCGCGCGGCCTCCATGGCGATGACGGTGCCGGCACCGTCGTCCTGGGCGCCCTGGCCCACGTCCCAGCTGTCCAGGTGGCCACTGAGGATGACGACCTCGCCGGGCTTCTCCGTGCCGGGGATCTCGGCCACCACGTTGGCGGAAGGCGCATCCGGCAGGGTCTTGGCGCCCATCACGAGCCGCATCTGGATGCGCTCGCCGCGCTGCTGCATGCGCCGCATCTGGGTGGACGCCTCGATGGTGACGCAGGCCGTGGGGATCTTCGGGAAGGCGGGATCGTAGTCCATGGCGCCGGTGTGGGGCGTGTCCAGGCTCACGGGGCCCACGGAGCGCACCAGGGCCGCGGCGGCGCCGTACTTCGAGGCTTTCGCGGCACCGTCGTGCCGGTAGACCACCGTGTGGCCGTAGCCCTTGAAGGGCACGTCGAAGAGGACGATCTTCCCCTTCACCGCCTCGCCGAGCTTGTCCAGCTCGTCGAAGGAACCCACCACCACCACGTCCGCCGTGAGGCCGCCCTCGGGCGTGCCCACGCTGCCGCCGAGGCCCAGGATGTTCAGCCGGGTCGGGTTCGGCAGGAGCAGCTCGGCGGACTCCTGGCCGCGCACCCAGTGGGGCACCATCACGGGCTCGGCATGGACGTTGGCGAGCCCCGCGGCCTTCAGCCGGGCCTGCGCCCAGGCGATGGCCTGGTCCAGCTGGGGTGATCCCGACAGCCGGGGGCCGATGCGGTCACAGAGCCAGGCCAGGTCCTCGTAGGCCCCGTGGGTGCGGAAGGCCTCGGCGCGCAGGCGCTCGGAGGCGGGCCGCAGGTCCTGGGTCGGAGCCTGCGCCCCCAGTTGGGCGACGATCAGACAGGGGAGGAGGCAGCGGAGGAGGTTCATGCCTCATCTTAATTGGTAGAACCCCCAGGTCACGGTTTTTTTGCCAATCCCTCGATCTGGGCCCGTACCGCCTTCATCAGCGCATTGGGGATCGGGACGCTGAGGTTGTACTGCTGGATCTGCCAGCGGTCCCGGTCCCGGCTGAGGACGCCCGAGCCTCGGGCCGGGCCCAGGTTCGGGGTGTCCAGGTCCTCGTCGAACCAGGCGGTGCGGCCGTCCTTCGACAGCGTGACTGCCCGCCGCGTGGCCTTGAAGCTCCAGGCCTTGCCGCGCTGGAAGATGGGATGGGCCCAGGTCTGGAAGGCGGCCTTGGTCCAGCGTTCGCCGGGGTCGGTGCCGAGGAAGACCGCCCCCTCGGCCAGGTGGCCGAAGTAGCGCCCCTCATCGGCCTGCGTGGCGGCCAGATGCCAGTCGTCGAGCACCGCGGCGACTGCCTTTTCGGCTGGCGACTGGGCGCAGAGGGTGAGGGTGGCGCAGAGCAGCAGGGCGGGGCGCATGAGAGCTCCAATCAAGGGAAGTCAGTGCCGGTCGAGCTTCACCCGGACCCGCATCCGGCCGCTGGCATCCGTCTCCAGGACCTCCCAGGACAGGGGCCCGCTGCGGCCCTTGGGCTGTTCGCCGGGGCCCAGGTTGAAGGCGGCGTCGTCGAGTTCCCACAGGCCGAGGGGGAGTCTGGGCGTGGGGGGCTCGGGGCTGCCCGGGTGGGCATCCACCACCCGCACCGGACCCTTGGGATCGCCGTAGGTGAGCAGGCCCGGGTCGATGAGGGCCACCACCAGGCCCTGGTGGCCCGGTCCGAAGCGGCCGCCGATGCGCCCCTGCTCGAAGCCCCAGGGACGGCGCACCTCCAGGCTGAAGAAGCGCCCCTTCTTGCGGGGATCGGCCAGGGTGACCCACTGGGGATCGCCGCCCGGGGCCCGGGAGACCGGCGCGATCCAGCCCTCCCAGCTCCGGCCCTTCACCACGAGGCGGCTGACCGAAGTCCGGAAGCGTCCCCGGTACCACAGCTCGGAGCGCACCCAGGCCATGGGATGGGAGGGGCTGTAGCCCATGTCCGCCACCCAGGGACCTTCGTCCGGGTGCTGGCGGTCCCAGCCCCGGTACTGGCCGCCGTCCATGAGATCCCAGATGCCGGCGGTGGGGACCTTGCCATCCTCCAGGTAGAGGTCGTCCACCCGGTGCTCGCCCATGCCGTGGAAGGCCTCGTGGACGATGTTGCCCAGGGGCACCTCCTCGGTCATGAAGAGCAGGGGCCAGCGCCGGTTCTGGTTCCAGGGCAGGGGCATCAGCAGGCTGATGGCCTTGATGTGGGAGGGATTGCCGGTCACGGATTGCGGGTGGCCGGGCGCGATGATCCAGAGGAAGTCCGGCTTGCCGTCCGGCTTCGGCGCGCCGGTGCGGTTGTCCAGCCGGTCGCAGTCGCCCAGGGGCTCGCCGCGCAGCTGCTTCAGCACCCACCGGGCCATGGGGGAGGCATGCTCGTCGCGCCGCGGCGCGGGGTGCTCGGTGCTGCGCAGCTTGAGGAAGCGCCCCTCGACCAGGGAGAGGGCGCCCTTGCTCACCTCATAGAGGTAGTTGGCGGCGCTGGCCGCGCCCGGGCTGCGCGAGAAGAGCAGGTTCCGCAGGGCCTCGTCCGGCACCCTGGAGGGCTCGTCGGGGAAGTCGAGGCGCACGAGGAGGACGGCGCCCGTCCTGAAGTCCGGCTCAGGATGCAGCACGATCTCGCGGGACCACTCCGCGGCCGGCACGAGATCGCGCCGCCAGCCGTCCTTCTCGACGGCGAGCACCGCATCGCCCGGCGCCAGGTCCAGCTGGAACCGGCCCTCGGCATCCGTGGTCGCCATGGGGGGGACCGCACCCGGGGAAATGTGAGGCTGCCGATCGGGATAGACACGCACCCCGGGGATGCCCTGGCGGCCATCCGTGACTCGGCCATTCACGGGGGCGGCACGGAGCGTGGCCGCGAAGAAGAGGGAAACCCAGAGGATGAGGATGCCGAATCGTTTTCCGTGCTCAGCGCGGATCGCAGGACGGACCGTTTTGCTCGCGGCCATGGTCGCGCTGAGCCCCGGGCGGCTCGCAGCGGATCCTGTCACGCCTGGACGAGCTTCTGCAGGTGGGCCATGCGGGCCAGCAGGGACACGCGGCGGCGGGTCTCCGGGGCGACCAGCGGCTTCTCGAGGGCGTCGGCCACGGGCTCCTGGAGGCGGGACCAGGTCTCCAGCTCGCCAGGGGTGTAGAGCAGGAGGATGGGCATGTCCTTCAGCTCGTCGGACTGGTGGACGGCCACGGCCAGCGTCTGGGCGCTGCCTTCCAGCAGCTCCGTGTCCAGCACCATCAGGTCGGGCCGGTGGGCCATGATCTGGGCGCGGGCCTGGCTCTCACCCTGGGCCTCGAGGAAGGTCGCCTGGTCCTTGCCGTAGTGGTTCTGGACCTGGGAACGCACCAGCGAGCTGGCGGACACCACCAGCACCTTGGGGCGGGCCGGGGCCGGGGTGCCCGCCCGCAGGGTGAGGGCCCGGATCCGCAGGTGGGTCTGCACCCGGACCTGGAGGAGCATGGTGTTGGCGGGCTTGCGGAGGAAATCGTCGGCGCCCGCCGCGTAGCTGCGGTCCTTGGCGTCCCGGCTGAGCGCCGTGAGCACCAGGATGGGGACGCCGGCCGTGGCCGGGTTCCCCTTCATCATCTCGCAGGCCTTGAAGCCATCCATGGAGGGCATGACCGCGTCCATGATGACCAGGTCGGGCAGGGACTCCTTCATCCGGTCCAGAGCCTCCTGGCCGTTGGAGGCGGCCATGATCCGATGGCCCAGCGCCTGCAGCTGCGCCTCGATCTGGCGTCGCTGAAGGGCATTGTCCTCGACCATCAGAATGGTCATGGGGGACGCGAACTGGGACAAGCTGGCTCCTTGCACTCGTATCTCGAGGGTAAAGGGCCTATCGGTTCGGATCAACCAGGGATCAAGTAAGAGACTGGGAAAACTCCGCAGACAGCGTGGCTTGGCACCAGTACAATGGTGGGTTCGAGGTTCCTCAGTGTCAGATCCAGCCCTGATCCGCAATTTCTCCATCGTCGCCCACATCGACCACGGCAAGTCCACCCTGGCGGATCGCCTGCTGGAGCTGACCAAGACCGTGGCCGGCCGGGACATGCAGGCCCAGATCCTGGACGACATGGACCTGGAGCGGGAGCGCGGCATCACCATCAAGGCCCACGCCGTGACCTTGAAATATCCGGCGCTGGACGGCAAGACCTACACCCTGAACCTCATCGACACCCCCGGCCACGTGGACTTCACCTACGAGGTGAGCCGCAGCCTGGCCGCCTGCGAAGGGGCCATCCTGGTGGTGGACTCCACCCAGGGCGTAGAGGCCCAGACCTTGGCCAACACCTACCTGGCCCTGGAGAACGGCCTGGAGGTCTTCCCGGTCCTGAACAAGACCGACCTGCCCAGCTCCGACCCCATCCGGGTGCTGGAGCAGATCGACACGGTCATCGGCCTGGTGGACACGGCCCACGCGGTGAACGTGAGCGCCAAGACCGGCGAGAACTGCGACCAGGTGCTGGAGCAGATCGTGAAGTGCATCCCGGCGCCCCAGGGGGATCCGAACGCCGCGCTCCAGGCCCTGGTCTTCGACTGCTACTACGACGCCTACCGCGGCGTGGTGAACCTCATCCGGGTGATGAACGGCACGATCAAGGCCGGGGACACGATCCGCTTCATGTCCACAGGCAGCGAACACCGGGTGGACGAGATCGGCATCTTCGATCCCAAGATGGACAAGCAGGAGAGCCTCTCCGTGGGCGAGGTCGGCTACCTGGTGGCCAACATCCGCCAGCTGGTGGACGTGAAGGTGGGCGACACCGTCACCCATGCGGTGACGCTGACCACCAAGCCCGCCACCGAGATGCTGAAGGGCTTCAAGGAGATCCAGCCCGTGGTCTTCGCGGGGATCTTCCCCACCTCCAGCGACGACTTCGAGAACCTGCGCAACGCCATGGACAAGCTGCGGCTCAACGACAGCAGCTTCACCTACGAACCCGAGACTTCGACAGCGCTGGGCTTCGGCTTCCGCTGCGGCTTCCTGGGTCTGCTCCACATGGAGATCGTGCAGGAGCGCCTGGAGCGGGAATTCGACCTGGACCTCATCACCACGGCCCCCAGCGTGCGCTACCACGTGCACCTGACGGACGGTTCCGAGGTCTCCGTGGACAATCCCACCAAGCTGCCCCCCCTCCAGAAGATCGCCAGGATCGAGGAGCCCATCATCGAGGCCACCATCCTCACCCGCACGGATTTCGTGGGCGGCCTGATCAAGCTCTGCGAGGAACGCCGCGGCCTCCAGCAGAAGCTCGAGTACCTCAGCCAGGACCGGGTGATGCTGGTCTACGAGCTGCCCCTGAACGAAGTGGTGCTGGACTTCTACGACAAGCTCAAGTCCACCTCCAAGGGCTACGCCAGCTTCGACTACCACATGAAGCACTACACCGAATCCGACCTGGTGAAGATGGACATCCTGGTGAACGCCGAGCCCGTGGACGCGCTGTCCATCCTGGTGCACCGGGGCAAGAGCCAGGCCCTGGGCCTCGCCCTCTGCCAGAAGATGAAGGAAGTCATCCACCAGCAGATGTTCGACGTGGCCATCCAGGCCGCCATTGGCAGCAAGATCATTGCCCGCACCAACGTGAAGGCCCGCCGCAAGGACGTGCTCGCCAAGTGCTACGGCGGCGACGTCAGCCGCAAGAAGAAGCTCCTCAACAAGCAGAAAGAGGGCAAGAAGAGAATGAAGTCCATCGGCAACGTGGAGATCCCGCAGGAGGCCTTCCTGGCGATCCTCAAAGTCGACAACTAGGGTTCAAGCGGCTCCGATGGACCGCCTTCAATAGGATGAGGCCGAAGCAGGGAGGCTCCATCTCCACGAGGCGTGAGCCGAGTGGGAGCACGCGGAGCGTGCGTTAGATGGAGCGAAGGCCGACCGTGCGCGCAGCGCATGACCCCGCAGGGGCGAGGCCCAGGGAGGCTCCACCGCCGCGAGCGTAGCGAGTGGGAGCAGGGCCGGTGGCCCTGCGTCCGGTGGAGGGCCGAGTCAGATCCATCGGCAACGTGGAGATCCCGCAGGCTGAGCCTCAGCCGAGTGGCGAGCGGGCAGGGCACAAAGCCCTGCTCCGAGCCGGGACACGGCGAGGCGAGGTTTCCTGGCGATCCTCAAAGTCGACAACTAGCCGACCTTGTCGTCGTCCTTGATCTCGCCGGCTTCGATGAGGTTGGCCAGGAGCCGCTGGAGCTCATCCTCGCCGATCACGCCGCGGCGCTGGAAGAGCCTGATGAGGCCCAGCACGAGACTGCGGGTCTGGTAGGTCTCCAGCCGCCGCACACTCTGGCTCAGGGTGCGGCTGTGCACGAGCTCGGGGTTGACCGGCGGGCTGGGGGGAGGGGCCGGACGCGTCGGAGGAACGGTCGGATCGAAGAGGCCGAAGGGGTCGATGTTGACCGGCTGGGTGGGCGCGGCGGGGCCGTCGAAAAAGGGATCCTTGGGGAAGGCCAGCGGCGGCGGCGGCGGGGGCGTGGGAACCGCCAGGGGTGACAGGGTGAAGGTGACGGGCAGCGCGTCATCCTGGCTCTGGTCCTTTCCGAGCTCCACGGTCAGGGCCTCGACCGGTGCCTCGAGGCGGCGGTAGAGATCGGAGATGGCCTTCCTCAGTGCGCTGTGCGAGGCCACCACGGGCTGGATGTGGAGGCCGGAGGCGAAGCGCGCGCTGTCGATGGCGTTGAGGTCCGACGGATCGGACATGGCCAGCACCAGGGACTTCGGTTCCTGGGTGGTGATGGGCAGGACGGTGAACTGATCCGCGAGGCGATGGGGGACCAGCTTGAGGACCTGCGCGGGCACCTCGAGGTTGCGCACGTCCATCTGCGGCACGCCGGTCTGGTGGCTGAGGAAGTCCATGAGCACTTCCTCGGAGATGTAGCCCAGCGCCACCAGGTTGCTGCCGAGGCGTCCACGGGCGATCTTCTGGTGCGTGATGGCGCTCTGGAGCTGCGCAGGCGTGATGAGCCCGCCCTCCACGAGCAGTTCACCCAGACGCTTGATCGGTTGCTGCATGTTTGGGTCCCGTGGGGTTCATCATTGCTGCACAGAGGTTCGTCTCCAAGGTAACTTTATTCAAGGGTTTTGTGCGAACGGGGGCAGCATGACTACGGAAGATCTGTGGCGGGCGACGCTGCACGACTTCAACAATCTCCTGGCGGGTCTCCAGGGCGTGTTGGACCTCAGCGACCCGCGGCTGCCCCTGGACGCCCGGAACCGGATGCGCCTCGAGACCACGCTCGGAGACGGGAAGACGCTCATCGCCATGGCCCGGGCACTGGCCCTGGGGCGGCATCCGGACGCCGGCCTGGCGGCCTGGGGTGAGTGGAAGGCCGGACTTGAACAGCGGCTGGAGTCCATGGCCGCCCTCTTCCGGTGTCCCATCGAACTGGTCGATGCCGGGGCCGACGGGACCCACTGGCCGGCGCCCCTGCTGCAGGACTGGGCCGCGGCCTTCACGCGCCAGATCCTCCCCTGGGCCGCCCCGGGTCCCCTCCGCGTGGAGGCCTCGGCTTCGCCTGAGGCCTGGACCCTGACCTGGGTGGGCGATGCCCCGCTGCCGGTCGCGCTGCGTCCGGAGCTGCCGCCGGACGCCCCCAAGAACCTGCCTTCCCTTTGGCTGAGGGACACGGGCGAGCGCCTGGGCCTCTCCATCCTCGAGACGCCCGGCGGACTGGTCGTCCGCATGGAGCGGCCCGCCGCCTCCTAGGCTGCGGCGCCACCCACCCCTCGAGCCGCTCGGCTCGCCCCGGGCGGGACCTGCGGGCCCCGGGGGGCGATGTAGGTTGGAGCCGGAGGTGCACCATGACGCGCACTCGGCTCTCCCTCTTCCTGCGCCTGGCCTCGGTGGCTCTGACGGCCATGGGGCTCGAGGCGTCCGTGCCGGCCATGTTCCGGGGCGATGCGGCCCACACGGGAGTCTATGTCGCCCCGCCCCCCACCCTGGCCACCACCGCCTGGACCTTCCGGACCGGCGCCAAGGTGGTCTCGTCGCCCGTGGTGTCCGAGGGCGTCCTGTATGTCGGGAGCGCCGATCACCGCCTGTACGCCCTGGATGCGAAGACCGGTGCGTTGAAATGGCACTTCCAGGCCGGGGGCGCCATCGCCGCCTCTCCGGCCGTCGCCGCCGGGCGCGTCATCTTCAGCAGCCTGGATGGGCTCATCCACGGGGTGGACGCGGCCACGGGCAAGTCCGCCTGGACCTTCCGCACAGAAGGGGAACGCCGGTTCACCGCTCCTGGCATCCATGGCGCACAGCCCCGGACCGAGCTGATGCCGGATCCCTTCGATGTGTTCCTCTCCTCCCCCGCAGTCGCGGAGGGGCTCGTGTTCGTGGGCAGCGGGGACCAGCATGTCTACGCGCTGGACGCGGCAACGGGGACGCTCCGCTGGAAGGTGAAGACCGGCGGGGTGGTGCATGCCAGCCCTGCGGTGTCAGGGGGCCGGGTGTACGTCGGGAGCTTCGATCGCACGTTCTACGCCCTTGATGCCGGGACCGGCGCCATCCGGTGGACTTTCCAGACCGGCGATGATCCCGAACTCCACAACCAGGTGGGCATCGCCGGCTCTGCGGCCGTGGCCGAGGGGCGGGTCTTCTTCGGGTGCCGGGACGGCCATTTCTATGCCCTGGATGCCGCCAAGGGGACCCTGCTGTGGAAGCACGACAACCACAAGGGCTGGGTCATCGCCTCGCCCGCGGTGCAGGGCGGGCGGGTGTACTTCCCCACTTCGGACGGCCAGCGCTTCAAGGCGCTGGAGGCCGCCACGGGCAGGCCGGTCTACGACCAGCCCATGAAGGCCGTGTCCTTCTCCTCGCCGGCCATCGCCGGGAACCGGATCCTCTTCGGGACCTCGGACGGCTGGCTGCACCTGGTGGACCGCGACACGGGCGCGGCAGTGGCCGACTTCCAGACCGAGGGCTGCAGGCAGAACGGGAAGAAGTACCTGGACGCGGAGGGCCGCATGATCGGCTCGGCCCTCTATCCCGACGGCACCCTGGATGGCATGGTCATCGGCCTCGACCGCATGTTCAGCCTGGGTTCGATCCTCTCCTCGCCGGTCGTCACCGAGGGCATGGTGTTCGTGGGCAGCACCGATGGGACCGTCTACGCCCTGCGCTGAAAGCCCGTCTGATGGCATTGTTCTGGCCGGCCGTTAGAATGGAGGATTCGGACGGGGCGATGAAATTCCATATCCAGACCTGGGGCTGCCAGATGAACGACCACGACGGCGAGAAGCTGTCGGGGCTCCTGTCGGCCGATGGTTTCGAGGAGGTCGACTCCACGGAGGAGGCTGAGCTGGTGCTGCTGAACACCTGCTCCATCCGCGAAAAGGCCGTGCACAAGGTCTATTCGGAGCTGGGCCGCCTCCGGGAGGAAAAGCAGCGGCGCCCGTTGCTGGTGGGCGTGACGGGCTGCCTGGCCCAGCAGGAGCAGGCCGCCCTCTTCAAGCGGGCCCCCCACATCGACTTCGTGCTGGGCACCATGGCCCTGAAGCAGCTGCCGCGGCTGGTGGCCGAAGCCCAGGCAGGCAAGGCCCGCGTGATGGATGCGGGCGAATATCCGGACAACCACCTGTTCCCGCCCGCCGTGACCCGCCGCCGGGACACGGCCAAGGCCCTGGTCACCATCACCGAAGGCTGCAACCACGCCTGCACCTACTGCATCGTGCCCACGACCCGGGGCGCCGAGCGGCACCGCCCCTTCGGCGATGTGCTGGCCGAGGTGCGGGGGCTGGTGGAGCGGGGCTACCGCGAGGTGGAGCTGCTGGGCCAGAACGTGAACAGCTATGCCGGCGGCTGCACCTTCGCCGACCTGCTGGAGCGTGTCTCCGAGGTGGATGGCCTGGAGTGGATCCGCTTCACCACCAGCCATCCCATGAACTTCACCCGGGAGCTGGCCCAGGTCCTCGTCTCGAACCCCAAGGTGGCGCCCTTCCTGCACCTGCCCCTGCAGAGCGGCAGTGACCGGGTCCTCAAGCGGATGCTGCGGGAATACTCCGTGGCCGAGTACCTGGAGCGGCTGGGCTACCTGGGCGAGGGCCGGGCCCGCATCGCCCTCAGCACCGACTTCATCGTGGGGTTCCCGGGCGAGACCGAGGAGGACTTCGAGGCCACGATGCGCGTGCTCGACGAGGTGGCCTTCGACGCCTCCTTCAGCTTCATCTACTCGCCGAGGCCCGGCACGCCATCCCTGCGTCTCAAGGACGACCTGCCCCCGGCTGTGAAGTCCGCCCGGCTGACGCGGCTGCAGCAGCGGCAGACCGAGCTCACGCGGGCCAGCAACGCGCGCTTCCTGGGCCGGGAGATCCCGGTGCGGGTGGAGACCCACGAGCCCAACGAGCAGGGCTGGTGGCTGGCCCGCAGCGGCGAGTGGAAGACCATCCACCTGCAGGCCGGTCCCGGCCGCGTGCTGCCCTTCGGCGAGCTGGTGCAGGCCAGGGTCACCCTGGCGAGTCCCCATTTCCTGGGCGCGGAGCTGGTCTAGGTTTTTCCGCCCAGTGATGCGGAGAAGGACCACCTGCGTGACCCCCCGGGGGCGATGGGGAAGACGCCCGGCTTTTCGTCGAATTCGCCCGTCCAGTCTGCGGGATCCGCGTAGCCCGCCCAGGGCTCGATGCAGAGGAAGGAGGGACCGGGATCCGGCTTGGCCCACACGCCGAGGTGCGGGAAGCCCTCCCAGCTGATGGCCAGGGAGGGACCGCCCCTGGCTTCGAAGCGGAGGCTGCGGCTGCGGGGCTGCAGGAAGATTAGGGCGTCCTCGAGGAACAGGTCTTCATGCAGCGCCAGTTCGCCTCCGCGGATGGGCGTGGGGTGATCCCCCGGGCCGAGGAGCCCCCGGCCATCCAGGCGTCGCAGCGGGCCGGGCTCGTCCGCCTCGAAGACGAGCCGATGTGCGGCCTTGGAAAGGCCCGGGACGAGGGGCCAGCGGAAGGCTGGATGGAGCCCCAGGCTCGCCGGGAGGGGCGCGTCCGCCGGGTTGTGCAGTTCCAGTTCCATGCGGAGGCCCGCGGTCGCCAGCGCGTAGCATACGACCAGACGGAACGCGAAGGGGTAAGCCTCCCGGGTGCGCCCGTCATCCCGCAATTCCAGGACGCAGCGGGTGGGTGTGCGTTCCAGCCAGGAGAAGTCGCGGTCCCGGGCGAAGCCGTGTCTGGGCATCGGATGGACCTCGCCTCTGTGGCGCAGGAGGTCTCCTTTCAAACCGCCCACGACCGGGAAGAGCAGGGGCGCATGGCGGGGCCAGAGCGGGCCGGCGTTCCACAGCAGGTCTGCCTCGCCGAGCCGCAGCGCCTGCAGCTCTGCGCCGTGGCGGGCGATCACGGCTTCCGCGCCGTCCAGGTGCAACCGGTGGAGGTCCATGCCGACATGATGACCGGCCCCGTGGTAGATTGGCCCTCCCCGTCTTTCACGCACGCAGCCAGCCCCCCGGGAGCCAGCCATGCCCTTCACGGCGGACGCCATCGCGACCATCCTCCACGCGCCCCGGGCGAACGTGGAGGCCCACTGGCCCCTGGTCATCGAGGCACTTGGGAGCCTGAAGATCCTGGAGCCCGCGGTGGAGGTTGCGGCCATCGCCAGCATCGGCACCGAGAGCTACCTGTTCGCGCCCGAGAAGGAGGCCGGGACCGAGGCCTATTTCCGCCGGATGTACGAATTCGACCGCAGCCTCGGCAACCTCGAGCCGGGGGACGGCCCCCGGTACTGCGGCCGGGGCTTCGTCCCCCTCGTCGGGCGCTCCGAGTACGCGCGCTTCGGCAAGCTGGTGGGCGCGGACCTCGTGGAGCAGCCGGACCTGGCCCTGGACCCTGCGGTGGCTGCGCGGATCCTGGCCTACGATTTCATGCTGAAGGGCGTCCCCAAGGCGGCGGCCGAGGATGACTGGGTCAAGGTCCGGCGCCTGATCCACGGCGACCTGTCCGGCTGGAAGCGGTTCAACGGGATCCTGATCCCGCTGCTGAAGCAGCTTCCCTAATACCCCCACCCGATTATCGGTGAGTCTCAGCCTGAAGCTGGCTGGACAAGACTTGGAACCGCGAATGCCGCGGATGGCCGCGAATGCTGCGGGGACAGGCAGCCTGGGCCTTTGGCCCCCAGCCACGGCAAGCGTGGCTGGCCGCTCACGGGGCGGGGCCGCCGACCTTCAGGAGCCGGCGAATCCGCCCCGTGAGCGGAGGCGGAAGCAAGTCTGGTCGCCATTCGCGCGCCCGGAGGGCGATTCGCGGCATTCGCGGTTAAACGCTTTCCCGGCTGAGTGTGGCCGATAACCGGGTACCCCCAAAATCAAGACTCGTCGCCAGACGCCGAAGCAGGAGCCATGGCCGTCGGCCTCGACCGTGCGTCGGGATCGGGCCTTGCCCGGGAGTCCCCATGCGCGTCAATCAGCCGGTCACCAAGGTGGAACGCCGCCTGGAAGAAGGCGCCTACATCGTCTCCACCACAGACCTGCGGGGCGTGATCACCTACGGGAACGAGGAGTTCATCCGGATCAGCGGGTTCACCCGGGACGAGCTGATCGGGCAACCGCAGAACGTCGTCCGCCATCCCGACATGCCCCCGGCGGCCTTCGAGGATCTGTGGCGCACCATCAAGGCGGGGAAGCCCTGGCAGGGCCTGGTCAAGAACCGCTGCAAGAGCGGGGACTTCTACTGGGTGGACGCCAACGTGACGCCCATCGTGGAGAACGGCCAGACCGTCGGGTACGTCTCCATCCGCAGCAAGCCGACGGCCAGCCAGATCGCCGACGCCGAGCGCATGTACGCCAGGGCCAACGCCGGCCAGCCCATGGAGGACCCCGAGCGGAAGGTCTGGATCCCCTTCCCCGACATGGGCTTCCGCAACCGCGTGTGGGCGGCGGCCGCCTCCGTTCTGGCCGTCTTCTTCGTCATGGCCGCCATCAGCTTCTTCGCTTTCACCACGACCCAGGTCGAGGCCGCCTCAGTCAAGGCGGAATACCTTCCGACGACGCTGCTGGCCGAGGAGATGGCCCTCCAGACCGTGCAGATCCAGCAGGCCCTCACCGACGCAGCCCTCACCAGGCGGGCCGAATCCATGCAGGAGGCCGCCAAGGCCGCCGGGGCCTTCCACAAGGCCGAGCAGGCCTTCCGGAAGATCGCCGTGAGGGACGTGACCAACCTGAAGGAGCTGGACGAGCTCAACCGGGACTTCGATGCCCTCCACGACACGGGCAAGACCATGGTCGCCGCCTACCAGAACCAGGGCCTGGCCGAGGGCAACCGGGTCATGGAGGCCTTTGACAAGGCGTCTGACAAGCTCACCGATCACATGGCGAAGTTGCGGGATGGGGAAGTCAAGGATGTGGAGTCGCGGCTGAGCACCATCTCCAGCCGGGCGGGTCTCAGCCTCTGGGTCCTGGGGGTCGGCACGGTCATCGGAGTCACCGCAGGACTGCTGGTGTTCGGCAAGCTGGTGCAGGTGCTGGACCATCAGCTGGGGGGGGATCCCAAGGTCGCCCTCGAGCTGGCCAGGGCCCTGGCCGAAGGCAACCTCCGCATGGACATCCCCACGCGGCCCGGCGACCGGACCAGCCTCATGGCCACGCTGCGCGGGATGCAGGCCTACCTGAAGACCACCATCAACCGCATCCGCTTCGACGCCATGCGGGTCCAGCAGAACAGCAGCGAGATCGCCACGGCGACCCACGAGATCGCCAGCACCAGCCGGGAGCTGGCCCGCAACGCCGATTCCCAGCGCACCTCCACGGACCGCATGGCCTCTGCCATCACCGAGCTGTCCGCCTCGGTCCGGGAAGTGGCCGACCACGTCCAGACCAGCCACCACCGCGCCATGGAGGCCTCCAGGACGGCCCAGGACGCCAACGCATCGGGCCAGGCCGCCATCAAGGCCATGGACCGCGTGGAGGAGGCCACGGGGCAGATGGTCGAGGCCGTCCAGGTGATCCAGGACATCGCCCGGCAGACGAACCTGCTCTCCCTGAACGCCGCCATCGAGGCCGCCACGGCAGGCTCACTGGGCAAGGGCTTCGCAGTGGTCGCCGAGGAAGTGCGGAAGCTGGCCGAACGCAGCGACGCCTCCGCCCGGGAGATCGCCCAGCTCATCGAAGGCAGCAATCGGGCGGTGACGCAGGGCAAGGCCACGGTCCAGGATGCGGTCCAGGCCCTGGAGACCATCCGCGACCACATCTCCGAGGTGGCCGCCATGTCCACCCAGATCGAGGCCGCCTCGGGTGAGCAGGCCAAGGCCAGCGAAGAGGTCGCCAAGCAGGTGGAGCTCGGGGCCCAGCAGGCCGTCCAGAACGCCAGCGCCAGCGTGCAGCTGTCGGGAACAGTGGACAGCAACGCCGCGACCACCGAGCAGCTCTCGCGCACCGCCGAAGGCCTGGCGGACCTCATGGGGCGGTTCAAAACATAGCCGTCCCCCCGATATTGGCCCTGGTGCGCCCGGCCGGACTCGAACCGGCACGCCCTTGCGGGCAGCGGATTTTAAGTCCGCGGCGTCTGCCATTCCGCCACGGGCGCGTGGGTCCAGCCTAACGAGAGACCGCGGGACATGGTAGGTTCGACCCATGATTTCCCGTGCCGCCGTGCTGCTGCTGGCGTTCTCCACGCTGCCCCTGACCGCGGAGGTCCGGGACCTGAAGGCCTTCTTCCAGGAGCGCTGTGCGGTCTGCCACGGCCCGGAGGGGACGGGCCGGGGCGTGACCGGCGCCCGGCTGGGCGGACGCAATCTGGCGGACCCCCGCTGGCTGGCCAAGCAGGAGGAGGCGGGCCTCGTGGCGTCCATCCTCAAGGGGCGCGGCGCCATGCCGGGCTTCCGGCGGCAACTGTCCGAAGCCGAGGGGCGCCGCCTGGTGGCGGAGATCATCCGGCCCCTGGCGGCGAGAAAGCGCTCTTGATTCCGGTTCCCCGTCGCGGGATCGGCCCCATAGTGGATGGTTCAGCGCACAATTGAGGTGACCATGCGGCGGACCATCCTGATCCTGTATCTGGCCATGCCGCCGCACCTGGGGTTGCGGGCCGAGGCACCGGTCAGGTCCGGCAGGGAGCTGAAGGCCTTCTACGCCTACAACTGCGTGAAATGCCACGGAGCCGACGGGTCGGCCCGGAGCCCGGAGGGGAAGCGCCTGCCTGGCATGGACTTCACGGACAAGCAGAAAATGGCCAGGGAAAGCGACGCCATGATGGCGAAGACGATCCGGAAGGGCATCTTCTTCGGGGTGGTGATGCCACCCTTCAAGAAGCGGATCGCCGAAGCCGAGGCGCTGCTCCTCGTCCGGGAAGTGCTCCGCAAGGCGGAGCGGGACAAGGTCATCACGCCATGAGGCGAGCCACCAAGTAGCATGGAGCAATGCCCGGCCCCGCCTCCGAACCGATCGACCATCCCCTCCTGCGAAATCTGAACGCCCCCCAACGGGAGGCGGTGCGCCATGCCCATGGCCCCCTCCTGATCCTCGCCGGGGCGGGCTCTGGCAAGACCACGGTGATCACCCGGCGCATCGCCTGGCTCGTCGAGGAGGAGGGCGTGCACCCCGGCTCGATCCTCGCCATGACCTTCACGAACAAGGCCGCCGAGGAGATGCGGGAGCGGGTGCAGCGGCTGGTGTCCGTGCCCGCCGCCCAGTTGTGGGTGAGCACCTTCCACAGCTTCTGCACGCGCATCCTGCGCCGCGAGGGGGAGCGGACGCCCGTGGGCCGCGACTTCGTCATCTTCGACCCCGCCGACCAGAAGAGCCTCGTCAAGCAGGTGCTGGCCGAGCTGAAGCTGCCGGAGAAGCAGTTCCACCCCAAGAAGGTCCTCGAGATCATCAGCGACTTCAAGAACCGCTGCCTGCTGCCGGAAGAGGCCCGGGAGGAGGCCCTGGATCCGTGGACCCGCAAGGTGCTGGATGCCTACGACCTCTACCAGAAGGGCCTGAAGAACCACCGGGCCTGCGACTTCGACGACCTGCTGCTCTGGACCGAGCGCCTCTTCCGCGATCCGGTGATGCAGTCGGTCTATGGCGAGCGCTTCAAGTTCATCCTGGTGGACGAGTACCAGGACACCAACCGCGCCCAGTACCTGCTGGTGCAGCACCTGGCGCGACGGCACCACAACCTGTGCGTGGTCGGTGATGAGGACCAGTCGATCTATGGCTGGCGTGGCGCAGACATCCGCAACATCCTGGACTTCCAGCAGGACTTCCCCGAGGCCGTGCGCATCGAGCTGCTGCAGAACTACCGCTCCACGAAGAAGATCCTGGACGCGGCCTCCGAGGTGATTGCCAACAACGCCCAGCGCGTGGAGGGCAAGGGCGCGCTCGTCACGGACCTGGGCGAGGGCGAGTCCATCCAGTTCAAGCTCTCGGACGAAGGGCGGCTGGAGTCCGAGTGGGTGGTGCAGCGCATCCAGGAGCTGCGCTACCTGGACCACGAGGCCAAGGTCGCCGTGCTCTACCGCGCCAACTGGCAGTCCCGGCAGATGGAAGAGGCGCTGCGCGCCCAGAACCTGGCCTACCGCCTGGTGGGCGGCGTGAAGTTCTACGAGCGCCAGGAGGTGAAGGACCTCATCTCGTACCTGCGGCTCATCTCGAACCCCTTCGACCTGGTGAGCTTCCGCCGGTGCGTGAACGCGCCCAGCCGGGGCGTGGGTCCCACCACCCTCGGCAAGATCGAGGGCGCCATCCCCGAGGGCGGGACGCCCCTCGAAGGATTGGCCGTGCTGCTGCGCGCTGGCGAGCTCAAGGGCCGCGCCCAGCGGGAGCTGGGCAAGTTCCTGGACCTGTTCCACCGCGCCGGAACGGAGCGCGAGGCGCAGGGGCTCGCCGGCCTGGTGAAGTGGGTGCTCCAGGAGAGCGGCTACCTCCAGAGCCTCGAGGATGAGGCCACGCTGGAGGCCGAGGGGCGCATCCGCAACCTGGAGGAGTTCCTCAGCGCCGCCGCCGAATCCGAGTCGCTGGGCCTCCGCCTGTCGGAGTTCCTGGACCGGATCACCCTCGCCGCGGATACCGACCAGATCGAGGAGGCCGCCCAGCTCAGCCTCATGACCATCCACTGCGCCAAGGGCCTGGAGTTCCCCTATGTCTTCGTGATCGGCATGGAGGAGGACGTCTTCCCCAACCGCAACGCCCGGGAGACACCGGAGGGCCTGGAGGAGGAGCGCCGCCTGTTCTACGTGGCCATCACCCGCGCCCAGCGGCGCCTCACGCTCAGTGCCGCCCGCCGCCGCCGCATCATGGGCACGGAGATGCTGTCCATGCCCAGCCGCTTCCTCCGCGAGCTCCCGGCTGCGGCCCTGACGGCGCCCATCCGCTGGGGCACCGAGCTCTACCAGGCTGGCGAGGGCGTGCGGCCCGGCAGCTCCTTCAGCCGGGGCGCCGGTGGGGCCTCCGTGGCCACCGAGCTGCAGCGGATCCGCAGCTTCTTCGATCGGGTGAAGGAGGCGCCGGTTCCTCCCGGCGACTCCGACGGCGGCATGCGCCCCGAGCCTGCCGAGAAGGAAGACCCCAGCGCCTTCCCGGCCGGTACCCGCGTGAGGAGCGCCCGGTTTGGCGCCGGCACCATCCTCGCCGCATCGGGGCGTGGCGATGGCCTGACCTATACCGTGCGCTTCGACCAGGGGGGTGATAAGCGCATCATGGCGCGGTTCGGGGGGCTGGAGCGGGCTTGAACCGCTCTGCCAGCACCTGCTTCCGGTAGGCGAAGATCTTGGCCACATCCTTCCGCACCCACAGGGCGGTGACGAGGTGGCCGATGAACCCCCAGCCCACGCGGTAGCGCACCTGATCGGTCATCCGGGTGCCGCCATCGGGCAGGTCCTCGAAGCGGTGCGTGTGGTGCCAGATGGCGTAGGGCCCGGCAATCTGGCGATCCACGAAGCGCTCGCCGGGGATGAAGGTCTCGATGAGCGTGCGCCAGCGGATGGGAAGGCCGCGCACCCGGATGCGGTAGTCGAACAGGGCACCTTCGCCTTGGGGCAGCGGCCTTGGCGTCAGGACCTCGAAGTTCAGCCAGGGGGGCGTGAGGGCCTCCAGGTTGGCGGGATCGGAGAAGAACGCGAAGACCTCGCGGCGCGGCGTCGGAAGGTCCTGGACGGCGATGAAGACCTCTTCTCTCACAGCAGATCCTTCAAGGCGGCCTCGGCCGTGGGGAAGCGGAAGGTGAAGCCCAGGGCCTGGGCGCGGGCGGGCAGCACGAAGGCACCCTGGAGCAGCAGCGCCTCCGCCATCTCGCCCAAGAGCAGCTTCGTGGCCAGGGTGGTGAGGAAGCCGGGCACGGGCAGCAGGGGCCGGTGGAGCCGCTGGGCCAGACGCTGCGTGAAGGCCAGGTTGCTGAGGGGCTCGGGCGCGGTGCCGTTGAAGGCGCCTTCCCAGGTGGGGTTGCGGGCCGCCTCGATGAGCATGGCCACGAGGTCCGCCTCGTGGATCCAGCTCAGGCCCTGCGTGCCGGCGCCCAGCTTGCAGCCCTGGAACCAGCGAATGGGTATGGCCATCTTCGGAAGCGCGCCACCCTCCTCGGCGAGGACCACCCCGATGCGGATGCACGCCACGCGGACGCCCAGGGCCGTGGCCGCCTGGGCCTCCGCCTCCCAGGCCTGGCAGACCTCGGCCAGGAACCCCGAACCGGGGGCCCCGGTTTCGGTGATGGGAACGGCGCCCTTGGGGATGTAGTAGCCGATGGCCGAGGCGTTCACCAGGGCCGAGGGGGCCTGGGCGCAGGCCTTCATGGCGGAGACGAGCTGACGGGTGGCGTCCAGGCGGCTCTGGCGGATGGCCTGCTTGCGGGCGGGGGACCAGCGCCGGTCGGCGATGCCTTCGCCCGCCAGGTTGATCACGGCATCGGCGCCCTCCAACAGGCTGGGCAGCTCGTCCCAGCCGTGGGCGGAGGCCCCGGCCGGCACATGGAGGGTGAGGGGTTTCCGGGTGAGCACCTGCACCCGGACACCCAAGTCGATCAGGGCCCGGACCAGCTGGCGTCCCACCAGACCCGTGCCCCCGGCCACCACCACTCTCTTCAGATTCGGTTCCATGGGCGTCGCTCCGTGTCTAAGTATACATCTAGACATAAATCATCCCGGGCTTTCTTTCAGGGCTGTCCGCTGGGATTCGGGACTCGAATCTGGCCATGACATCCAGGCCTGGGGAAAATGGGCGTTTGGCCACCGCCCAACCCCGGGAACCCCACCATGCGCCTGCTCCCACTGCTTTGCCTGCCCGCCGCCCTGATGATCCAGGCCGCCCCCGCCGACCAGGGGGTGCCCCCGGCGGACGCCACCCGGACCCCAAGCGGGCTGGCCTACCAGGTGATCCACGCCGGACGCGAGGGCTCCCGCCCTGGCCTGAAGGATTTCGTGCGGGTGCACTTCACCGGACGGGATGCCGAAGGGAAGACCTTCGCGGACACCCGCGCCGACGGTGAAGCGCTCTGCCTCAGCATGGAGCGGATCATGCCGGGCATGCGGGAGAGCCTGACCACCATGACCATCGGCGAGCGGCGCCAGCTCTGGATCCCCGAGCCCCTGGCCTTCGCCGGTGCCAAGGGC
Source organism: Geothrix sp. (assembly GCF_030219325.1). Lineage (NCBI taxonomy): Bacteria > Pseudomonadati > Acidobacteriota > Holophagae > Holophagales > Holophagaceae > Geothrix > Geothrix sp. Next base: position 2,557,422 of record NZ_CP126625.1, on the reverse strand, counting down.
AGGCCCGCCGGCGCCGTGGTCATGGATCTGGAACTGCTGGAAATCCTCCCTCCTCCCAGCCAGGCCCCGGCGGACGTGGCGGCGCCTGGTCCGGATGCGCAGGTGCTCCGCTCCGGCGTGGCCTTCAAGATCCTCAGGCCCGGCACGGGCCAGGCCCACCCGACCCGCGCCAGCTGGGTGTCGGTGCACTACACTGGCTGGACCACGGATGGGAAGCTCTTCGACACCTCGATTCCCAAGGGCGCCTCGGTATCGCTGCAGCTGAAGGACACCATCGAAGGCTGGGTCGAAGGCCTGCAGCTCATGGTCGCGGGCGAGCGGCGCCGGTTCTGGATCCCCGAAAAGCGGGCCTACCGTGGCCAGGCCGGCATGCCCGCCGGCATGCTGGTGTTCGATGTGGAACTGGTGGGCTTCCACAACTAGATCCGGGCCCATTGGAGAGCTAAGCTGTCCTCTGGCTTTGAGTCCCGTGGACTCCACCCGCCGAGGCGACCATGCGCTACCTGCTCTCCAACCTGCCGTTGAACCTGGGCGAGGAGGCGCTGGACCTGGCGGTTCCGTTGGCCCACACCCTGGGTGGATCGCCCAAGGACTACCGCGCCGTGACCCTGGAGCGCCGCAGCCTGGACGCCCGCCACAAGGGGGCCATCCGTTTCCTCACGGCCCTCAGCTTCGAGTCGGACCGCCTCCTTGAGCTGGGCCCGCTGCCCGGTGGCCTGAAGCTGGACCTGGCGCCGGTCCCGGCGCCCTACGCGGTGGCGCAGCTACCGCGCCGTCCGAGGGTCGTCGTGGTGGGCAGCGGTCCCGCCGGCACCTTCTGCGCGCTGCGCCTGCTGGACTACGGCCTCGAGCCCATCGTGCTGGAGCGGGGTCCCGCCATGGGCGAGCGGGTGAAGGCCATCGCCGGGTTGTGGAAGGACGCGGTGCTGGATCCCGAGGCCAACGCCCAGTTCGGCGAAGGCGGCGCCGGCACCTTCAGCGATGGCAAGCTCACCACGCGCATCGGGCACCCCGCCACGCGGTACGTGCTGGACGCCTTCGTGCGCTTCGGCGCCAATCCACGCATTCTCTACCTCGCCAAGCCCCACGTGGGCACGGATGTCATCCGCCGCTGCGCGGTGCTGATCCGCAGGTCGGCCGAAGCCCGGGGCGCCCAGTACCGCTTCCATGCCCGGCTGGCGGATGTGCGCTTCGACGAGCAGGGGCGCGTCCGCGCGGCCGTGCTGGCCAGCGGCGAGGAGCTGCCCTGCGAAGCCCTGGTGCTGGCGCCGGGCCACAGCGCCCGGGACACCTTCGAGATGCTGCACCGGCACGGCGTGGCCATGCGCCAGAAGCCCTTCGCCATGGGCGTGCGGGTGGAGCACCCCCAGGACCTCATCGACCGCTCCCAGTACGGGCCCAGCACAGGCCACCCCTCGCTGCCCGCCGCGGACTACAAGCTGGTCTGCAACTTCGGCCTGAACCGCGCCGCCTACAGCTTCTGCATGTGCCCCGGCGGCGAAGTGATCCAGTGCAGCAGCGAGGCCGGCGGCGTGGTGGTGAACGGCATGAGCAACGAGAAACGCGATTCGGGCTTTGCGAACTCGGGCCTGGTGGCCAAGGTGAACACGGCGGATTTCGGCAGCGACCACCTGCTGGGGGGCATGTACTTCCAGCGCAAGTGGGAACAGGCCGCCTTCCGCGCCGCCGGTGAGACCTACGGCGCGCCCGCCATGGCCGTGCAGGACTTCCTCAGGGGCCGCGCCACGGGGAAACTGCCTCGCACCAGCTTCCGTCCCTTCGCCGTGGCGGCGGACCTGCAGACCTGCCTGCCGGACTTCGTGCGGGAGCAGCTGGCGGGCGCGCTGCCCACCTTCGACAAGAAGATCCACGGCTTCGCCAGCCGCGAGGCCATCCTGCTGGCCATCGAAAGCCGCACCAGCAGCCCCATCCAGCTGCTGCGGGGCGAGGACGGACAGTCCGTGTCGCACCCGGGCCTCTATCCCTGCGGCGAGGGCGCGGGTTTCGCGGGCGGCATCACCTCCGCCGCCGTGGATGGCACCCGCGTGGCCGAGTGGATCGCCCAGACCGCCGGCGCGCCGGTGTTCCAGCCCTTCGAAAAGCAGGTGCGGGCCGGGGATCTGGCGAATGAATACTAGGGCTCGACGACGGGTTCCGGCACCTGGATGATCCGCCACTCGTCCCCGAACTGCGCCAGGAACTCCAGGGAGTAGCAGCGGAAGAAGACGAAGAGGGGCAGGAAGACCACGGAGCTGATGTAGGGGAGCATGGCGACGCAGCAGGTGAGACAGCAGGCGAGCAGCATGAGAATGGCCGCGCCGATGCCCAGCAGGAAGCCCATCAGGTAGTACCCCACGAAGTGCCAGCCATGGCCGGGCAGCAGCTCCCGGCGCAGCACCTGCCAGGCGGCGGGCACGCGCAGGTCACGGTGGTACATGATGGGCACCACGAAGTCGTGGAGCAGCGCGCCGACGAGGCTGAGGACGAGGACCCCGAGGATCAGGAGCCCGCAGCCCACCAGCACGCCGGCCAGGGCGGCGCCCCCGAAGGTGCGGGCATGGATGTCGGGCAGGGCGATGAGGGCCCCCAGGCCCCCGCAGACGATGAACAGGGCCAGGGTCGCGAGCAGGAGCATCAGGCGGAACCGGAAGAGGTCATCGCCCAGGTGCCGCAGGCGGTTCCAGGGCTCCACGATCTCGGCCCGGTCCCGGACCACGCCATCCAGGAACATGAGCTGGCCGCGGCTGCTGAGCCACTGGAACAGCACGGCCAGGGCGAGCATGAGGACGAAGAACACCACGGCGAGGGCGATGACCAGGGGCAGGTGCTCGGAGATCCAGCTGGTGACGGGGCTGAAGTCCGGCTGGGCGCCGGGAGAGGAGTGGTCGAAGGGATTGCCGTTGTAGTTGAAGGAGCCGCCGCCGCCGCCCAGGTGGGCCAGGAAGGCGGAGAACCCCAGCACGAACCACTTCCGGGCGCTGAAGGGCTGGAAGAGGATGCGCTTCGCGTGGGCGATGGCGGGCTGGATGGGATCGGTGACGGAAACCATGGGTCCCATCATTCCACGGAGGCTGGACGCGGAAATCAGCTATCGTGGCTTTCCCGCCGAAAAAGCGGCACATCCATCCCGGAGGACCCATGTTCGAATCCGCGGAACTCGGCCACAAGGTCGCCAAGGAGGTCTGGGAGAAGGAGGTCCCGGCGCTCCGCGAGGCCCTCCTGGACGCCCAGTACGATCTGGCCGCCGCGAAATTCCCCGTGGTCATCCTGGTGGCGGGCGTGGACGGCTCGGGCAAGAGCGAGACGGTCAACACCCTGAACGAGTGGATGGACCCCCGCCACATCCAGACCCACGGCCTGGACGAGCCCTCGGACGAGGAGCGGGAGCGGCCCCACATGTGGCGCTACTGGCGCATGCTGCCGCCCAAGGGGAAGATCGGCATCTTCGACGGCTCCTGGTACACGTGGCCCATCCTCGAGCGGGCCCATGGCCGCATCAAGACCTCGGACCTGGACCAGGACATGGCCCGGGTGGCGCGCTTCGAGCAGATGCTCATCCACGAGGGCGCCCTTGTGCTGAAGTTCTGGATGCACCTGGGCAAGGACACGCAGAAGAAGCGGCTGAAGAGCCTGGAGAAGGATCCCAAGACCCGCTGGCGGGTGACGCCCCGGGACTGGAAGCACTTCGAGATGTACGACACCTTCCGCCAGGTGGCGGAGCGGGCGCTGCGCTCCACCAGCACGGCGGACTCCCCCTGGATCGTGGTGGAGGCCACGGACCCCCGCTATCAGAAGCTCACCGTGGGGAAGCTCCTGCTGGAGCGGCTCCGCGCCCGGCTGGACAACCCCGCCCCCAGGCCCGCCGCGGCCCCGCCCAAGCCGGCCATCGACCTGGATGGCGTGAACATCCTCAAGGCCCTGGACCTCACGAAGCGCATGGACAAGAAGGACTACGAGGAGGAGCTGCTCACCCTCCAGGGGAAGCTGAATCTGCTCACGCGCCACCGCAACTTCGGGAAGCACTCGGTCGTGATGGTCTTCGAAGGCGTGGATGCGGCCGGGAAGGGCGGCAGCATCCGCCGCATCACCCAGGCCCTCGACGCCCGCACCTATCGCATCCAGCCCGTGGCGGCCCCCACCGAGGAGGAGCGGGCCCAGCCCTACCTCTGGCGCTTCTGGCGCAACCTCCCGCGGCGCGGCCGCGTCATGTTCTTCGATCGCAGCTGGTACGGCCGCGTGCTGGTGGAGCGGGTCGAGGGGTTCTGCTCCGAGGCGGACTGGCAGCGGGCCTACAGCGAGATCAACGACTTCGAGGACCAGATCGTGAGGAGTCGCAGCATCCTGCTGAAGTTCTGGCTGTCCATCAGCCAGGAGGAGCAGCTGCGCCGCTTCGAGGAGCGCCAGGCCACGCCCTTCAAGCGCTTCAAGATCACCGAGGAGGACTGGCGCAACCGGGAGAAGTGGCCCGCCTACGAAAGCGCCATCTGCGACATGCTCGACCGCACCAGCACCGAGATCGCCCCCTGGACCCTCGTGGAGAGCGAGAACAAGTACTACGGGCGGATCAGGATCCTGCGGACGCTGGTGCAGCGCCTGGAGGAGGAGCTGTAGGATTCCCCCATGCCGTGGCCCACCCCGCCTCCGCCCACCCAGGTTGTCCAGCTCACTCCGGACCTGCCCCTGCTTCCGGGCTCAGATCCGATGATCCTCGGGGCGTACCAGTGGGCCCTGGCCCACTCCCCCAGCCTTCAGCAGGTGGTCAGCCAATTGCCAGGGGCGGATCGGAAGGCCCGCTACAGGCTGGTTCCAGGCCTGGATCCGGACTATGGCAGCCTGCTCGTGGGGGCTCCCGGAGACATCTACGAGATCGACATCCGTGTCACCACCCTGCCTTGGATCCGCTGTGGGGATGCGATCGAACCTTGGATTGCCAGTGCCATCTACCTGGCGCTCGAAACGGCCACCAATGGGCGTTGGCGGGAGACAGGCGATAAGCAGAAACTTCGCTTCACCCATGAAACCCGGCAGGGTGCCTTCGCCCTTCAGGCCAAGGTCAGGACGGAGCTGATGGCTGCGGATCCCGAGCGCCTGAAAGATCTCCCTGATGGTGAGCTGCTCTTCCGTTATGGCTTCCAGCCCGGAGTCTATCCCCCCAGCCATTCAAGGCGCATGCCGGAGTTCTCCCGCACACCCACACGCCGTGGGCTGCCGAAAGGCATGCGCTGAGCGCAGGAGCCGCGACCGGCGGCTGGGTTAAACCGCCCGCTCCTTGCCGAAGACGCGGTCCAGCACCAGGCCCGCGGTCTCCTCGATGCTGCGACCGGTGACGTCCAGCACGGGCCAGCGGCGGTGCAGCTTGAAGACATCGTCGGCATAGGCGAGCTCATCCAGGATGCGGCCCATGTCGCTGTAGCTGTCCGCGCTGCCCGTGGCGCCCAGGCGCTTCAGGCGGTAGGCGCGGATCTCCTGGAGCCGGTCGGCCTGGATGGTGAGGCCCACGATGCGGCCCTGGGGGATGCCCGCCAGCTCGGGGGGCAGGGGCACGCCCGGCACCAGGGGCACGTTCATGACCTTGAAGCCCTCCATGGCGAGATACATGGACAGCGGCGTCTTGCTGGTGCGGCTGATGCCCACCAGCACGATGTCGGCATCCACCAGGCCCCCCATGTCGATGCCGTCGTCGAACTTCAGGGCGAACTCGATGGCCTCGATGCGGCGGAAGTACTTGTCGCCCACGGCGTGGAAGCTGCCGGGCCGCTCCTCGGGCCGCTCCCGCAGGTAGAGCGCCAGGGTGTCGAGCAGGTTGCCGAAGAGGTCCACCTGGGTGAGGCGCAGCTCGGCGCAGCGCTTGTCGAGGTAGTCCCGCATCTCCCGGGACACGGTGGTGTGGATGATGACGGCGCGCTTGTCCGCGGCCAGCTGCAGCACCCGATCCAGGTCCTCCTGGGAGCGGACGTTCTGGAAGCGGCGCACCAGGGCCGAGCTCTCCCCCTTGGCGAACTGGGTGAGGGCCGCCTGCACCATGCGGTGGGCGGTCTCGCCGGAGCCCCCGGAGACGATGTAGATCGGCTGTCTGTCCATGGGATCCAGATTAACCTGTTGGGATGCGTCCACACCTTGTCGCCTGGCTCGTCCTGGCCCTCCCCCTTGCCACGGTGCTGGGGGGGATGCTGGTGGTCCTGGTGCGCTGGGCCCGCCTGCGCCGCCGGACGGCCGCCGATCCCGAGTCGCTGCTGTTGTCGGCGGTGTCCGGCAGCCTGAAGGAGCGCGGCGAGCTGGCGGCCACCCTGGGGGAGCTGCGCACGGTCCATGAACGCCTGCTGGATGCCCTGCCCATGGGCCTGCTCTGGGTGGACCAGCGGCATCGTCTGGCGGCCCTGAATCGCCAGGGCCGCGAGCTCCTGGGCGTCACGCCGGGGGTGGTGGGCCTGGAGGCGGCCTTCGTGCTGGAGCCCTTCGCCTGGTTGCGGGAGGCGCTGGAAGGCGAGCCCGGCCCGGCCCGGCGCCTGGAGGCCGGGGGACGCCGCTGGCGCGTCCAGCGCATCGAGGCGCCGGACCGGATCGGCGCCCTGGTGCAGTTCGAGGATGTCACCGAGGCCGAGCTGGAGGAGCGCCGGCATCAGCTGCGGGAGCGGTTCGCCGAGCTCGGCGAGATGACGGCGGGCGTGGCCCACCAGCTGAAGAACGGCCTGGCGGTGCTCAAGGGGCAGGGCCAGCTCCTGAAGCGGGTGGGCCACGGGGAGGCCGCCCACGCGGTGCTGGAGGAGACCGAGGGGCTTGAGCGCCTGGTCCAGCGGTTCCTCCAGTGGGCCAAGCCGCTGGACCCCATCGCCGAGGACCTGAGGCTCGAGGACGTGGTGGCCCAGGCCCTGACGGAGCTGAAGCGCCGTCCCGTGAGCCAGGGGCGCAGCCTGCTGTGCGAAGGGCGGGGGGCCGTCCGCGGGGATCCGGTGCTGCTGCACCAGGCCCTGGTGAACCTCCTGGAGAATGCCTGCCAGGCCACGCCCCTCGGGGGGCGCATCCTGGTGAGGATCGCCGAGGGACGCCTGGAGGTGCTGGACGAGGGGCCCGGGTTGTCGGAGGACACGGCCATCCGCATGCTGCGGCCCTTCGAGAGCGGCCGGCCCGATGGCACGGGCCTGGGGCTGCCCCTGGCGCTGAAGTGGCTCAATGCCCAGGGGGCGGACCTCCGGCTTTCGCCCCGGCCCGAGGGCGGCACCTGCGCAGAGATCCGCTGGTAAGTTGGTGGGATGCGAATCGCGCTGCTTCAGCTCAACGCCCGCCTCGGGGATCCCGAGGGCAATGGCCGCAAGCTGGAACGGGCCTACGGCGAGGCGATCGCCTCGGGCGCCCAGCTGGTGCTGGCCCCGGAACTGACGATCCCCGGCTACCTGCTGGAGGACCGGCTCTGGGAGCCGGGCCTGCGGCGGCGCGTGGAGGCCGAGTCCCTCCGGCTGGCGGCGCTGTCGGGCACGGTGCCCCTGGTGTTCGGGACGGCCCGGCCCGCGCCTTCCGGCCGGCTCTGGAACGAGCTCTGGTGGTGCGCGGACGGCGGCCTGCGCCACTGCGCCCGCAAGCGGGTGCTGCCCAGCTATGACGTGTTCGACGAGCACCGCTACTTCGAGCCGGATGCCTCGGCCCAGCCGCTGGTTGCCTTCCAGGGGCACCGCATCGGGCTGTCCATCTGCGAGGACCTCTGGGCCGATCCCCAGCTGGGCAATGCGCCCGTGGGCTACGGCCTGGATCCCATCGCCGATCTGGTGGCCGCTGGGGCCACGCTGATCCTCAATGCCAGTGCCAGTCCCAGCGCCCTGGGCAGCTGGCTGCCGCCGGGCCGCACCGCGCCCTGGGCGATCCCCTCGAAGGAGGCCCAGCGCCGTCGCCTGCTGCCGGGTCTGGCCGAGAAGCACGGCGTGCCCATCGCCTATGCCAGCCGCGTCGGGGCCGAGAGCTGGCTACTCTTCGACGGGGGGTCCGGTCTGGCCCTGCCGGATGGCCGCTGGCAGGGCTGCGAGTCCTTCCACGAAGGCCCGCTCATGGTCGATCCCGCCGCGCCGGGCCAGGCCTGGCGGGCCGTGGATGAAGGCCCCTGGCTGCGCCACGCCCTGGTGACCGGCATCCGCGACAACCTGGCGAAGCAGGGCCTGGAAGCGGTGGTTCTCGGGCTCTCGGGGGGCATCGACAGCGCCGTGGCTGCCGCCCTGGCGGTGGAGGCCCTCGGACCCGAGCGCGTCCTGGGCGCCGCCCTGCCCACGCGCTACAGCAGCGGCGTCAGCGCCGACCTCGCCGAGCAGCAGGCGCGGCACCTGGGCATGGGCTTCCTGCGCCTGGACGCGGACGCGCCCTTCGCGGGTTTCGGCGCAGCGCTGGGACAGGCACTGCCCGGCCGCGCCTTCGGCCTGACGGACGAGAACCTGCAGAGCCGCTGCCGGGGCAGCCTGCTCATGGCCCTGACCTCCGAGCCCGAGATCCACCAGTGGCTGGGGACGGATCGCGTGGCGGTGCTGAACACGGGCAACAAGAGCGAGGCCGCCACGGGCTACTTCACGCTGTATGGCGATGGCATCGGCGCCTTCGCCCCCCTGGGCGACTGCCTCAAGGCGCGCGTCTATGCCATGGCCCTGGACCTGGGCGAGGCCGTTCCGAGGGGTGTCATCGAGCGTCCGCCCACCGCCGAGCTGAGGCCGGGCCAGACCGACGAGGCCAGCCTGCTGCCCTACGCGCAGCTGGACGCCATCCTGGGCGCCGCCCTCGAAGCGCAGCGGCCGGAAGAAGGCCTCGTGGACGATCTGGCGCTGCTGTTGGAGGGCGCCGCCCTCGCGCAGGCCAGGGCCGCATTGCCCCGCATCCTCGGCCTCCTCCGCCGCACGGAGTTCAAGCGGCGCCAGCTGCCCTTCGCCTTCAAGGTGAGCCCCAAGGCCTTCGGCGCGGGACGCAGGATCCCTCTTACCGCGCTTTGAAAACCCGCGCCACCGCGATATCCTGGCCCTTCTGGCCGGTGTGGCGAAATGGCAGACGCGACGGACTCAAAATCCTTTATGGATGAAGAAATAAAACAGGTTACATGCGTAAGTGGCATTTTTGATACCAGCTTGCTACCGGTTTTAGGCCAAAAAAAATCGACCCTGTTTGGGATCGATTCGAGTGTTCTGGTAGCCCTCCCCGGGGTCGAACCGGGACGCCTTTCGGCATTCGATTTTGAGTCGAGCGCGTCTGCCATTCCGCCAGAGGGCCGTGGCTTCAAGTGTACATGAATCGATTCCTTGGTAGGATCCGTAAAACCGTGCCCCGGCAATGTTCCTGAATAGGGGAACTGATGGGGTCTAAGATCCTCCGTCCAATACAAAGTTAGGGCTCCTCCGATGTTCATACGCGCGGCTCTTCTAGGATTGCTGTTCGTCTCCTCCGTTTACGGGCAATTTCCATACTCAAAGAAATTTCCCCCGCCGACCAAGCGCCGGAAATTAGTGCTTCAGGTCATTTCCACTGGAAAGGCTTCGGGGAATGTTGAATGGACCGAAGAGTCTCTTGCTGAGGCCATGTATTGGTACGACAAGGGAGACCATAAAGTCCTTGGCGCGATCCTAGACGCTGGCGATCACTGTGATGGTGCCACTGCCGAAGAGCTCGGATCATGGCTCGGTGATACCTTCATCACCCACCCTAGGGAAATTCTTAAGGCTGTGGCCATGCGGCCAGTCCCAAAACGAAAGAAGCTAGGGCTCTATGCTGTGGCAGCAGATGGAGGCGGACAAGGGCCGGAAAAGATGTTGCTCATTCGAAAACTATTGAATCGCTTTAGTCGATCCACGGAAACTAATATCGCCATGACAGCCAGACTATGGCTGGAAGTCCTCGGTCAATATGAAGCCGACCCGTTAAACCAACAGATATCACCCTAGCCCTCCACTCAAGTCTACCCCCGCCTGCATTGTCTTCCGTTCTCTCTCAGCTATCCGCATCCTCGGCTTCGCTCATCGCCTCGGCGCAGGCGTGGCCGCTTAGCTTCTTCCGTTAGGCCGCACCATGACGACAATGTCCCGCAATGAGGCAGCATTCAGTGGCATCGCCTCGGGCTTCACCCTGCTCATCCTAAGTTACTTCCTGGCTGGGGCAGGCCATGGCTGGCTTTCCCCACTCTTGGTTTCGATCCTTTCACTCCCCGTTCTTCCATTCGTACTAGCCAACTACTTCAGCCCGAATCCATCTAGGCGTGTAGCTATCACGCTTATGGTTCTGACGGTGATTCTTGATTGCATCCTACTCTTTACCACCTGGGGTTATGGCATCGAATTGTTCAAGGCTTCCTATCAATTCTCTCCTTGGCTCATTTACGCCTTCATTTCACTCTGGCTTCTGTGGCAACCATTACCCGTCATCAACTTCCTCCGCCTAAGAAGGGCCTACCCTCCGCTGAACCGGACCCAACCATGACCACCTTCCCCCACCATCTGAACACCAAGCCCAAGGTTGGGCCAGTTAGCCTTGTTCGTTAGGCGCCCCCATGAATCTTGTGCATGACGCGTTGATGGCGGCCTTCGCAATATTCGGATTCGTAGTTATTTTCATATCAATGCGCTCTGGAGTTTTCTTTCCCCGAATTGGTGATCCAATCAAACGAAAGGAAGATCCATACAAATTCTTTCTCTTCATGTTTATTTTCTTCGCGGGTTCCTGCCTCGGGCTGTGGATAGCATTACCGGATGTAATCAAGGGGTTTAAACGGCTATGACGGTAGCGCCTAACCCTCGGCTCAACTCGGACCCCGCCTGACATGTCCTCCGCTCTCTCTCATCCTCCGGCTTTCCTGGCTCCGCTTAGCGCCTCGGCGCAGGCGGTGTCGGGGAACTTCATTTGTTAGGCCCAAACCAAGGTCGCCCCATGAAGGTACTATTCCGAAATCATGTCGCCTGTGATGGCAGGAATGTGTGGTCACTTTCTCTCGGCCATGAATATGAGGTTCTAGGAATTGAGGCTGGCGATTTTCGAATACTCGATGACAGGGGTGAACCCATTCTTTTCGACCCCTTATGCTTCGAGGTTTCCGATTCCCAAGAACCCGAGTTCTGGCTTTCGAAATTTGGTGATGAGGGCGAACAGTATTCTTATCCTCCCGGCTGGGGTGTTCCTGGGTTCTTCGAGGACTGGCACAATAATGTCAAAGTCATCCGTCAAATCTTCAGCGCACAGCTTTCACATTGGTACCCCACTGTGGCCCACAACCTTGAATGACACGCCCCTTGTTCTGTGTGACCTGGCCTAACCCTCCGCTTAAGTTGGACCCCAACAGCAATGTTTTCCGCTCTCTCTCATTCTCCGACTTTCCTGGCTTCGTTCAGCGCCTCGGCGCAGGTGGGGCTGGTGAGCTTCTTCCGTTAGGCGATTCCAATGCCCGCAAATGATCTAATCCACTTGGCAGAGAACGAGCGCTTAGTGGCACGATCAAAAAAATTGCCGTACGCCCTAATCTTCCAGATCTTGTTCAACCGCGCATTCCCAGCGATTGTCTTCCTTCTGTTGCCCATCTTTTATTTCATGAACCCCACATCTTTTCAGAATGGCCCCGTTTTTAAAATGTCTGAGATGTCCACGCTCAATTGGATTTGGCTGGTGGCAATTATGCCTATTGGGGTATCTCTTTCGGCTTATTTGGTCTGGTCGTACGTGAAAACTCGGGTTCTTCTGACCGACAGTCGGCTCATATTCATTAAGGGGCATCTCAGGAGAAGAATCCCGTATCAATCCATTCAAAAGGTGGAAATCAAAAATGGCCTGGTCGATTCTGAATTACTAATTACCATGGGCAAGAAGGATATTCTATCGATTGATTACCTCGAAAATGGCGATGAATTGGCTGAAATTATCAAATCGCAAATGCCAACGAATCAATCCCCCATCGCCTAACCCTCCGCTGCACTCGGACCCCGCCTGCTATGTCCTCCGCTCTCTCTCAACATCTCGCTTCCTCGGCTTTGTTTAGCGCCTCAGTACAGGCGGGTTCGGCAACTTTCATTCGTTAGGGCTCTCTATGATTCGGACGACACTCCTTATCGCGTTATTGTTCGTTCCGAATTCTGCCGTGTGGTGCAATGAGGTTGCAACTTCGGAGATAGCAGTAACGGATGAGGTTCGCTTCAAGAAGATTAAGGAGCTACTTGATAGCCCTACTGTCTTGGATCTATCCCAAATGAAAATGTTGCTCGAATTGATCTTTGCCATGAAGGGCTCAAATCCATTCAATGCGCACACCTTTGAGAAACTGAGGAACTGGGAAATCGCAGCAATTGATCTTCGCAATGACTCTCCATGTCGGCTCTACCTAAGAGATCAATCGCAACGAATGGTTGGACCACAGTCTCTACCATCTCTGAAAATCTGGTGTGCGAATCAGTGCTACACCCAGTTTGAAGGGGTTCTTCTAAGTAATGGGGTAGTCGACACTCGCGGCCATCGAACCGTGGCAGGTCGAAGTATCTCAGCAAAAACCAGTGCTCGAATAATTCATGAGACAGTTCAGATATACGAACTAGCACTTACACTGCCAAATCAATAGAGAGTGGTTGGTCGCCCCAACCCTTAGCTCAACTCGAACCCAGCCTTTGCGCTCTAGCTAGTTCAAGGTTGCCATAGATCCGGATGGTGGTTCTGGAGACCTCCTGTCGCTCTTCTACCTGTGCCCTGGAAAGCCCAGGTTCGTCTAGGTCTGCCAGGAGCAGTTCCTCCAACTGCGCTGACGCCTGATAGGCCTCCTCGATAGCTCGGATGAGGGCAAGGTTCAGTGGGTTGTCATTCGAGTGCTCAGTCATCCAGTATCCATGCTTAATATAACCGTCAACTCATATAGATTTCGCTGGTGAAAACTTTTTCGTGTTGATCATCGAGCACCCTCGATTTTTTGAGTCAAAAGGGGGGTGGCCACTTTCCCAGGCACTTTCCTGGCGGGGAAAAATGATCGACCTTCGGATCGACTTCCGACTGCGGTCAAACCGCCTGATCTCGGTGAAGCCGACGCATTCATTTCAAGGACCGGAGTCCGACCACCGGTACCAAATTGTCGGGGCCCTCGGGGGCCTTCTGCTTTGGTGGGTGACGCTCGCCGCGCGACGCCCGCCGAGGTTAAGCGCATTAATCGCAATGACTAATTGATGTCATGAAACGGATTTCACTTGATCGGCGGGTCCTGAAAACCTACAGTCGACTGGCGGCATTCGCCCGCTGAGCGGATTGATTCGACGGCATCCCCGGCACCGTGGGACCTCCAATGTGAAGGGGAGCACCGAAGTCATGGAAGTGGCCTGGAACACGCGCTACGACACCGGCATCAAGCTCATCGACGAGCAGCATCAGGAGCTGTTCCGGATCGTCGATCGCCTGCGGCGGATGGTCCAGGAGGATGCGGACCGGAGCGCGGTGGAGGCCCTGCTCCAGGACCTGGTGGCCTGCTCGGAGCGGCACTTTGCCACCGAGGAGACCTACATGGGCCGCTTCGCCTACCCCGACCTCACGCAGCACGTGTCCGAGCACGCCTCGATGCTGACCAGCCTCCACGAGCTGCTGGCCAAGTTCCAGGAGAGCCACCAGGCCATGGCCCTGATGGTGCCGACCTTCATGGAGGGCTGGCTCAAGCACCACATCAGCGACGGCGACTTCGGGTTCGTGACCTTCCTAAAGGCGCGGAACCTGGCCTGAGCGTTCCGGAGGGGCTCACTCCAGGTGGCGAAGCAAAGGCCCCGCGCTGGCGGGGCCTTCGTCTGCAGGCTGGATCCAGATCAGATCCGGAAGCGCGCCACCAGGGAGTTGAGCTGCTCGGCCAGGTGGCTGAGCTCGTCCACGGTGCGGGTGGACTCCTTGATGGTGGCGGCCATCTCCTCCATGGCGGCGGCGTTCTGCTCGGCGATGGCCGTGAGGTTGCCCATGGCGGACACCACGGACTGGCTGTCGCGGCTCTGGGTCTCGCTCTGGCTGCCGATGGTCTTCATGCGCTCGGCGGAGTCGGTGATGGCGGCCTGGATGCTGGTGAGGGCCTCGCCCGCGGTGTTCACCATCTTGGTGCCGTCCCCGATGGCGCGGTTGGAGGTCTGGATGAGGGCCGTGATCTCCTTGGCGGCGGTGGCGCTGCGCTCGGCCAGCTTGCGGACTTCCTCGGCGACCACGGCGAAGCCCTTGCCGTGCTCGCCGGCCTTGGCGGCCTCGATGGCGGCATTGAGGGAGAGCAGGTTGGTCTGGTTGGCGATCTCGGTGATCACCGTGAGGATGTTGCCGATCTGTTTCGAGTTCTGGTTGATGGCCTGCATGCCGGAGACGGCGCTGCCCACGGCGGTGCCCCCCTTGCCGGCCGCCTGCTGGGCCTGCTCGAAGACCTGCAGCGCATCCGCCACGTTGGAGTTGACCACCTGGGACGAACCGGCGATGCCGTTGACGCTGTCGGTGGTGGTGGAGACGCTGGCCTTCTGGCTCTCGGCCGCGTGGGCGATGCTCTGGGCGGTGCTGTGCATCTCGGACATGCCCGCCGACATCTGCAGCGAACCCGAGGCGATGTTGGTCGAGATCGCCATCACCTGCTGGACGATCTGGTGGATGTTGTCCACGAAGCGGTTGAAGTGCCCGGCCAGAGCCGCGATCTCATCGTTGCCATGCACGTCCAGGCGGGCGGTGAGGTCACCCTCACCCTCGGAGATGTCGCGCATGCGGCCCTGGATGTGTTCCAGGGGCGAGACGATGGCGTTGCCCAGGAAGTAGGCCGCAGCCCAGCCCGCGCCGATCATCAGCAGGCCCAGCAGGGCCATGCCGACGAGGGCGCCTGCCTGGTTGGAGCGCAGGCGGTCCCGGTTGACCAGGAGCATGAGGTAGGACTTCACCGGCGCGCCCTCGATCTTCACCAGACCGCTGACCAGCACATACCCGTCCTTTTCCACGAAGGTGTGTTCCTTGGCCGGATCCTTGGCGATCTCCTTCAGCAGGGCGTCCGCGAGGGGGGTCAGGTCCCCCTGGAAGGCCTTGGCCTTGGACTTGGTCACGACCTTGGCGGCCTTGGTGGCCGGGTCCTGGGAGATGAGGGCGGCCTGGGTGATGTCGGCGTCGTCCTTCATGCCGTCGAGACCCCGCTCGACCAGGCCCATGTCCTCGAACTGCACGCCGGACTGGATGCCGTCGGCCACGAGGCCCGTGAGGCTCTCCGCCTTCAGCCTCAGGCCGTCGTTCAGGGCCGAGTTCAGGCGCCAGAGCGAGAAGGCGGTCGAAGCGAGGCCGAGCACGACCGCGAGGGCCAGGATCGAATACATCAGCTTCTTGCGGATGTTGAGGTTCTTCCAGAATTCCATGGTCCGCCCCTGAACAAGGTGTTCCCCTGCATCGGAAGCCCCGGGAATGGAGTTGAATTTTCGGAGGTTAACGGAGCGTAACGACGGTGGCCCCGGCCCCGCCCTGGGCCTGGGGGGCGTCCTCCACCCGGGCGATGCCCGGATGCCCGCGCAGGGCCTCCCGGACCGCGGCTTTCAATTTTCCGGTCCCGTGGCCGTGGACGATGCGGATGGTGCGGCGCCCGGCCGCCAGGGCCTCCTCGACGAAGCGGTAGATCTCGCTGTCCACGTCGTCGCTGGCCCGGCCGATGAGGTTGATCTCGGAGTCCACTTCCTGGACCTCGGCCCGGACCCGGACCTTGCCGGTGGCCTTGGGAGCCGCCTCCCGGGCTCCGATGGGTTCCAGCTCGCCCACCCGACATTCGAGGCGCCGGCCCTGGGGCGTTTCCAGGGTGGCCCGGTCGCCCTTCAGGGCCATGACCTTGCCCTCGACGCCCAGGCCCCGATGCCGGGCGAAGCCGCCTTCGCGGACTTGGAGGGGGGCTGAGTTTCCAGGCTTCGTTCCACCGGGATGGAGCTCGGCCTGGGCCAGGCGGGTCAGCTGCCTCACCCGCTCATGGGCCTCGGTGCCCAGGCGGTCGGCGTTCACGGACTCGGCCTTTTGCCGTTCCTTCAGCTCCCGGACCAGGCGCTTGCCTTCGTGGTCGAGGAAATCCAGCACCCGCGCCACTTTGGCCTTTGATTCCGCCTGGAATGCGTCGCGTTCCAGGCGCAGGCGCTCCTCGCGCTGGCGCAGGATCTCCCGGTCCTTCTCGGCGGCGGCCTGGGCCTGCCGCAGGGCCTCGCCCTCTTCCATCAGCCGCGTGCGCTCCGCCTCCAGCTCCCGGAGGAAGTCCCGCCAGTCCTGCTCGCGCTGGCCCAGCACCTTGTCGGCGTGCTCCAGCACCGCACGGGGCAGGCCTAGGCGGGCGGCGATGGTGAGGGCCCGGCTCTGGCCCGGCTGGCCCACCAGCAGGCGGTAGGTGGGGGCCAGGCGCGCCTCGTCGAACTGGACCGAGGCGTTCTGGAAGCGCGTGTGGCGGAGGGCCCACTGGCTGATCTCGCCCAGGTGCGTGGAACAGAGGATCCAGCAGTGGCGGCGCGAGAGGGTCTGCAGCAGGGCGATGCCCAGGGCGGCGCCTTCTTTCGGATCGGTGCCGGTGCCGAGCTCGTCCAGCAGGACCATGCCACCGTCATGAACCGTTTCGAGGATCTCCTTCAAATGCAGGATATGACTGCTGAAGGTCGAGAGGCTTCCCGTGATGGTCTGGTGGTCGCCGATGTCCGCGTGGAGGCTAGGCAGGGCCGGGAAGGCCGAACCCTCGCGGGCGGGCACGGCGCAGCCACAGGCCGCCAGGGTGGAAAGCAGCCCCACGGTCTTGAGCACCACGGTCTTGCCGCCGGTGTTGGAGCCTGAGATGACCAGCCCGGGCTTGCCGGGCTCCATCACCAGGTTGAGCGGCACCACCGGGTGGGGCAGGGGCTCCAGCCCCATGGCTTCCCGCACGGCGGGCAGCAGCAGCGGGTGGCGGGCCTCCAGGAGGCAGAGGCGGCCCTGCTTCGGGTCGGACGCGAGCTCAGGAAGGTGGCCGTCGCAGAGGGCCTGCCAGCGCAGGAGCGCCAGCCCCTGGTCGGCCTGGGCCTGGAGCTCGCGCCAGCGGGTGAAGTCCTCGCGGCGGGTGCGCAGGTCGGCCAGCAGGTCGCGGAGGAAGGCCTGGACGGCCTGGGCGTAGTCCCGGTCCGCTTCGACGAAGGCGTTGTTGAGGGGCACCGCCTCCATGGGTTCGATGAACACCGTGGCGCCGCTGCCGCTGCGATCCAGCACCAGGCCCGGCACGAGCCCGCGGCGCTCCTGGCGGACCGGGAGGCAGAACCGGCCGTTCCGCTCGACCACCATGGCCTCGTTGAAGGCGTCCGGAGAGGTGCGCAGCAGCTTCTGAAGCTTGCCCTGCACCGACTGGTAGGCCTCCTGGCGCACCTTGTACAAACTGGCCAGCATCGGAATGCGCAGGGGATCCAGCTGGCCATCGGCATTGAAGCTCTTCGCCAGGCGCTCGGCCAGGGGTGCCGGATCCGGCAGCAGGACGGCCGTCACCTGCAGGCGGTCGATGCCCAGGTGCGTGCCGGGCGGCGCAGGCTGGGATTCCGGCCAGGTCAGGGAGGCGAGGCTCTGCAGCAGTACGGACATGGCTTTCAGGCCGTCCCGCAGCTGCCGCCAATGCTCCGGAAGCAGCCAGCCCGCCGGATTCAGCAGCTCATCCAGGGATTCGTCCATGGGGAAGGTGGGCAGGCGGTCCGGCGAGGCCGCCCAGAGCTCCTGGAGCTCCAGCTGGTGGAGGCGGCGCAGCCCCGCGAGGCCATCCCCCGGGCGCATGGCGCCGAGCGCCTTCCGTGCCGGGGCCGTCCGCGCGCCGGACTGGATCAGCCGGACCGCTTCGGGAAATTCGAGAGCTTCAAGTTCGGGATTCATGGGGCGGTCTTCAGTCCTCAGGCTTCAGTCTTCAGTAAAACAAAAGGCCCGCTCGCGCGGGCCTTTTTCACTCGATGCGAAGCATCGAGCAGGATCAACCGATCATTCGCCGTTCTTGCGAGAGGCGCTTCAGGGTCTTCTTACGGGCGGCAAGCATCTTCCGCTTGCGCTTGGCGCTGGGCTTCTCGTAGTGCTGGCGCTTCTTCAGCTCGCTGAGGATGCCGGACTTCTCGCACTTCCGCTTGAAGCGGCGAAGGGCGAACTCGAAGGTTTCGTCTTCTTTGACCTTGACCAAAGGCATGTGGATGCACCTCCTTTCCCGTGGATTTCAGCCGGGGCTGCCAGGCAGACTCGGACCGAACGAGAAGTGTATCCCGGATTTCGAGTTATGGCGAGGTGCAATGCCTCCCGCTACCCTGGATGCTTCCCCGCTGCCCGGAGCCCCATGTCGAATCCCCTGCTTCTGATCGTGGACGGCGAGTCCCTCAGGACGCCGGGACTGGTCACGGCCATGGAGGGGGACGGCTGGGAGGTCCGCTGGGTCCAGTCGGCGGAGGCCCAGGCCTTCCTGCAGCAGGCCCGGGATCCGGACCTGCTCCTGCTGGAGGCGTCCACCCCGGGCGGGGCCGGGTATGCCCTCGCCCAGCGGCTCCAGGAGCGGCGACCCGGACTGCCGGTGCTGGTGCTCTCGGGGACCTCCGCCCCGGGCTCCATTCCACAGGGCCAGGCGGTGGCGGTCCAGGCGTATCTGGAGCGCACCCAGCCCGGAGATGCCCTCGCCCAGGCCCTGCGGAAGTACCGCCCGGAGGAGCCGAAGCTCAGCCGGGACGACATCTTCGGGGACCTGTTGCAGGACCTGGAGCGGGGGGCGGTCCCGGCTCCGGCCGATCCCTTCACCCTGTTCCGGCAGGCCCAGGTTCCGGCGCCACCTCCGCCTCCCCAGGCGCCCTTGAGCGCGGAGGACATCTTCGGTCCTGTCCTCCAGGAGGTAGAGGCCCTGTCCATATCCACTCCGGAACGTGCGGGCCTTCCCACGCCCTCGGTCACGGTGGCCCCGGTCCGGATGGCCGAGGCTAGATTCCCGGCTCCGGTCGCCCAGGCGGAGGCCCTGGGCCCTTCCGATTTCACCCTCAGTGGCATCTCCGGCGTCCATGACCCCTTCGACTGGGTGGTCGCCCAGGTGCCACAGACCGGCGAATCCCTCCCCTCGTCGCTGGCTCGGCCCGAGGTTCCGGCCGCACCCGCCGCCATCGAGGAGTACGGAAACTACTTCCTGCTGGAGAAGATCGCCGTGGGCGGCATGGCCGAGCTGTTCAAGGCCCAGCAGCGGGGCGTGCAGGGCTTCCAGAAGATCGTGGCCATCAAGCGCATCCTGCCGCACTTCAGCGACAACGAGGACTTCGTCACGATGTTCATCGACGAGGCCAAGCTGGCGGCCCAGCTCACCCACCCGAACATCGTGCAGATCTTCGACCTGGGAAAGGCCGGCAGTTCGTACTACATCGCCATGGAGTACGTGAACGGCCGCGACCTGCGCACCCTGCTGAGGAAGGTGCGCGAGTACGGAACCCCCTTCCCGGAACAGGTGGCTGCCTTCGTGGTGATGAAGGTGGCGGCGGCCCTGGATTACGCCCACCGCAAGCGGGGCTTCGACGACCGCGAGCTGAAGCTGGTCCACCGGGACATCAGCCCCCAGAACGTGATCCTGTCCACCGAAGGCGCCGTGAAGCTGGTGGACTTCGGCATTGCCAAGGCCGCCAGCAAGGCCAGCCACACGGTGGCCGGCGCGCTCAAGGGGAAGCTGCTGTACATGAGCCCCGAGCAGGCCACGGGTCAGCCCCTGGACAACCGATCGGACCTGTATTCGCTGGGCCTCGTGCTCTTCGAGCTGCTCACCGGCGAGCGCTGCTTCCAGGCCGACTCGGAGCTGGGCGTCCTGGAGAAGGTGCGCCTCGGCCGCATCTCCGACCTGGCGACCCTGAATCCGAACGTGTCCCGGGAGATGGCCGCCATCGTCAGCCGGGCGCTCCAGAAGGGCGTGGATCACCGCTATCCCTCGGCCCGGTTCATGGAACGCGACCTGCGGGAGTACCTCCAGCGCCAGGGCACCCCCATCACCGAACATGACGTCGCCGAGTACATGAACGCCCTGCTGAAGGGCTCCCGGGAACACCTGGAGACCCTCGTCTCGGCCCGCTTCCCCACGCCGAGCAGCCTCACCAGCGGCACCCACCGCGTGCTGAGCGAGCGGACCAGCGTGGAGACCGCCTCTCATCACCATGGATCCATGTCCGGGCTTGAGACTTCGGCGGAAAGTCCACGACCCCAGGCGCCAGCCATGACGCCGCCCCCCCGCCCCCGCTGGCTGCTGCCGGTGATCCTGACCCTGGCTGTGATCCTGGTCATCATGCTGATCATGGCCGGCTGGTCCTGAAACGGTATAAACTCGATTTTTGCGATCTATTTTTCCACCCCGGGAGCACCCCATGGATCTGAGCCAGGACCAGAAAGCCTTCTACGAGACCACTCGGGAGCGCTGCCGCTCTGAGGTCTCCCAGATCAACAACACCATCGCCTCGGAAGTCCAGCGCGTGAAGGACCTGCTCACGAGCCTCAGCAACCGCAAGACCGCCGTGCTGCAGATGTACGGAGCCGCCTGCGAAGTCCTGGGCGAGGAGAACGACCTCGCGGAAGAGTCCATCGAGATCGAGTTTTAAGCGCCCGCCGGGTGGCGGAACGCGCTCCAGTGGAGCGCGTGAAGCCGGGACCCGGCGAGAAGCTTATGCCACAGGACCTTGAGGCAGGCCTGACTGCCAGCTAATCCACCCGCATCAGCGGCGCTGCGCACTTCTGGCAGTTGCTCTGGTGCGGGGGATTCTTCTTCCCGCAGTGGCTGCAGATCTGCGTCTTGGCCTGCTTGCGCCGCAGGATCCGCAGGTAGAGGATCCCGAGGATGACCACGAGCAGGATGCCCTTCTGCCACGGCTGGAGGAAGAAGCCCGTGGGGCTCTCCACCTTGGGCTTGGCGGGCTGACCTTCGAGGCTGAGGGTGGGCTGGTTCATGCCGGCAAGTCTCCGTCGGAAGCGCTCGACTCAGGCTCCTCCATCAGTCCCTGGCCGGGTTCTGGTTCCAGGTCGGTGATCATGGCGCCTTCGCCGAACAGGCCGTCCTCGGGCAGGGGCGGTTCGAGAGCCGCCAGGGCCTCGGCCTCGAGGCGGCCCTCGCCGAAGTCCTCGAGGCGGGGCAGGTCGTGGAGGCTCTTGAGGCCGAAGTGCAGGAGGAAGGCCTGGGTGGTGGCGTAGGTCATGGGGCGGCCCACGACGGGCTTGCGGCCCGCGGGGGTGATGAGCTGGCGCTCCATGAGGCTCTTCACCTGATTGGCGCTGCTGGTGACGCCGCGGATGGCGTTCAGCTCGGTGATGGTGACGGGCTGGCGGTAGGCGATGATGGCCAGGGCCTCGATCTGCGCGGGCGTGAGCCGGCCGCTGCGGGTGGTGGTCACCAGCCGCGAGACCATTTCCCGGTAGACGGGGCTGGTGGCCATGCGCCAGCCGCCGCCCACTTCGAGCAGGCGCAGGCCGGAGGCGCCCTGGAGCCGTTCCTGCAGCTTCTCGATGCCCTGCTGCAGGGCGCCATCGGCCAGTCCGGTCAGCTCGCGGAGGCGTGCCAGATCCAGCACCTCGCCGGCGGCGGTGAAGAGGGCCTCCAGCGCGCCGGGCAGGTCGCCGCCTTCGTCCCAGAGGGGATCCTGATGAAAAATGTCGACGTCGTTCACCGGTACGCCCCCAGCCGCTGACCCATCTTCACATCCCCCGAGGTGCGGACCGCCACCCAGTTCGCGGCCCTGGGACCGCCCACCAGCAGCACCACGGTCGAGCCGAACTCGAAGGTGCCGAGGTCGTCGCCCGGCGCGCAGGGCAGGTGGTTCACCTTCCAGCCCCCATCCTTCGGCAGGGCGCGCCCCTCGAGCCAGCGGGCGTCGATGACCACTCCCCCCACGTGCGTGGCGCCCACCAGGATCGCGGCGACCTCCAGGCCTTCGCAGGCGCCCGTGCCGAGGGCCGTCCAGCCGGCCCGGCGGTTCCGCTCGTAGAGGCGGGGGACGTGGCCGGTGCTGGCGTCGTTCACGGGCCAGAGCTCCCCCTCGACGCGGCTGACGGCCTCGACCCGGCCTTCCAGCGGCACGTGGATGCGGTGGTAGTCCTTGGGCGACAGGTAGAGGGTGAGGAAGTGCCCGCCTTCGAAGCGGGCGGCTTCTGGATCGTGCTTGAGCAGCTCGGTGATGCGGTACGGCAGGCCCTTGGCCTGGATGGCCAGGCCGGCCTCGATGCGGCCGCTGGCAATGATGCGGCCGTCCACGGGACTGTTCACGAAGCCCGGGATCACCGCTTCCTGGGGCCTGAGGCCGGGCTTCAGGCGCCGGGTGAACAGGGCCTGGAGGCTGGCGTACTCCTCCAGGGGGAACTCCGCCTCGGCCAGGTTGATGCCGTAGTGGCCTGCGAAGCGCCCCAGCAGGGGCGTCCGCCACCCTCTGGGAAGGGCGCGGGTGGCGGCCCAGCCCACGACCTGGGAGCCCAGCTTCTTCGGGTAGAGGCCTAGGGCCCGCAGGGAAAAGGGCCCCGGCGTCCACAGCATCACGTAGACCACCCAAAGCAGGGCTAGGACGAGCGCAAGTCGCGCGGGCGAAGGCCAGGACAGTTGCATTTCATCAGGATATACGATGGGCCGGCGTGCCGACCCACCTGAAGCCCGACCTAGCGTCCCACCACCAGAATCTGGAAGCTGTTCGGCACCATGGCGGGGCGCGGCCTGGGCGTTTCCGGGGTTGGCGCCGGCGCCGCACTGAAGTCGGCCGCCGGGAGGTAGATCCGGTGCGTCTTCTCGTCCAGAGCCATGGTCCTGGCGCTCTTCCTGGTGGGGACCACGGCCAATGGTGCGTACTTGTCCGGGCCTTCCTGGCGGATGACGGTGAGGGTGCCTTCCCCGTTGGAACTGAAGGCCAGCCCCAGCTCGGCGTCGTAAGCGGCCGCATCCGCACCGGCTCCGATCGCCGGCGTGGCCACGACTTTCCCGGACCCGGTGTCCACCACCGCCATGAGCTTGTTGCCGCCGACGATGAAGAGCCGGTGGTGCTTCAAGTCGATGGCCATGCCCGTGGGATCCTCGATGGGCGCCAGGGACCAGCGCTTTTCTATGGTGAGTTTCGTGGCGTCGATGACGGCCACTTCTGCTGAATCCTCCAGGTTCACGAACACTCGGCCCTGGTTGTCCGTGGCGGCGAACTCGGGCTTGTGGCCGAAGGGGATGGTGCCCACCACGGCGCCATTGCGGGCATCGAACACGGTGGCGTTCTTGCCCCGCCCGTTGAAGCTGAACACCCGGTTGGAGAAGGGATCGAAGAGGATGGCGTCGGGCCCCTCGCCGGTGGCCTTGACCTGGCTGAGCACTTCGAGGGTCGAGAGCTTGAAGATGGTGATGGTGTTGCTGCGGCCGTTGCTGGTGAAGCCGCGATCCAGGGCCGGTGCCAGCGCCACGCCGTGCACGCCATCCGTGCCGGGGATTTCACCGGCGGATTTGCCATCCAGATCCAGCACCATCACCCGGTCGGACCTGGGCACATAGATGCGCTTGGCGGAGCTGTCGAGGGTGACGTAGTCCCAGCCGCCAGATCCCGCCACAGGCAGGGACTTCACGGTATGGAAGCCCGCTTCCGGCGGGGCCGCCAACAGGCCAAGGGACAGGATCGGGGCCAGGAAAACGCGCATGGGAAACCTCGGGAGAGTCGTTCAACCTACCACGCATGACGAGGCACCTGTGTGCTAATCTCCCGGCCAGCATCCAACCCCCATGCACCTTTCATCAGGAGCCGTCATGAAGCACGGAGTCCTCACTTCCCTGGTGGCGTTCGGGCTGGTCCTCCAGGCCCAGACACCGCTGAAGATCGGCGTCATCAACTGCGCCACGGGCACCCAGGCGCCCATCGGCGAGTACATGAGCAACGGCTACAAGCTGGCCCTGGAGGATCTCCAGAAAAAGGGCATCAAGGTGGAGCTGGTGATCGAGGACGACACCGGCAAGCCCCAGGTCTCGATGTCGGCCATGGAGAAGCTGGTCACCCGGGACCGCGTGGTGGGGGTGGTGGGCCCGTACAGCTCCGCCTGCGCCAATGCCGTGTCCAAGCTGGCGGAGAAGTACAAAGTATCCCTGCTGGTGCCGGTGGCCTCCAAGGAGGACATCACCCGGCAGAACCAGAAGTACGTCTACCGCCTCAGCGCCACGACCGAGGACTACGCGTCCATCCTCATCTCCATGGCCCAGAAGCTGGGCCAGCCCAAGACCATGGCGATCCTGAACGAGAACACGGATTTCGGCACCTCCGGCGCGAAATCGGCCAAGGCCTATGCGGCCCAGGTGGGCATCCAGGTGGTGATGGAGGAGGCCTACGCCTCGGGTTCCCCCGACTACCGCTCGACCCTGGCCAAGATCAAGGGCGTGAAGCCGGATCTCGTCTTCATGGTGTCCTACGTGGCCGACGGCATCCTGCTCATGCGGCAGGCCCGGGAAGTGGGGCTGACGCCCCAGGCCTTCCTGGGCGCCGGTGCGGGCTTCGCCTCCTCGGAATTCGCCCGGGAGCAGGCCATCTCCAACAACGTGTTCTCCAGCACCCAGTGGACGACGGACGTGAACTGGCCCGGCGCCAAGGACTTCGGCAAGCGCTACAAGGCCAAGTTCGGCAAGGACGAGGTGCCCTACCACGCCGCCAACGCCTACGCGTCCATGATGGTGATGGCCGAGAGCGCCGCGAAGGCGGGCGGGGACCGCGAGAAGTTGCGGGCCATCCTGAACGACGGCAAGTGGAACGGCATCATGGGTGCGGTCCAGTTTGTGGACTACAACGGCTACACGAACCAGAACAAGCACCAGATGCTGGTGGAGCAGATCCAGAACGGCAAGCACGAAACCGTGTGGCCACCGGAGTACGCTTCGAAAAAGCCGGTCTTCCCCTTCAAGTGGAAGTAACGCACTTCTGAGGTGCGGTGCCTCCTGTCATCGTGGATGGCATGAGCATCCTGCCGATCATCACCGTCATGGCCGCGGCCTTCACCGCCGGGGCGATCAACTCCATCGCGGGGGGCGGCACGCTGGTGTCATTCCCCGCGCTGCTGGGCATCGGCCTCACGGGCCAGCAGGCCAACGTCACCAGCACCCTCGCGCTATGGCCCGGCTCCATCGGCGGCTTCTGGGGCCACCGGGAGGACCTCGCCGGCATCCGGGCCTTCGCCATGCGCCTGATGCCGCCCTCGCTCATCGGCGGGGCGCTGGGCGCCTGGCTCATGCTGGTCACGCCGCAGAAGGTCTTCGACCAGCTGGTGCCCTGGCTGATCCTGGCCGCCACGGTGCTCCTGGCGGCCAACGATCCCGTCAGCAAGCTGCTGAAGCGGATCCACGGTCACGAGCGGACGCCGGGCTGGTGGATCGCCGCCATCTGCTTCCAGTTCATCGTCGGGATCTATGGCGGCTATTTCGGCGCGGGCATCGGCATCCTCATGCTGGCGGCCCTGAGCCTGCTGGGGCTGACCGACATCCACCAGATGAACGGCCTGAAGAACCTGCTGGCTCTCTGCATCAACGGCATCGCCATCTTCGCCTTCATGGCCATGGAATTCCTGCGGCATCCCGGCAACGCGAAGTGGATGCTGGTGCTGCCCATGGCCGTCGCGGCGGGCCTGGGCGGGCTCTTCGGTTCCCACATGGCCCACCGCGTGGGCCGCACCACCGTGCGGGGCGGGGTGGTCGTCATCGGGTTCATCCTGTCGGCCTGGTACTTCTACAAGACCTACGCCGCCTGAAGCGTTCGATCCCAAGCATCAGGAGGGTCCATGTCCGAGACCGCCATCACCTTCGACGACGTCCTCCTGATCCCGGCCTACAACCACCATGAGTCCCGCCGGGTCGTGGACATCGGCATGACCGACAAGTCCGGCAAGCTCAAGCTGGGCCTCCCGATCCTGACCGCCAACATGGACACGGTGACCGAGGACGCCATGGCCAACTTCGTGGGCGAGCGGGGCGGCATCGGCGTGCTGCACCGCTTCGTATCCGTCGAGGAGAACGTGGCGATGTTCAAGCGCTGCCGCTACCCGGCCTTCGTGTCGGTGGGCACGGCCGAGGCCGAGCTGGAGCGCATCGAGGCTCTGCGGGACGCGGGCGCCGACTACCTCTGCGTGGACGTGGCCCACGGCCACGCGAAGTACGTGGGCAAGATGGTGAAGCGCATCCGCCAGATGGCGCCCAACGCCTGCATCATGGCGGGCAACGTGGCCACCTACGCTGGCGCCGACTACCTGGCCTCGGTGCACGCCGACATCATCAAGGTGGGCATCGGTCCGGGCAGCGTCTGCACCACGCGCATCAAGACCGGCTTCGGCGTGCCCCAGCTCAGCGCCATTCAGGAATGCGCCCGGGCCGACCGGTCCATCGTGGCCGATGGCGGCATCCGCACGCCCGGGGACATCGTGAAGGCCCTGGCCTTCGGCGCGGACTTCGTGATGATCGGCGGCATGCTCGCCGGCACCCGACCCACGCCCGGTGAGCCCATCCTGGACGCGAAGGGCAACCCCTCCCACAAGGTCTACCGGGGCATGGCCAGCAAGGAGGTGGCCGACGACCACCTGGGCGGCCTCACGGGCTGGAAGACCGCCGAGGGCGTGGCCACCAAGGTCCCCTACCGGGAGGACGAGGACGAGATCCTCGCCGACATCGTCGGCGGGCTGCGGTCGGGGCTCACCTATGCCGGTGCGAACACCATCCGGGAACTCCAGCGCAAGCTGAACTACGTGATGGTCTCCCCCGCGGGGCGGGTCGAGAGCCTGCCGCATAAGACCCTGGGCTGACGGCGCCCCGGTGCCGTGGCTCGTCTAGATCTTTCGGATCTGTTCGGATCCCGGACGAAGGCCTACCCTGGGGGTCGACCCCCATCCCTGGAGACACCATGCGACTGCTGCTTGCAGGATGTTTCGCCCTGGGCCTCGCTGCCGCGCCCCCTCCCGATCCCACGGAATGCGTGGCCTGCCACGACACCATCGATCTCGCCAAGTTCAGGACGCGGACCCACGGGAAGCTGGGCTGCGTGACCTGCCACACGGCCATCACGACCCTTCCCCACCCCGAGAAGCTGCCGCCGCCCCTGTGCGTGCGCTGCCACGATCACGAGGGGCAGGACTACGCCAACAGCGTCCATGGCGTCGCGCGCAAGCAGGGGAAGGACCACGCCCCCTCCTGCATGACCTGCCACGGCCACGCCCATGACATCGTGCCCCGGAGCAACCCGGCCTCCAGGGTGGCCTGGAAGAACATGGACGCCACCTGCGGGAAGTGCCACGACCAGGAACACCTGAAGAAGCTGTCCACCCGGCTGCCCCACCGGGCCTCGCGGATGGACCTCAAGAAGATGCCCGGCAAATAAGGTCGAACCCCAGGTCCACCTGATCGATCGGTCTGGAATGCCCGATCAAGAAGGGGTTGTTTTCTTGGATGCTATTCGTAAAATAGCGGCAAGATGCAGTGGATACTGTGGAGAATTTCATGGTGGTCAAGAATCTGAATGGCCATTCAATTGCCTCCTGCGGCTGCGGCAGCTGGCTGAGCCACTGGCGAAGCTATGGAAAGCCCAGCGAGGATTTCTCCCGCCGGCAATCCTGTTCCGTCGTGACGTGCAGCAACCCCATCGAGGAGGGCGGACGGGTCCAGAAGGAGGTCCTGGAGGGCATGAGGGCCCTGGGCATGGTGGGTGACGCCTCGTGGTACATCGTGCCCCTCTGCAGCGAGTGCAACCGGAAGCGGGGTGCGACGCTGCTCGTGGAGAATGGGTGCGGGTTGGCTTCAGCGCGGGTCGAAGAGACCTGCGGTGTGGGCGTGATCGGGGATCCAACCACCCAGGGCACCTAGGCATTTCATTCCGTTGGCTGAAAACGAATTATGCTGGTTTTTACCTTCTGGATGCGAGATGCCGATTGGTGAGGGCAGATACCTGCTGTTAACCTTCCCCTCACAAATCCATCCAAATCCGGAGGAACCATGCCGCCCGGAAACGCGCGTACCAAGCTGCCTGTGAAGGTCATCGAGAGGGCCACGGCCGAGGCGTGTCTCGCCATCGCCCAGAAGGTCCAGCACGCCCGGGAACTGGCCGGGGATGAGGCCGGATCCGAGGCCGCCCGCCAGGTGGCCCGGGTCATCGCGGAGGAAGTGCTCCGGGTCGGGTGAGGGACCGTGGCCGGGCGGCCTCCCGTCGGTTCCGGCACCCGGAAGTCGACTCCTGGAGCGTCTTCCAGGCTGGCAGTGAGCCTTTTCTGGTCCGGATAAAATTAATGCCCATTCGGGCATCGGGTGACGTATTGTGGTGATCAACAATTGCAAACAGCCACATATCGTCCGGAGGCCGCATGGCTACGCAGGAATCCGACAAGAGCAGGTATTTGATCTGGGCCTACCTCGGTGGGGTGGTCGTGGTTTCCTACCTTCTGCTGAAGGTGATCATGTGGATGGACGGGGTCAAGTAAGCCCCGGCGCCACCTGAAAGAAGCCGCCTTGCGGCAGCTTCGATCTGGCGGAGAGTGGGGATTCCCTCCAGGGCCACCGCTGCGCGGCGTCCCTTCCGACCGCACGAATCACTCGGCTTTCTGTCTCCCCGAGCCAGAAAGCCGGTGATTCAGTGAATTCGAATCCCCTCTCACCGCCGCCATATGAAGGACTCCCCGGAGAGCTGAAGGATGATCCATCAGGGGGATTCCCTCCAGGGCCACCGCTGCGCGGCGTCCCTTCCGGCCGCACGAATCACTCGGCTTTCTGTCTCGGGTCCGACAGCCCACTGGGCTGTCTCCCCGAGCCAGAACGAAAGCCGGTGATTCAGTGACTTCGAATCCCCCACTCTCCGCCAAACAGAAAAACGCCCCCGAACGGGGGCGCTTTTCTGGCGGAGAGTGAGGGATTCGAACCCTCGGTAAGCTTTTGACCTACACACACTTTCCAGGCGTGCTCCTTAAACCACTCGGACAACTCTCCATGGCTTCCACGAAAAGGCGGAAGCAACAAGGCTATCACGGCCCCTGGCTTCGGCCAAGGGCCGTGATCGGAAGGGCTACACGGCCTCCAGGACGGCCACCAGCAGCTTCCAGAAGTTGCCCACGGAGGGCACGCTCACGTGCTCGTCGGGGGTGTGGACGTCCCACATGCTGGGGCCGAAGGAGACCATCTCCATGCCGGCGTATTTCTCGCCGATGAGGCCGCACTCCAGGCCGGCGTGGATGGCCATGATCTCCAGGGGCTTGCCGAAGACGGCCTGGTTGGCGTCGTTGACGATGCGGACCAGGGAGGCTTCGGGCTCGGGCTTCCAGCCGGGGTAGCCGCCGGAGGTGTGGGAGTCGAACCCGGCCAGGGCGCAGGTGGCGGCGATCCGATCGGACAGGGCCACCTTGGAGGCGTCGATGGAGCTGCGGGTGAGCAGGTTCACCTCCACCGCATCCTCGCGGGTCTCGATGACGCCGAGGTTGGTGGACGTCTGGACCAGTCCCTTGATGTCGGGGCTCATGGCCTCGACGCCGTGGGGCAGGGCCAGCAGCAGATGGATGAGGGCGTCGGCATCGGTGCCGGACATGGGGTGCGCGGGGTCGCCGGCTTCGAGGGCCAGGTGCAGACCCGGGTCGAAGGCGCCGAGGGCGGCGCGCCAGTGGGCCTCGTGGTGGGCGAGGGCCTCGCGGAAGGCCTGTTCCCTGGCGGGATCCAGGAAGATCATGGCCGAGGCTTCCCGGGGGATGGCGTTGCGCTTGTTGCCGCCCTTGATGGAGGCGAGGGCGAGCCCGAACTCGGGCTTCAGGAAGCCGAGGACCTGCGCCAGCAGGCGGATGGCGTTGCCGCGGCCACTGTTGATGTCGATGCCGGAGTGCCCGCCCTTGAGGCCGAACACCTTCAGGCGGTAGGGGCGGCTGCCCGCGGGGGGGGCCGTGCGGGCCAGCTTCCGCGACGCGATGGTGTCGACGCCGCCGGCGCAGCCGATGGTCAGGAACCCCTCTTCCTCGCTGTCGAGGTTGAGGAGGAACTTGGCCTTCAGGCGGGCGGGCTGCAGGCCGTTGGCGCCGGTGAGGCCGGTCTCCTCGTCGATGGTGATCAGCGCCTCGATGGGGCCATGGGCGATGTCCCGGCTGGCCAGCACCGCCAGGGCGGCGGCCACGCCGATGCCGTTGTCGGCGCCCAGGGTCGTGCCCTTGGCGCGGAGCAGGTCGCCGTCCTTCCACACCTGGATGGGATCCTTGGTGAAGTCGTGGTCCGTGCCCTCGTTCTTCTCGCAGACCATGTCCACGTGGGCCTGCAGACAGATGGTCGGGTGGCCCTCCTTCCCAGCGGTGGCCCGCTTGCGGATGATCACGTTGCCGACCTCGTCGCGCTCCACGTCGCAGCCCAGGGCCTTCGCCTGATCAGCCACCCACGCGGCTGCCTCGGCCTCGTTCTTGGAACCGCGGGGGATCTTCGACAGCGCGAGGAAGTAGGACCAGATGGTCTGCGGTTCGAGGGATTCGAGCAGGGCGTTCACGGAGCCTCCCAGGGGTCACCGGCCCACGGGTCGACCGGGGCCAGGGATCCAGGGTACCGGGGGGGCCTGGATGCAGGCGTGACGCGCATCACGATGGAAGACCTGGCGGTGTGGATTAACCTTCATGGATCTCAGCCGACGGTCCCAGCGAGCCGATGCCGTCCAGGCAGCGTGATGTTCCCCGAAATCGCCGTCCCACCCCAGGGTTCCCGTGCGACGCCCCCTCTCATCCTTCTGCCGATTCCTCGCGGGGGTGCTGTCGCTTGCCTTGGCCACGGCCCTGCAAGCTGAGCCGCCCCGGAAGGTCACGCTGCAGCTGAAGTGGTCCCACGCATTCCAGTTCGCCGGCTACTACGCGGCGCAGGCGAAGGGCTACTACGCGGCCGAGGGCCTGGACGTGGCCCTCCGCGAGGCGGGGCCCAAGCGCCTGCCGTTGCCGACCGTTGAAAGCGGCGAGGCGGAGTTCGGCGTCAGCGACATGGAGGTCTTCCAGGCGTACCAGGAGGGGCGCCCCCTGGTGGCCCTCGGCGTGGTGTTCCAGCACTCGCCCTATACGATCATCGCTCTGCGCCGGAGCAGCATCATGCGGGCCTCGGATCTGGCCGGGCGCCGGGTGATGTTCGCGGGGAACCAGGGGCAGATGGAGATCTTCGCCATGCTGCAATCCGAGGGGATCCCGCCGGAGCGGATGAAGGCCGTCCCCCACAGCTGGAACCTGGATGACCTGCTGACCGGGAAGGTGGATGCCATCTCGGCCTACATCACCGACGAGCCCTTCACGCTCGAGGCCAGGGGCGCGGAGCTGAGCCTGATCCGGCCCTCGGACTACGGGATCGACTTCTACGGGGACCTGCTCTTCACGACGCGGGCGTTCGCCGAGAACAATCCAGAGCTGACCGAGCGGTTCCGTCGGGCCTCCTTCCGGGGCTGGGAATACGCCATGGAGCATCCGGCCGAGCTCATCGACCTGATCCTGGCCATGCCGGGGGTGCGCGAGGGGGGCGGGACCCGGGTCAAGCTTGAGCACGAGGCCCGGAGCATGAAGGAACTCGTGCTGCCCGGGCTGGTGGATGCGGGGCACATGAACCCGGGCCGGTTCGCGCGGATCGCCCAGGCGGCCGTGAACCTGGGCGTCCTGAAGTCCGTCCGCGACCCCAGGGACTTCCTGTTCGAACCTTCCCGGCCCGTAGGTAAGGCCCTGCTGAAGTGGACAGGGCTGGGGCTGGCCGCGGTGCTGGCGGCGGGGCTGGTGGGCACGCTGTGGATCGTCCAGCTGCGCCGGCAGGTGGACTCGCGGACGAGGGCCCTGAAGGGGGAGGTCGAGCACCGGCGGGAAGCGGAGGCGACCCTGGCCGAGCGGGAGCAGCGGTTCCGCCTGCTGGTGGAGAACCTGCCCGCGGGCGCCGTCTACATCGATGAAACCGGTTTCTACCCCAATGTCGCCGTGGAGCAGCTGACGGGCTACGACCGGACCCAGCTCTCTGATTTCGACGCCTGGCTGCGCATCCTCGATCCCCAGGGGGGCCTCCGCGTGCAGCAGGCCTACACGTCCAAGCGCGACGCCCATCCCGTGACCCCCCTGTCCGCCCAGGTGCTCCGCCCTGATGGCGGCAGGCGGAACGTCGAGATCAGCATGCGCGTGCTCTCGACCTGCGAGGTGTGGCTGGTCGTGGACGTCACGGCGCGGGTGGAGGCCGAGGCGGCACGGCGGGCCAGCGAGGACCGCTACCGCGGCATCTACCAGAACTCCCCGGACCTGATCAAGGTCCTGCGGGTGGCGCCCGGGGGGGAATTCCTCTTCGAGGGGGTGAATCCGAGCTTCTCGGCCACCTTCGGAGTCACCCACGAAGAGGTATTCGGGAAGCCCCCGCAGGACTGTCTTCCCAGGGCGGTGGCCGACTTCATCACGGGCAACCTGCAGCGCTGCGTGGCCGCCGGCCGGAACCTCAACTACGAGGAGGTGCTGGACCTGCCCGCCGGGAAGCGGGTCCTGCTCACCCAGATGGTGCCCATCCGGGACCCCGAGGGCCGCATCTACCTGCTGGCCGGCATCAGCCGGGACGTGACGGACGAGCGGCGCTCCCACGAGGCGCTCCGCCAGGCCCAGAAGCTGGAGAGCCTCGGCGTCCTGGCCGGCGGCATCGCCCACGACTTCAACAACCTCCTCAGCGCGGTGCTCGGCAACCTGAACCTGGCCCAGATCAAGCTGCCGCCGAACGCCCCGTCCGAGCCGTACCTGAAGAACATGGAGAGCACGATCCTGCGCGCGGCCGACCTCACGCGGCAGATGCTGGCCTATTCCGGCAAGGGCCGGTTCGTCGTCGAGCCGCTGGACCTCAGCCGCCAGGTGGAGGAGATCACGCACCTGCTGTCCGTCTCCATCTCGAAGAAGGTGGCCCTGCGCTACGACCTGCTTCCGGGCCTGCCTGCCATCGAGGCCGACGCCACCCAGGTCCAGCAGGTGATCATGAACCTCGTCACCAACGCCTCGGAGGCCATCGGCGACAGGGAGGGCATCATCACCATCGCCACGGGCACCCGGGACCTGGATCAGAGGGCCATGGACTTCCTCTTCGCCGGGCAGGAGCTGGAGCCGGGCCGCTTCGTGACCCTGCAGGTGTCGGACACGGGCTGCGG
Organism: Geothrix sp.; assembly: GCF_030219325.1. Taxonomy (NCBI): domain Bacteria; kingdom Pseudomonadati; phylum Acidobacteriota; class Holophagae; order Holophagales; family Holophagaceae; genus Geothrix; species Geothrix sp. Next base: position 2,524,390 of record NZ_CP126625.1, on the reverse strand, counting down.
CATGTCCCCGGAGACCCTCTCGCGCATCTTCGATCCCTTCTTCACCACCAAGACCTCGGGCCGGGGGCTGGGGCTGTCCGCGATGCTGGGCATCCTGCGTGGCCACCAGGCCGGCATCAAGATCTACTCCGAGCCGGGCAAGGGCAGCACCTTCCAGGTCTACTTCCGGGCGATGGAGGCCGCGCTGCCCGTGGCCGGGGATCCGCCGCCGTCCATGACCGTGCCCTTCCAGGGGAGGGTGCTCCTGGTCGATGACGAGGAGGATCTCCGCGCGAGCATCGCGGCCATGCTGGAGCACCTGGGCTTCCAGGTGGATGCGGCCCGGGACGGGCAGGAGGCCGTCGAGCGCTTCAGCCCCGGCGTCTACGCCCTCGTCCTGATGGATCTCACCATGCCCCGCCTGGACGGGAAGGAGGCCTTCCGGCGGATGAAGGAGGCGGATCCTTCGGTGCGGGTGATCCTCTCCAGCGGGTACAACGAACAGGAGGCCATCCAGCAGTTCCTGGGCCGGGGGCTCGCCGGCTTCATCCAGAAGCCCTACCAGCTGAAGACCCTCGTGGAGGCCCTGGAAAAGGCCCTGCGGTACGGGGGCTGAGATGAAGCGCCTGCTGGAGCGCCTGCAGCGTTGGTTGAGCCTGGGTGAGGGGTCGACGATCGAACGGCGCCTGTTCCGCGGGCTCACCCTGACCGGCGGCCTGCTGTCGATCCTGGTGGTGGTCCCCCTGAACTTCCCCCAGAGCCTGCCGGGGTTCGTGAACGGATCGGTCCTCGCCTTCGGCGTGCTCTGCCTGGGCCTGTTCTGGGCGACCTTCCGCGGGCACTACGGCATGAAGCTCCTTTTCTTCCTCCACCTGGCGAACCTCGATCTCGTCTGGTTCGGCAACGGGGGATCCCAGGGCAGCATCGGCATGTTCCTGATCACCGCGGCCATGTACCTGGTGATCTTCTTCAAGGGGCGAACCCGCTGGGTCATGCTCGGGCTCTACCTGGTCAATGGCCTGGCCCTCCTCTGGGCGGAGCGGCTGCGCCCGGGCCTCGTCTGGCCCTTCCCGCACCCCGAGGGCCGGTTCATCGACATGGTCACGGGCTTCACCCTGTCCAGCGTGGTGTGCGTGATCATCCTCTGGGTGGTCCTGAAGGAGTACCACCAGGAGCGTGAGCGCCTCCGCGAGGCTTTGGCCGCCCAGGAGGAGAGCGAGGCCCGGTTCCGCTCCCTGGTGGTGAACGCCCCCCTTCCCATCGCGCTCTCCAACGCGCAGGGCGCGGTGACCTACGTGAACCGCCGGTTCGAGGAGGTGCTCGGCTACACGCTCGAGGACCTGCCGGACCTGGAGGCCTGGTGGACCAAGGCCTACCCCGATCCCGAGGTACGGGAGCGGGTCTCGACCCGGTGGGAGGAGGCCACGGCCCAGGCCGCCGTCCGGGGGATCCCCGTGCCTCCGGCGGAATTCCCCGTGACCCGCAAGGATGGCGGCCTGGTCTACCTGGAGATCCAGGCGGCCCTCGTGGGCGAACACCTGCTCGTCATGTTCACCGATGTTTCCGAGCGGCGGCGGGGCGAGGAATCGCTGCGCCAGACGCAGAAACTGGAAAGCCTCGGGGTGCTGGCCGGCGGCATCGCCCACGACTTCAACAACCTGTTGAGCGCCATGCTCGGCAACCTGAACCTGGCCCAGATGAAGCTGCCCATCGGTGGTGCTTCCGGCCCCTACCTCGAGAACATGGAAGGCACCATCCGCAAGGCGGCGGAGCTCACGCGCCAGATGCTGGCCTATTCGGGCAAGGGGCGCTTCGTGGTGGAACCCGTGGACCTCAACCGGCTGGTGGCGGAGATCACGCACCTGCTGGCGGTATCCATCTCGAAGCGCGTGCGCCTGGAATACGATCTCGCGCCGGGGCTTCCGCCCATTGAAGGGGACTCGGCCCAGCTGCAGCAGGTGGTGATGAACCTGGTCACCAACGCCTCCGAGGCCATCGGCGAGACGGAGGGCGTCATCCGGATCGCGACGGGGCTCAGCGATTTCGGCGAACGGGAAATCGAGTCGGTCCTGCCCGGCCAGGGTCTGGAGCCCGGCCCGTACGTCACCCTGCGGGTCTCCGATACGGGGTGCGGCATGGAACCCGAAGTCCAGGCCCGGATCTTCGACCCCTTCTTCAGCACCAAGGGATCCGGCCGGGGTCTCGGCCTCTCGGCCATGCTGGGCATCATCCGGGGGCACCGGGCCGGCCTCGAGATCCACTCGGATCCCGGTCACGGCAGTGTCTTCCAGATCCATTTCCGGGCCAGCCGGGCCAAGCTCCCCGACTCCCGCGGGATCGAGATGGGCGCCCACAAGGACCGCTTCCACGGCAAGGTGCTCCTGGTGGACGACGAGGCCGACCTGCGGTTCAGCTTCGGCAGCATGCTCCAGCACCTTGGCTTCCAGGTGGTGGCCGCCCGGGATGGCTTGGAGGCCCTGGAGCGCTTCCAGAAGGGCGAGTTCGCCCTCGTCTTCATGGACCTGACCATGCCGCGGATGGACGGCCAGGAGGCCTTCCTGCAGATGAAGGCCCGCGACTCCGAGGTGAAAGTGATCCTGGCCAGCGGCTACAGCGAGGGTGAGGCCATCGAGACCCTGCACGGACTTCGCCCCGCCGGGTTCATCCAGAAACCCTTCAGCCTGCAGGCCCTGACTCGCGCCGTGGAGCGGGCGCTGGGGTAGGGCGGAGGCCAGCATTTCAGTGACTTCGAATGCCTCTCTCTCCGCCAAAAAGATAAGCCGCCTGGCGGCGGCTTATCTGGCGGAGAGAGAGGGATTCGAACCCCCGAACAGGTTTCCCCGTCTCCGCATTTCGAGTGCGGTGCCATCAACCACTCGGCCATCTCTCCGGAACGACCATTCTAGCAAACCGCCCGGTAGAATCCAGCCTTCGGAGGCTTCGATGGGCTGGATGGGGCGTGCATTCCTCGGATTGACGGTTGTGGCGGCGACCCAGGCCCAAGAGGTTGAACTGGCCCTGACCGATGCCGCGGCCGATCGCTTCGCGGCCCTGGCGCTTCGCTGCGTGCGACAGGAATACCCCAACAAGCTGGACCACGTGATGAACGGGGCCGGCGAGGTGAAGTCCCCGAAGGCCCTGCATCCGGCGTTCTACGGCTGCTTCGACTGGCACTCGTCGGTGCATGGGCACTGGATGCTCGTGAAGCTGCTGCGCGAGCACCCGGGAATGGCCCGCGCCACCGAGATCCGCGCCGTGCTCGACGAGAACCTGAGCCCCGAGCGCATCGCCCTGGAGGTGGCCTACCTGGGCGAGGACAACCGGCGCAGCTTCGAGCGCACCTACGGCTGGGCCTGGCTGCTGAAGCTCTCGGCCGAGTTGCGGACCTGGGACGATTCCTCGGCCCGGCGCTGGGCCGAGGCGCTGCAGCCCCTGGCCGACGAGCTGACGGGGCGGTTCATGACCTTCCTTCCGAAGCAGACCTACCCCATCCGCACGGGCGTCCATCCCAACACGGCCTTCAGTCTGGATCTGGCGCTGGACTACGCCCGGGCCACCCGCGATGCCCGCTTCGAGGCCCTGATCCGCGAGCGCGCCCGGGACTGGTTCGGCCTGGACCGGCGTGGGCCCCTGGCCTGGGAGCCGGGCGGGGAGGACTTCCTCTCGCCCTGCCTGGAGGAGGCGGCCCTGATGTCGAGGCTGCTGCCCGCACCCTCCTTCCGCCGCTGGCTGGATGGCTTCCTGCCCGGCCTGTCGGGCGGCCTCGTCCCGGCGGTGGTCTCGGACCGCACGGATCCCAAGATCGTCCACCTGGATGGGCTGAACCTCAGCCGGGCGCGGGCCCTCCGGCGGATTGCGGCGGCGCTGGGGGCGGCGGATGCGCGGTCCGCTGGACTGCTCCGGCTCGCGGATCGCCACGCCCGGGCCTCGCTGCCCCACCTCGCCTCCGGAAACTATGAGGGAGAGCACTGGCTGGCCACCTTCGCCGTGCGGATGCTGGCGGAGCGCTGACGGCTCTATGCCCCCGCGGGAGGCATGCTGTCGGGTCCCGTGGCGCTGACCAGGTGGGCGAAGTAGGCCCGGTCCTCGGTCAGGATGTGGCCCTTCACCAGGTCCAGCGCGAGGAAGGTGATCAGCCGGCCGAAGTCCAGCTGGCCGGCCTTGACCTCCGCCTGCAGCTTCCAGGCCTTGGAGAGGAGGGCCGCGTGGACGATGGCATGTTCGGCCAGATCGGGGTACCGGGCCTGCCGCAGCAGGGCCTCCTCATCGTGGAAGTGCTGGGCCGTGTGGGCGAGCAGGGTCTCCAGCCGGAGCGACACCTCGGTCAGGGGGCGGTTCTCGGTCAGAGTGGACATCAGGGTGCTGGCCAGGCGGAACAGCCGCTGGTGTTGGGCATCGACCAGGGCATGGCCGCTCGAATAGGTGTCCTCCCAGATCACCTCGAGCAGGGAGCGCTCCGAAGAGGGCTCTCCTTCGGGACCCTCGGGCGCCGGGGCGGCGATGACGCGGTTCCGGCCCTCGGCCTTCGCCCGGTAGAGCGCCTGGTCGGTGCGCTCGATCCATTCCTCGAGCCCTTCCCCGATGGCATACTCCGACACGCCCAGGCTCATGGTCACGTGGCCCACGTCCGGGAAATCGATGGCCTCGATGGCCGCGCGGAGTTTCTCCGCCAGGCCCAGGGCCCCCTCGAGGCGGGTGGCCGGGGTCATCACGAGGAATTCCTCGCCCCCCCAGCGCACCAGCGAGTCCGAGGCCCGGAGGTGCATGCGGACGGTCTGGGCCGTGCCGGCCAGCACCGCGTCGCCGGCGCCATGTCCATGGGTGTCGTTGACGCGCTTGAAGTGGTCCAGGTCGAACATCAGCAGGGAGAGGGGGTCGCGCCGACGGTGGGCCAGGGCGATCTCGGGCATCACTGCCTCCTCGAAGCGGCGTCGGTTCCAGGCGCCGGTGAGGCGGTCCGTGGCGGCGGCCTGCTCCAGCTGGTCCAGGGCCCGCTGGAGGCTCCGGTTGGCCAGCTCAGAGGACTGCCGCGCCTCGCTCAGCTCCCGCAGCCGCGCCGACAGCTCGGCATTCCGCTGGGTCACCAGGGCCTCCAGGGTCGAGGCCTGGCTTGCGACCACCGCGAGCTGGGCCCTCTGGGCCGCCTCGGTGTCCTTGCGGAGCTCCATCATGCGGCTGAGCATGGCCCAGCCCAGGGACATGGCGAGGACGACCAGCGCGAGCTGGAGGATCGTCAGGCTCAGAGAGCTGCCCATCCATCGGGCCGACAGGGCCCACAGGGTGGCGCAGCAGACCAGCAGGGCCATGGTGGCCGCCACGAGGGCCCCCGCGATCCGCAGCCCTTCCCGCCGCGCGCGCAGCCCCGCGGTGAGGGTCAGGAGGGCCAGCAGGGGCGCCAGCAGGCCGAGGATGATCTCGGCCAGGCGGTGGAATCGGGTCGAGGGCAGGAGGGCCGCCAGGGCGATGACCAGGGTGGTGAGGGCGGTGAGGCGCCGGATGTGGGCCAGGCGGCGGGCCCCGGGCGAAGCCGCCAGGAGCGCGGCCGTCACCCGTTCCCAGATGGCGAGGCAGAGGCCACCGAGAATCAGGGAGGCAGGATGGATCCAGGGCATCAGGGCCGGGGGGAGCATGGAGGCCAGGAGGCCGCTGTAGGCGATCCAGGCGGCGGCAGCCACCAGGCCGAACATCCCCGCCTGGCTGAGCACGCGGTCGCGCAGGGGGCGGTAGGCCAGGATCGACAGCAGCGCCAGGGCCACCAGGATGCCCGCCAGGAAGGCCTGGAGGGCGAGGGGCAGCGGGGAAGGCAGCGCCGGGGTGCTTGCGGATGGGAGGGTCAGCATGGCGACTCTCTCATCGGCGCCGTTTGAAGAATGCTTGGATCTGGGCGCGGCACTCCGGTTCGAGGAGTCCCCCCTCCAGGCTGAAGCGGTGGTTCAGGGCGGCCTGGTCCAGCGTCTCCAGCCAGCGGCTGACGCCCACTTTGGGGTCGGAGGCGCCGAACACCACGCGCCCCACCCGGGCGTGGATGAGCGCGCCGAAGCACATGAGGCAGGGCTCCAGCGTCACGTAGAGCGTGGCGCCGGTCATGCGGTAGTTCTTGGTCCAGGTCCCGGCGCTGCGCAGGGCCAGCACCTCGGCGTGGGCGGTGGGGTCGTTCAGCTTCACCGGGTGGTTGTGGCCCCGGCCCAGCAGGCAGCCTTCGGACACGATGACGGCTCCGACCGGGACCTCGTCCAGGCTGTCCGCCTTCTCGGCCTCCTCGAGGGCGAGCTTCATGAAGTAGATGTCGTCACCGGACCACATCCATTCAGTGTGTCGCAAACCGGCGCGGCTGCTGATAGGGCAAACCCTGTATTCGACGGGAACTCACCCAGGTCGCCGCTCTGTTTCCGTCTCGCCACCCTGCAAGGGCCAAAGTCCATCCGCTATGTCGGAAACAAAGGAGCAGTATGGCCGAATTTCCCTTGAAGAAAAAGGCTGATCCTCGCAATTCGGGGTCGCTACACTCACCTTGGTCCTGCATGGACCGAGTCATTCTCACGACCCCGCGGCGGCCCGGCCTCCGCGGGGTTTTTGCCAAGCACGGGCGGAGGCTACATGCGCGCGCACCTGATCCTGAAGGACGGCACCATCTTCCGGGGGCGGGCGCCGTTGGGCTTCGGGGGCGGGGGCGAGGCGGTCTTCACCACCGCCATGGCGGGCTACCAGGAGATCCTCACGGATCCCAGCTTCGCCGGGCAGATGGTCTGCATGACCTTCCCCGAGCAGGGCATCTACGGCATCCACGCCGACCTCAACGAGGGCACGCGGCCCTGGGCCACGGGCCTGCTCTGCCGTCGCCTCAGCTTCGCGCCGGATCACCACCGCTGCGAGGGCGACCTGCCGGCCTGGCTCAAGCGCCACCACATCCCCGTGATGAGCGACCTGGATACCCGGGCCCTGACCCAGCACCTGCGCGACCAGGGCTCCCAGCCCTCGCTCATCTGGACCGAAGTGGACGGCAGCCTCGACGCGGGCGTGGCCAGGGCCAAGGCCCTGCCGGACATGACGGGCCAGGCCCTCTGCGGCGCCGTGAGCTGCAAGGACCGCTACGAGCTGAACCCAGGCGGTACCTTCCGCGTGGCAGTGCTGGACGGCGGCATCAAGCTCAGCATCCTGGACCAGCTGGTGGGTGCTGGCCTGCACCTCGAAGTCTTCCCCTGGGACGCGCCCGCCACGGAGCTCACCGACAAACGCTTCCACGGCCTCTTCCTCAGCAACGGCCCCGGTGACCCCGCCGCGCTGCCGGGCATGCAGAAGGAGGTGGAGGCCTGCATCGGCCAGCTGCCCATCTTCGGCATCTGCCTGGGCCACCAGCTGCTGGGCCAGGCCTTCGGGGGGCAGACCTTCAAGCTGAAGTTCGGTCACCGCGGCGCCAACCAGCCTGTGCATGACCTCATGACCGGCCGCATCGAGATCACCGCGCAGAACCATGGCTTCGCCGTGGACGAGGCCAGCCTGCCCAAGGACGTGGAAGTCACCCACCGCCACCTCAGCGACGGCACGGTCGAGGGCCTGCGGCACCTGCGGCTGCCCATCTTCTCGCTGCAACACCATCCCGAAGCCAGCCCCGGACCCCACGACGCCCACCCCGCCTTCAACCGGTTCGTCGCCATGCTCCAGGAGTTCCACCATGCCTAAGCGGACCGACCTGAAGAGTGTGCTGGTGCTGGGTTCGGGCCCCATCCAGATCGGCCAGGCCTGCGAGTTCGACTACTCCGGCACCCAGGCGCTGAAGGCGCTGCGGGAGGAGGGCATCCGCACCATCCTGCTGAACTCGAATCCGGCCTCGATCATGACGGACGCCAGCCGCGCCGACGCCACCTACATCGAGCCCCTGACGCTGGGCGTGCTGGAGAAGGTGATCGAGGCCGAGAAGCCTGACGCCATCCTGCCCACCGTGGGCGGCCAGACGGCCCTGAACCTCGCCATGGAGGCTCACGAGAGCGGCCTGCTGGAGCGCACGGGCGTGCTGCTCATCGGCGCCCAGCCCGAGGCCATCAAGCGCGGCGAGGATCGCCAGCTCTTCAAGGCGCTCATGGACGACCTGGGCCTGGAGACCTGCCGCGGCGGCTTCGCCCACAACATGGGCGAGGCCCGGGACCTGCTCAAGCTCACCGGCTTCCCCTCCATCATCCGCCCCAGCTTCACCCTGGGCGGCAGCGGCGGCGGCATCGCCTACAACGTGGACGAGTTCGAGACCATCGTGACCCGGGGCCTGGACCTGAGCCCCACCAAGCAGGTGCTCATCGAGGAGAGCATCCTGGGCTGGAAGGAGTTCGAGCTCGAGGTGGTGCGCGACCTCGACGACAACGTCGAGGTGATCTGCTCCATCGAGAACTTCGACCCCATGGGCGTCCACACCGGCGACAGCATCACCGTGGCGCCTGCGCTCACGCTGACGGATCCCGAGTACCAGAAGATGCGTGACGCGGCGCTGGCCGTCATTCGTGCGGTGGGCGTCGAGACGGGTGGTTCCAACATCCAGTTCGCCCTGGAGCCCGAGACCAGCCGCATCATCGTCATCGAGATGAACCCCCGCGTGAGCCGCAGCTCCGCGCTGGCCTCCAAGGCCACGGGCTTCCCCATCGCCTGGGTGGCCACCAAGCTGGCCCTGGGCTACCGGCTCTGGGAGCTGCCCAACGCCATCACCCGCATGACCAAGGCGGCCTTCGAACCCGTGCTGGACTACATCGTGGTGAAGATGCCCCGCTTCACCTTCGAGAAGTTCCCCCAGGCCGACAAGGTGTTGGGCACGCAGATGAAGAGCGTGGGCGAGGTCATGAGCATCGGCCGCAGCTTCCAGGAGGCCCTGCAGAAGGCGGTGCGCTCCCTGGAGGAGGGCCACAAGGGCATCTCCGGCGCCCTGGAGGGCAAGCTCGACCTGGGCCGCCTCAAGGAGCACCTCATCATCCCCGGCGCCCAGCGCATCTTCTGGATCTACCACGCGCTCAAGGCCGGGCACAGCGTGGAGGAGATCCACCGCCTCACCAAGATCACCCCCTGGTTCCTGCGCGAGATCGAGGAGATCGTCGTGCTGGAGGGCCGGCTGCGCAGCTTCCCCGTGGACCGCCTCCCCGAGGAGCTGCTGGAGAAGGCCAAGCGCGCCGGTTTCGCCGACAACCAGATCGCCGTGTTCTGCTCGGGCACCGAGGCTGAAGTGGCCGCCCGCCGCGAGTCGCTGGGCCTGCGGCCCGCCTACAAGCGGGTGGACACCTGCGCGGGCGAGTTCAGGGCCGAGACGCCCTACCTCTACGGCACCTGGGAGGAACGCAGCGAAGCTCAGCCCACGGACCGGCCCAAGGCCATCGTGCTGGGCAGCGGCCCCAACCGCATCGGGCAGGGCGTGGAGTTCGACTGCTGCTGCGTGCAGGCCGTGGAGGCCATCCGCGCCAGCGGCGTGGAGGCCATCCTCATCAACTGCAACCCCGAGACGGTCAGCACGGACTTCGACACCAGCGACCGCCTCTACTTCGAGCCGTTGACCTACGAGCACGTGAAGGCCGTGGTGGACCGGGAAGGGCAGGGCGGTCACCTGCTGGGTGTCTTCGCCCAGTTCGGCGGCCAGACGCCGCTGAAGCTGGCGGAGCCGCTCCACAAGGCCGGCGTGAAGCTGCTGGGCACGCCACTGAACACCATCATGGATGCCGAGGATCGCGAGCGCTTCGGCCAGGCCCTCAAGCGCCTGGACATCCCCGCCCCGCAGTGGGGCATGGCCACGAGCTTCGAGCAGGCCAAGGAGGTGGCCCACCGCCTGGACTACCCCGTGATGGTGCGGCCCAGCTTCGTGCTGGGTGGCCGGGCCATGGCCGTGGTCTTCGATGACGCGGGGCTGGAGAAGTACATGCGGGAGGCCGTGGCCGTGAGCAACGACCAGCCCGTGCTGCTGGACCGCTTCCTGGACGGCGCGCAGGAGCTGGACATCGACGTGGTGTGCGACGGCGAGGACGTGGCCATCGCGGGCCTGCTGGCCCACATCGAGGAGGCCGGCATCCACAGCGGCGACAGCTACGCCGTGATCCCGGCCCTGGGCGTGCCCGAAGAGATCCTGGAAACGGTGGCCGGCTATGCCCGGAAGCTGGCTCTGGATCTCGGCGTGCGCGGCCTCATGAACCTGCAGTTCGCCGTGAAGGATGGCATCGCCTACTGCCTGGAGGCCAACCCCCGGGCCAGCCGCACGGTGCCCTTCGTGAGCAAGGCCACGGGGGTGGACTGGGCCGGCGTCGCCGCCCGCATCGGTCTGGGCCAGAGCCTGAAGCAGCAGGGCATCACCGATGGCGTGCCGAGGGCGGTGTCGGTGAAGGGGGTGGTCTTCCCCTTCGCCAAGTTCCCGGGCGTGGATCCGGTGCTGGGCCCCGAGATGAAGAGCACGGGCGAGGTCATGGGCATCGGCGCCACCTTCGGCGAGGCCTACGCCAAGTCCCTGCTGGCCGCGGGCATCCCGCTGCCGCTCTCCGGGACGGTCTTCCTCACCGTGAACGACAAGGACAAGGCCCGCCTGCCGGAGCTGGCCCAGAAGCTGGTGGCCCTGGGCTTCGGCCTCTGCGCGACGGAAGGCACGGCCCGCACCCTGGAGTCCGTGGGCCTCAAGGTGCGCCGCATCTTCAAGGTGAACGAGGGCCGCCCCAACGCCGTGGATCTGCTGAAGAACGGCGAGGTGCAGTGGGTGATCAACACGCCGCTGGGCCGCGACGCCTTCTTCGACGAGGGCTCCATCCGCAAGGAGGCCCTGCGCCTGAAGATCCCCTGCCTCACCAACCTCAGTGCCGCCTTGGCCGCCTGCGAAGCCGTGGAGACCCTGCGCGGCGACATGAAGGTGCGGGCCCTGCAGTCGCTGCGAAGCCAGCCACTTGGTGAAAAATAGACATCAACTAGTTTCGACCAATTGGTCGTAAAGTATCGTTCGCGGGGCCTTCCTGGCCCCCTGTGTGTGCTTTGTGACTTCTTCCGGAACTTCCTCCGCAGCGGTCCCCGTGCGGCCCCTCCGTTCTCCGTGGCCCTGGGCGGGGCTGTGCCTGGGCCTGCTCGTCACCCTGATTTCGTGGGCGCTCATCTACAGGGTGGAGGAGGCCCGCCTGGACGCGCTGAAGACGGAGTATGCCAATGGCGTGGTCCTGAGGGTGGAGCGGCAGATGACCAACCTCGCCACCGTGCTGCGCGGCGCCGCCGGGTACCTGGGTCGCGGTGACTTGCCCACCCGGGCCGAGTGGCATGACTATGTGGCCAGCCTCGACCTTCCAATCAACTACCCGGGCCTTCAGGGTCTCAGCTTCGTGGAGTGGATCCCCCGGGAAGAGCTGCCCGCCCACGTCCGGCGTGTGCGTCGAGAGGGTTTTCCTGACTATGCCGTGACGCCTGGCGGACCCGGCGATCCCATGGCGGAGGGGGCCGGGGTCATCCTCTACCTGGAGCCCCTCGACGCCCGCAACCAGCGCGCCTTCGGCAGGGACATGCTGGCCGAGGCCAACCGGCGCGAGGCCATGCTGCGGGCGCGGGACACCGGCCAGGTCATCGCCAGCGATCGCCTCACCCTGTACCAGGAAACCGAAGCGGATGCCCAGCCCGGCATGGTGCTGTTCGCGCCGGTCTACCGCCAGGGCCCACCGCTGGAGACTGTGGCGGGCCGGCGCCGGGCCCTGCGGGGCTGGACCACCATTCCCCTGCGCCTGACGGACTTCATGCGGGCCACCCTGCCTCTGGAGCGGAGGCTGGCCGACATCGAGATCTACGACGGTCTGCGGGTCAGCCCCGAGCACCTCCTCTTCGACTCGAACCCCGCCAGCCCAGGCTCTGAGCCCGGCAAGCACCAGGTCCTGACCGTGGCCGGGCGCGTCTGGACCACGTCGGTCGAGCCCAGCCCGGCTTTCTATCAGCAGATCGGCCGACCCCGTCACTGGCTGGCCCCGCTGGTGGGCGGGGCCGTCAGCCTGCTGGTCTTTCTCATCCTGGCCGCGCTCGCACGCACGACCCAGCGGGCCCGCAGCCTGGCAGAGGCGCGGGGCGAGGAACTGCTGGCCACGGAAGCCCAGTTCCGGGCCTTGTTCGAGCGGGCGCCCTACGGCATGGCCATCGTGGATTCGGGCTCGGGCCGCTTCCTCTCGGTGAATCCGAAGATGGGTGACATCCTCGGCTATCCCACCGAGGCACTGCTGGCGCGGGATTTCCAAAGTTTCACCCATCCGGAGCACTTGGCCCAGGACCTGGCCGCGGTACGGGACCTGGCCTCGGGCGCGGTGCCGGTCGTCCACAAGGAGAAGCGGTACCTGCACCGGGATGGCCATGCAGTCTGGGCCCGCCTGAGCATGGTCAAGCTCCCGGTGGCCGCGGACGCGCCCGCCAGGCACCTGTCCGTGGTGGAGGACATCAGTGAGACGCGGCGCCGGGACCGCCAACTCCTGGACAGTGAAGCGCGATTCCACAGCATCTTCGAGCTCTCGCCGGACCCGATGACCCTCACCCGACTGTCCGATGGGCTCCTGGTGGAGGTGAACCAGGCCTGGTGCGACCTGACTGGGATCCCCCGACAGGAAAACCTGGGGCGCTCCACCGTCGATCTAGGCCTGTGGACCCGGCCTGAAGAACGAGATGCCTTCATCGCCGGACTCAGGCAATCAGGTGCATTCGGGCCGGCAGAGATCACGCTCATGAGCAGGGATGGCCGGGAGCACCGGCTCCTGGTGACGGTCAAGGTCCTCGAAGTGGCTGGTGAATCCTGTTTCCTCAGCCTGGGAAAGGACGTGACCGAGCACGACCGGATTGAGTCTGCCCTGCGTGAGAGCGAGGCCCGCTGGCAATTCGCCCTGGATGGAGCGGGGGACGGGGTGTGGGATTGGAGTGCCGCCTCCGACAGCATGTTCGTGAGCCGCGGCTACAAGGCCATGCTCGGCTACGGGGCCGACGAGGACCTGCGCCTTTCCTACGCCGATTGGATCGAACGGATCCATCCCGACGACCGCGACCAGGTCATGGCCGCGGCCGACGGTTACCTCGATGGCCACATGCCGATGTACCAGACCGAGTACCGGATCCGGCGCAGGGACGGCAGCTACATCTGGATTCTGGCCAGGGGCATGGCAGTGGAATGGGATGGCGATGGGCGTCCGACCCGGATGATCGGTACGCACGCCGACATCAGCGAGCGCAAGTCCACGGAGGACTCGCTTCGGCTCAGCGAATCGCGGTTGCGCATCCTCGGCGACCAGCTGCCGGACAGCTTCCTCTACCAGTTCCTGTCGAGGTCGGGAGAAACCCCCCGCTTCCTCTATCTCAGCGCCGGTGTGGAGCGCCTCTGCGGGCTCAGGGCCGAGGAGGTGGTGCGGGACCCGAAGCTGCTGTTCAGCCAACTGGACCCGGACATGCTGCCGGCCTACCTTGAAGCCGAGACGGCCAGCGGGCGGGAACACTGCCCCTTTGCCATGGACCTGCGCCAGCGGCATGCGGATGGCCGATGGCGCTGGTTCCGGGTGCGCTCGAAACCCCGGCCCCAGCCGGACGGCTCGGTGCTCTGGGAGGGGATCTCCACGGACATCACGGAAGCGCAGGAAGCCCGTCTCCTCCTGGAGGAGGGCGAGGCACGGTTCCGTGGCGTGGTGGAGCACGCCGCGGATGCCATCTACATCCACGATGAGCACGAGCGGATTGTCTTCGCCAATCCCGAGGCCGCACGGACCACGGGACATTCCCTCGCCGACCTTCTGGACATGCATGTCTGGGACCTGGATCAGGAGACCGACAAGGACCTCCGCATGCAGTCCTGGAAAACCATGGTGCCGGGCCAGAAAGGGACAGCCCACACCCGGATCCGCAGGAGGGACGGGTCCACCTTCCCGGTGGAGGTCCGGTTCGGGCTTCTCCAGCAGGAGCCGCGACTGTTCCTGACGGTGGTGAGGGACCTCACAGAGCGGGAGCGGATCATCGAGGCCGATGCCCGTGCCCGGAAGGCCGAGGGCCTGGTCCTGATGGCCGGCAGCATCGCCCATGACTTCAACAACATTTTCCAGGGGGTCCTGGGCTTCCTGGAGGTCGCCGCCATCAAGGCGGGCGGGAACGCCGACCTCGGCCTCGTGCTCGGCAAGGCGGAGGCGTCGCTGCGCAAGGCCATCGGGCTGTCCTGGAAGATGCTGGACTTCTCCGGCCGGGCCCTGGTGAAGCAGGAACTGCTCGACCTGGAAGCCTGGCTACCCGCCTACGCGGCCACCCTGCAGCTGGAGCTTCCCACCACCTTCCTCCTGGATGTCTCCTGCGAGCCGATGCCGCTCATCAGGGGCGACCGGGCCCGCCTCAAAGAGGTCCTGCAGGCCCTGGTGGCCAACGCCCTGGAGGCGGCCGAACCCCTGGCCGGCCGGGTACGGCTGCGGCTCTACACGGACTTCGGGGAAGGCCGGCCCGGTCCCGCCTCGCCGGGCATCTGGCCACTGGCCCGGCCAAGGCTTCCCGCCACCGTATGTCTGGAGGTCTCGGATGAGGGACCTGGGGTTCCCGCCATGAACCTGGAGCGGATCTGCGACCCCTTCTTCACCACCCGCGAACTGGGCCGGGGGCTGGGCCTGGCGTCGGTGACGGGCATCCTCCAGGCGCATCGCGCCGGCCTGCACATCTTCAATGGCGAGGGCGGGGGCCTGGTCGTCCGCATGCACTTTCCGCCGGGCGGTGCCTGAGCCACTGTCACGATGGCTCCACACTGGACATCCCATGGGCGGAGCAGCCATGGCACACACGGTCCAGCAGACGATCACCGCCTTCCTTGAGGCCGGTCCCTTCGCGGTGGTGGGCGCCAGCGTCGACCGCTCGAAGTACGGCAACAAGGTGCTGCGCTGCTACCAGCAGCATGGGCGGGAGGTCTACCCCATCAACGCGCGCGCCGACGAGGTCGAGGGCCTGAAGGCCCACCCCTCGCTGGCGGCCCTGCCCGTGCCGGTGAAGGCGATCTCCGTCATCACGCCGCCCGCGATCACCGAGCAGGTGGTTCGCGACGCTGCCGCGGCCGGCGTGACGCACATCTGGATGCAGCCCGGCGCCGAGAGTGACCAAGCCATCCGTGAGGCGGAGGCCTCGGGCATGGCCGTGATCGCGGGCGGGCCCTGTCTGCTGGTGGTGCTGGGGTACCACGAGGGCTGAATCTGCTGCGCAGATTCAGTAGGGAATTCGCTGCGCGAATTCTAGAGACATCCCTTCCTTACTGAATTCGCACGGCGAATTCAGCCGCCTACGCCAAGCCCAGGCTGCGCCGCACTTCCAGCCGGTGCTCCTCATGCGCCTGCACCACCTTCGGGACCTCGCTCCGCCACAGCTTCGAAAAATCGGCGAAGGAGATGATCGGCTTCGCTTCTTCGCCAGGGGTCGAGCGTTCGGTTGAGTCCTGCGAGCACATCTCGCGGGAAGTAGGCTTGGCGGTCATGGTTGGGATTCCTCAGAAGAGAAAGGTAAGCGGTTTGCAGCTGGTAGGCAACCACGGAATCGGCTGGTTTTGGCCGTATCCGGACGCTGGCGAGGGCATCCTGGCCCTCGGTCATGCGGCCCGGCCCCTCTTCGTCCACCCGCACGTGGTAGAGCTGCAGGCTGCGGCCCACCCGCGGGGCCAGGCCCAGGAAGGTGAAGGGGGCCCAGGCGTGGGCCCGCGCCATGCGGTCCAGGGGCACGTAGCGGCCCTCGCGTTCGGAGCGGGCCAGCATGGCCCTGAGCGAGCCTTCGGGCTCCCGGTCGGTGTAGGCCAGGTGGACCTCGCTGCAGCCGGCGCGCCGGATGCGGCCCAGCAGGAAGGCCACGCCCTCGGGCTCGGTGTGGGGCGCGTCGAAGACCGCCCCGAACGCCGGCCCCAACGCCAGCGCACCCGTGGTCTTGCCCGTGGCCTGGCCGCCCATGAAGATGATCACCGGCTCCCGACGGGCGATGGCCAGGGCCCTATCTCGAAGCCGCTTGCCCAGGGCGTTGAGGTGCACCGAGGCCCGGCCGGCCGGATCCTCCAGGGCCTCGTAGCCCTGGGTGGGGTTGCGCCGCAGGCTGGGGAGCAGGGTCGCCAGCACGTCGCCGTTCACGAGCTGGCCCTCCAGGGTGCCCGGGAAGGCGGCGTAGTCGTCCAGGGCCCGGTCCGCGTGGCGCGCCAGGTCGGCGGCTTCGCGCTCCAGGGCCTCACGCAGACCGGCGCGCTCGGCCTCGGCCAGCTCCCAGTAGGAGCGCCGCTCGTGCCAGGCCACTTGCTGCCAGGGCGTTTCGGGGGTCATCGTCACACAGTAGCCGATTTATGCTTGCAGGCATGACGCCATCGAGCCCCTCCGTCCTCCTCTTCCCCGGCCAGGGCACCGAAGCCGTGGGCATGTCCGCCGGCTGGGAAAGCCAGCCCGCCTGGGTGGAGACCCTCGTCACCGCCGAAACCCACACGGGCTATCCGTTGCGGCGCCTGATGGCGGAAGGTCCCCTGGAGGCCCTGCGCTTCCAGCGCCACGCCCCCTGCGCGGTGCTGGCGCATTCCGTGGGGCTGTTCCGAGCCTGGCGTCAGGCGGGCATGCCCCTTCCCAGGGCGGCGACGGGCCACAGCATGGGCTTCTACTCGGCGCTGGTGGCGGCGGGCGTCGTTCCACTCGAAGCCGCCCTGGACCTGCTGGACACCGTGGAGGGGCTGAGCGAGGCCGCCTTCGCCGGGCGCGCCATGGGCATGGCCTTCATCATCGGAGTCCCGGAGTTGGACGTGCGGCAGGCCCTCCTGGCCCATCCCGCCTTGGCCCTGTCGAACCGCAACGGCCAGGCCCAGTTCACGGTGTCGGGACCGGTGGATGCCCTGGAGCCCCTGGTGGCGGCCCTCCGGCCTTCGGCCTTCAAGGTGGGCCTGCTGCCCATCCGGCACCCGCTGCATGGCCCCCACATGGCCGCCCTGCTGCCCGCCCTCGCCCGGCGCATGGCCGTCGTGGCCCCCTCGGCACCGGCCTTTCCGCTCATCTCCCACTTCGACGGGCGGCTGCTCACGACGGGCGGGGAGGCCTGGGATGACGGGCTGGCCTCGGTGGCCCTGCCCGTGGACTGGCTGGCCGTGGTGGCGCGCCTGGAGACTCTGGCCGCGCCCCTTGCGGAATGCGGGCATGGGAGCCAGCTGTCCGGGCTCACCCGCTGGGCCAACCGCAGCCTCCAGGTGGAGAGCCTCCAGCGCCTGCCCCAAGGGGCCTGACCCCTTTGAGGACCTGTCGGTAAAAGTCGCGGAACGGAACGGCCGATTCGCTGGATCGTCCCCCTGCGGCTCTGCCATGATTGGGGTTCCCGCCCACCCTGACCAGGACCCCCCATCCCATGGCCATGCCCACCTTGATACTCGGCGAGGCCCTCGCCAACCGGTGTTCCCAGGTCCTCTACCGGTGCCTGGAGGAAGTGGGCAGCACCAAGGGGGCGCTCTACCTCCGGACCCCCGAGCTGGGCTCCTTCGAGGTGGTGAGTTTCTACGGCTGGCCCCGGGGGACGCGCCCGCCCGTCTCCATCCCGGAGGGGCACCCGCTGCTGGTGCACACGCAGCGCATGCGCCGGGCCTTCGTGGTGAACGACGCCTCCGAATCCCCGGAGCTGGCGGCCTTCGGCCAGGGCGGCGAGTGGCCCCGGTACCTCATCACGCCCGTCTACCTGGCGGGTGACTGGGTGGGCCTGCTGATCCAGCGCGACCGCATCAAGGGCGGCACCTTCGACGTGGAGCGGGACGAGCCGCCGACCCTGGGCATCTGCGGAGACCTGGTGCAGGCCCTGCGGGAATTCCGCCTGTACGGCACCATGCCGCGGCCGGATCAGGTGCCGCTCTCGGTGCACGTGCCCGATCCGCCGGCGCCGCCGGCCGCTGGCCCGGCGCCCGTGCCGCAAGGCCTGCCCACGGCTGCCGCCATCATCGACGAGGTCGCTCCCGTGGCAGAGCGGCTGCTTCCGTCCGTGGGTGCCCCGGCGCCGCCCCTGCGCGCGCCCGGCGTCTTCGTGACATCCACCGGCCCCCCGGCCCAGGAGCGCATGTACGGCTTCGCCGGCGGGCAGGACGGCTATGCGGCGCTGCCCTGGGAGGCGGATCGCACGCTCAGCGGCTGGGTGGCGCCGCCGCCGCCCAATCCCGAACGCAAGCGCGGCATGGTGCCGCCCGAACAGCGGGCCTTCTTCTGGGAGATCGCCGGCCTGCTCAGCCAGATCCTCTCGGCTTCGGCGGTGGCGCTCTGGATCGAGGACCCCGAGGAGATCCGCCCGATCCTCGCGTACAGCACGCTGCCCCTGTCGCCGGACCTGCAGCAGCAGATCCTCGCCCACGCCACCTTCCATCTCCCAGCCGTGCAGGAGCAGGACCTCCGGCTCATCACCCGCGTGGACATGGCCGAATCGCCCCAGATCGATGGGGCCTTCGCCACCTACATGCCCCTGCTGCTGAACGAGACGCTGCAGGGCCACGACCTGATGCTGGTCTTCCGCCAGGAGGACCACTCCTTCTCCATCGCCGAGATCGAGGCCATCCAGAAGCTGGGCCGCATCCTGGGCCTCCACATGCAGGAGGCGCGCCTCCACGAACGCTACCACCACGCCTTCCTCTCGGTGAGCCACCGGATCCTGCAGTCCAGCGAAAGCCGGATGCCGACCTTGCGGCCCCACAGCCTCGCCACGGCGCGCCTGGCCCGGGACCTGGCCCTGAAGCTCGAACTCACCACCGAGGAGGTGGAGGCGGTCAGCATCGGCGCGATCCTCCACGACGTGGGCCTGCTGATGCTGGATCCGCAGATGCTCGCCAAGCCTGAGCTGAATGGCGAGGAGCTGAAGAAGATCCGGAGCCATCCGGAGTTGGCCGCGGTCTTCCTGAAGGACCTGAGGTTCCCCTTCGACGTGGTGAAGATGATCCGCCACCACCACGAGCGCTGGGACGGCCTCGGCTATCCCGAGGGACTGCGCGAGACCAGCATCCCCATCGGCAGCCGCATCATCGGCCTGATCGAAGCCTACGAGGTGATGACCAGCGGCAAGGGCTACCGGCGCCCCAAGGGCTACCGGCAGGTGCTGGAGGAACTCGACAACGAGGCCGGGGCCCAGTTCGATCCCAAGGTGGTGGCAGCCTTTCGCGAGCTTCTGACCCGGAAAGGCGACCGGGGGTAGTACCCTTGTGCTCCGGAGCGTCCATGACCCCTTCCCGATCCCAGCGCGGCTTCACCATGGCGCTCGCCCTGGCGGTGGCCGTGGTGATGGGGATCATGCTGATGAAGGCGGGTCCCCTGGTCAGTGCCGAGGTCCAGCGCGAGAACGAGGCGGAGCTCATCTTCCGGGGCGAGGCCATCGCCGCCGCCTTCAAGCTGTACGCGAGCAAGGCCGGCCGCTACCCCATGGATCTCGATGAGGTGATGAAGGTCCGCCCCCGCATCCTCCGCCAGAAATACAAGGATCCGATGACGCCGGGTGGCGAGTGGGAATACATCACCCAGGTGCGGCCAGGGGCCTCGGGCAGCACCGACGGGCTGCCCATCGTGGGCGTCCGCAGCAAGAGCACCTTGAACAGCATCCGCATCTACCAGAACAAGACCCTGGTGCGGGAATGGCAGTTCACGGCGGAGCAGAACCTGCTGGGGATCACCGACGAGATCAGCAAGTCCCGCGGCCTCCCCAAGGCCGGCAATGCTGCCGAAAAGCCCGTGGCGCCGAAGGAATGAAGGTGGGCTGGAGGTCCGTGGCGGTCTTCCTGGCCTCGGCCCTGGCTCTGGCCGCCCAGGATTTCCGGAGCTGGGCCAGGCAGCTGGAGGCCCGCGGGGTGCGGGTCTCCGCCGGGATCTGGGACGCCGGCACGGGCAAGGTCCTTGAGCGGCACCAGGATGACCTGGCCTTGGTGCCGGCCAGCACCACCAAGGTGGTCTCGACCTACGCGCTGCTCAAGACCCTGAAACCGGACTTCACCCTCGAGACCGAAGTCTGGGGGGACCTGCAGGACGGCGTGGTACGGGGGGACCTCACCTTCAAGGGCGACGGCGATCCCCTGCTCACCAGCGAGCGCGTCTGGCTGCTGGTCCAGTCCCTCCGGAAGCTGGGCGTCCAGCGGATCACCGGCGGCATCCGCCTGGATCAGAGTGCCTTCGATGCCCAGAAGGAACCCCAGGGCTGGGAGAACACCACGGCGGATACCCTGCCGACCGTGCTGGCGCTGTCCGTGAACTTCAACCGGGACGAGGCCGGCAAGCTGGTGCCGGATCCCGAGCGCCAGTCCCGGGAGGTCATCCAGCGGCTCCTCCAGGAGGCCGGCATCGCCGTGGAGGGCCGCGGCGCGGCCTCCGAGCCCCCGCGCAAGCTGCTGGGCTGGGCCTCCCCGCCGCTGCGGGCCATGGTGCTGGACATCAACAAGTGGTCGAACAACTTCATGATCGAGATGCTGGTGCGCAAATACGGCGCGGGATCCTGGCCGCGGGGCGTGAAGCGCATCCAGGAGTTCTACCGTACCGCCTTCAACCTGGGGCCGGAGGTCATCCAGATCACGGACGGCTCGGGCCTGAGCAAGGAGAACCGGCTGTCCGCCCGCACCCTGGCCATCATCCTGCGGGGCGCCTACCACGACTTCGAAGTGGGGCCCGAGTTCGTCTCCTCGCTGAAGGTCATCGGGGGCGAGCCCTGGAAGCTGAAGAAGAAGGATGCGAACCTCACGCGGCGGGTGCGGGTGAAGACGGGCCACCTGGACCGCGTCATCAGCCTGGCCGGTTATCTCCAGACCCTGGACGGCCAGGCCCGCGTCTTCGCCATCGTGCTCAACGGTCCCTGCGGTGACGACGACGTGTGGGACCAGGTCTCCCGATGGGCGAACTGAATTTCGTGCCCATTGTTGATAGGTGGGTTGTGCGGGACCATGGAGGCGAGGAGTCGCCATGCCCCGCATCGCCATCGTGGATGACAGCCGGCTGGTCCGGGCCTTCGCGGCCGGGGCCCTGAGGGCCGGTGGCCACGAGACGGTGGAGGTGGAGCCCACCTCCCTCTTCGAGGTTCTGAAGGTGCTCCGGGAGACCCCGGTGGACCTGCTCCTGGCGGACTTCCTCATGCCCGAGTGCTCCGGCGAGAGCCTGGTCCGGGCCTGCCGGGAGGACGCGGCCCTGCGGGAGCTGCCGATCCTGGTCGTGTCCGCCCATCGCGATGACATCAGCCTGCAGCGCATGCAGCAGATGGGCATCTCCGGGTTCCTGCTGAAGCCCGTGGACGCCCCGACCCTGGTGGCCAAGGTGGCCGAGGCGCTCGAGGACTGAGCGCACTCAGGAAGGCTGGTTTCATGCACAGGAGACAGACGCAAGATCCGCGGGGACTCGCCGCCCTGATCTTCGGGGCCTCCCTGCTCGGCTTCGCCGCCATGCTGGTGCGCTGGGCCGCACCGGCGGGACCCCTGGCCGTGGGCTTCTACCGCATGGCCATCGCACTGCCGTTCGTGGCCTGGCTGGCCCGGGGCACGGGCCGGCCGGTCACGGGGCGGGCGCGGCTCTGGGCAGTGATCGCGGGTGTGTGCTTCGTGCTGGATCTCTGGATGTGGCACTCGGCCCTCCACCTCACCAGCGCCGCCAACGCCACCCTGCTGGTGACCCTGGCCCCCATCTGGGTGGCGGTGGTATCCGTGCTGTGGATGGGCGCCCGGCTGCGCAAGCGCTTCTGGCTGGGGGTGCTGCTGGCCTTGGCGGGGGCCATGGTCCTGGGCCTGGCCAAGGGGGCCCGCTGGGGCACCGGGCTGGGCGAGCTGCTGGGGGCCCTGGCCTCCCTGGCCTACGGCGCCTTCACCCTGGCCCTGGGCCGCGCCCGGCGCGAGCTCAGCGCCCCCGAGGCCCTGTTCTGGGTGGTCCTCTGCTGCACCATCCTCTTCGGCGCCCTGGGCTGGGCGCAGGGCGAGGCCTTCACCGGCTACCCCGTGCGGTCCTGGTGGGCGCTGATCGGCCTGGGCACGCTGGTGCAGGTGGTGGCCTGGTGGTTCATCACCTGGGGCCTGGGCCACGTCCCCACCAACCTGGGTGCCATGGGCCTGATGACCCAGCCCGTGGCCACCATCATCCTGGGCTGGGTGCTGCTGGCGGAATCCGTGCGGCCCCTGCAAGGTCTCGGCGCCATGCTGGTGCTGGCGGGGATCGCCTTGTGCGCCTTCGCGCCCCCGGTTCTGGAACCGCCCGGCCCCCCATCGGGCTGAGATCCCGGAAGCCGCCCAGGTCCGTGACGGCTCCGTCACGCCTTCGTCGCCCCCGCCTGCCACGGTGTTTCCATGCGAAATCAATGGGTGCTCGTCCTCGCACTGGCCGTCCTCCGGGTTCCCCTCGGGGGCCAGACCCCCGATCCCGTCGGCGAGCTCTGGAGCCTCCATGGCCAGGCCACCACGGTCAGCCAGACCCACGGGGAATTCTCCTCGCCCTACCAGGGCCCCAACTCGCTGCGTCCAGGTAAGGAGTGGGCCACCTCCTTCACGACCACGCTCATGGCCGGGCTGCGACCCTGGCAGGGCACCGAGGTCTACCTGGACCTGGAAGGGGCCGCGGGGAAGGGCGTCAGCGGCGTGCTGGGCCTGGCGGGGGCCCCCAATGGCGAGACCTACCGCGTGGGCAGCCCGGACTTCCGCGCGGCGGTCGCACGGTTCATGGTCCGGCAGACCTTCGATCTGGGCGGTGAAGCGCAAACGGTCGAGGCTGATGCCCACCAGCTGGGCGGCACCCGCGCATCCCGCCGGCTTGTCATCCACCTCGGCAAGTTCAGCGTCATGGACGTCTTCGATGCCAACGCCTACGCCCACGATCCCCGCAGCCAGTTCCTCAACTGGACCCTGATGGGCCATGGCGCCTGGGACTACCCGGCTGACACCCGCGGCTATACCTGGGGCTGCGCAGCTGAGATCTACTGGGATGCCTGGGCCCTCCGTTTCGGCCGCTTCGCAGAGCCGCTGGAAGCCAACCAGCTGGAGATGGATCGCGGCATCGCCCGCGCCCACGGCGACGTGGTCGAGGTGGAGCATGGCCACACCATCGGCGGACTGGCCGGGGTCGTGCGCCTCATGGCCTTCCGCAACACCACTCGCATGGGCGACTACCGGCAGAGCCTCGCGGAATCACCCACGGCGCCGGACATCACCGCCACTCGCGCCTACGGCCGCGTCAAGCAGGGGTGGGGTCTCAACCTGGAGCAGAGCCTGACCGGGGACCTCGGCGCCTTCGCCCGGTGGAGCTGGAGTGACGGTCGCACGGAATCCTGGGCCTTCACCGAGGTCGACCGCTCTGCGTCGGCCGGACTTGCCCTGAAGGGCAGCGACTGGGGCCGTCCGCAGGATTGTGTTGGCGCAGCCTTCGTCCAGAACGGATTGAGCCCGGACCACCGGGACTACCTCGCCGCGGGCGGACTGGGGTTCCTCCTGGGAGACGGCCGCCTGAGCTACGTTCCCGAGCGCATCCTCGAGGCGTACTATGCCCTCGCCCTGGGCCGGCATCTCACGGCCACCCTCGATGCCGAACGCATCTGGAACCCAGGCTACAACGGCGACCGGGGGCCCGTGACCCTGTATGCCTTCAGGCTCCACGCCCAGTTCTGAGCCGCCCCGGACTACTCGGGCGTGAGGACGCCGCGTTCCTCGCGGTAGGCGAAGAGTTCGCCGAAGCGGCCCCACGGGGCCCCCTCCGCGACCGAGCGCAGCGAGGAGCGGAAGCAGGCGACAGGCGTCGCCTGCGATCGGGGGGTAGTCCAGGTGGGGCAGAGTGAGCCGTTATTCCGGGGTGAGGACGCCGCGTTCCTCGCGGTAGGCAAAGAGTTCGCCGAAGCGGCCCCACGTGACCAGCGTCTCGAAGGTCTGCTCGGAGTTCTCCATGGGCAGGCGCTGCTGCAACTCGGCCAGGAGCTCGCTCTCCTTGAGCTCTCCGTGGTGGAGTTCGAGGAGTTCCTGGACCAGTCGGAAGAGGCGCAGTTCGAGGAGCTGGGCCTTCCAGATCTCCTTGCGGTCGTCCATGTTGGCGCGGATGAACCGCTGCCCCAGCGCCGTGAGGACGACCTGGCGCTTGGGCGTGTCGACGAAGTCGAGCATCTCCGCACCCTTCACGGAAGAGAGGATCTTTTCGAAGGTCACGTGGGTGGCCGCGGCCACCTGGAAGAGGTCTGCGGTGCCGCCCTGAGTCTCCAGGTATTCCAGCAGGCCCAGGATGTCGGAGGAGGGGGCGGGCGGCAGCGGCTCGATGAGGTCGGGCAGGAGGCTGGGCTCTGGAGCGCTCACTTCGATGTCCGGCAGTTCGGTGCTGGTGATGATGTCGTGGAGCTGGTCCACCAGGCGCAGGAATTCGGGGCTGCGCATGTCGCGGGGACGGGGCAGGGGATTCTCGACGATGGTGCGCACGCGGCCCGGATTGGCCGACAGCACCACGACGCGGTCCGCCATGTAGACCACCTCCTTGATGTCGTGGCTCACCATGAGGATGGAGGAGGGGTTGCGCTCGGCGTCGTCCCAGATGTCCAGGATCTCCGCCCGGAGGCCCTCAGCCGTGAGGGCGTCCACGTGGCTGAAGGGTTCGTCCATGAAGAGGATCTCGGGGTCGACGCTCAGCGCCCGGGCCATGCCCACCCGCTGTTTCATGCCGCCGGAGAGCTCGCGCGGGTAGGCCTCCTCGAAGCCTTCGAGGCCGACGAGGCTGATGGCGCGGTGGGCCTTGGCCTTGATGGTCTCGTCATCCAGGCCCTGGGCCTGGAGCACCGTCTTCACGTTGGCCTCCACCGTCATCCAGGGGTAGAGGGCGAAGTTCTGAAAGACGATGGCCACGCCCGGGTTGAGGCCCTCCATCTTCTTGCCGTGGTAGAAGGTCTTGCCCTTGGTGGGGTGGATCAGGCCGGCGAAGATCCGGAGGATGGTGGATTTGCCGCAGCCCGAAGGTCCGATGAGGCAGACCACTTCGTTGGCCCGGATGTCCAGGTTGATGTCCTCCAGCACGCGCAGGGCATGGCCGGTCTCCCGCTCAAAGGACTTCTGGATGCCCTTCAGCTCGCAGATGACTTCGTGGGTGGCGTTGATGGCGTGCTTCATGGCTGCCTCACTTCGACAGGGAATAGTGGGTCTCGGCGATCTTGTAGAGGGGCTTCCAGACCAGGCGGTTGAAGAGCACCACCGTACCGGCGAGCACGAGGGTGGCGGCCGCCAGAAGCACGAAGTCCTTCTCGTCCGTGGCCTGGCTCACGATGGCGCCGAGGCCGAAGGTCTTCAAGGTGGGCCCGCTCAGGTTGTAGTACTCGGAAACGATGCTGGCATTCCAGGCGCCCCCGGCCGCGGTCAGGCACCCCGTCACCAGGTAGGGGAAGACGGCAGGCATGTAGAGGTTGCGGAACCGCTGCCAGCGGCTGAACCCGAAGGCGGTGCCCACCTCCCGGAGGTCGCTGGGGATGGCGCTGGCACCGGCGATGACGTTGAACAGGATGTACCACTGGGTGCCCAGCAGCATGAGGGCGATGCTGCCCCAGCCCAGGCCGATCCTGAAGGAGGCGAGGATGGCGATGACGGCCGGGAAGAGCATGGGCGCCGGGAAGGAGGCCGCCACCTGGACGATGGGCTGGAAGATGCGCGACAGCCGCTGGGAGAGCCCGATGGCAAGGCCCGCCGGCAGGGTCCAGCAGAGGCCGATGAGGATGGACGCCATCACCCGGGAGAGGGTCAGGCCCGCGGCCTTGAGCAAGGTCCACCAGGCGCCCGAAGGGAGCTGCTGCAGGAGGCGGAAGACGCCGTAGCCACCCAGAAGCAGGAACCCGGACAGGACGATGAGGGCACCCATGGACAGCCAGGGGGCGGCATGGGCTGCACGCTCGCTGCCGCCCTCCGCCAGGGGCACCTTCGGAGCGGGGTGGCGGTGCTGGCGGTTCCGGCGCTGCTTGGTGCGCCAGCGGTCCCAGCGGCGGATGAGGCGGGAACCCCGGATGAGGTTGAGGAACCAGCTCTGGGAGTCGACGTTCTGGACGGTGTCCTCGATGCGGAAGCGCTGGGCCCACACCACGACCGGGCGCCACAGCACCTGGTCCAGGAAGACGATCATCAGGATCATGGCCAGTACGGCCAGCACCTCGGCCTTGACGTTGCCCTGCTCCGCGGCGACGCGCATGTACGAGCCGAGCCCAGGCAGGCGGAAGTCCTTGTCGCCCACCTTCAGGGACTCGTTGATCATCAGGAAGAACCAGCCGCCGGCCATGCTCATCATGCTGTTCCAGGCCAGGCCCGTGGTGGCGAAGGGCAGTTCCACCCACTTGAAGCGCTGCCACCAGGTGAACCGGTACACGGTGCCCGCCTCCTGGAGTTCGGCGGGAACGCTCTTCAGGCTGTGGTAGAGGCTGAAGGTCATGTTCCAGACCTGGCCGGTGAAGATGGTCAGGATCGCCGTGATCTCCAGGCCCATGTTGCTGCGGGGGAACAGGGCCACCATGACGAGCAGCAGGGGCATGAGGAAGGTCAGGACCGGGATGCTCTGGAGGATGTCCAGCAGGGGGATCAGCAGCTTCTCGGCCCGTTCGTCCTTGGCGGCCCAGAAGGCGTACACCAGGGTGAAGGCGATGGAAAGGACGTAGGCCGCGACGCCCCGCATCATGGAGAAGAAGGTGTATTTCGGCAGCGCCAGCAGGGACAGGTCGATCTCGAGCTGGGGACGCTGGATGGCGGTCCACTCGCGCCCGACGAGGATCAGCCCGTACAGCATGCCGAAGGCCGCCGCGACCAGCAGGAGGTCGACCCAGCGCCGCCTCCGCAGGGGGGAGAACAGGGCGTTGGCCTGGCCCCACATGGTGTCTAGGAATCGGTGCATCATGGCCGGTCCGGAGGAGCGGATGCAGCGCCGGCAGGCGGTCTGCGATCCCGTTCAGGGGGCGGATTCAGGAGAGCCGGGAAGGGGCCGCCTCAGCGGGCGGCGCGACTCGACGGAGGTTCGGTGAGGTCGGCGTGTCGTCCCATCAAACCTCCTTTCCGGCGCCAGGGCCAGAGCCAGAATGCCTCCCGGCTCCGCCTCGGTCAACCCAAGCGTACCTTCTCGTATCGTCCCAAAGCCGTCACCATGGACAAGTCACACAGGAGTCACACCCGTGGAGATCGGCTGGCATGTCGACGGCTGGTGAGCGGGCGCTGGCCCTGGCGGTGGCCTGCGGGCTGCTGGAGCCCGGGGAGGCCCGGGATACCGACCTGGAAACCCTGGTGGCCGCCGGCCGCCTGACCCGGGAGGACTGCCAGGGGCTGCTCCAGGACCTGGCCGACCTGGAGGAGGTCGAAGCCAGCCACTGGTCCCTGGATGTCACGGCCCAGACGCCCCTGCCAACGCACGGGGACCCCGCGGAGACAGATCCGTCGGGCCCCTCGGCCGGACCGTCCGACCCGGGGAGGCGATTCCGCAAAGGCGATGTCTTCCAGGCCCGGACCCTGGCGCGCTGGGCCCGCTTTGAGAACCTCGAGCTGCTCGGCGAAGGGGGCATGGGGCGCATCTTCAAGGCCACGGACCCTTCGCTGCATCGCCTGGTGGCCCTGAAGCTGCTGCGCCGGGAGGATCCCGACCTGCTCCAGCGGTTCATCCAGGAGGCCCAGCTCCAGGCCCGGGTCGACCACCCCAACGTGTGCCGGGTGTACGAGGTGGGCGAGTGGCGCGGCCAGCCTTACATCGCCATGCAGTTCCTCAGCGGCGCGACCCTCCAGAGGGCCGCGCCCGCCCTGTCCGTGGAAGCCCTGCTCCGCTACATGGTGGATGTCTGCGAAGGGGTCCATGCGGCTCATCGGGTGGGGCTCGTCCATCGCGACCTGAAGCCCGCCAACCTGATGATCGACCGCCTGGAGGATGGCTCCACCCGGGCCTGCGTGCTCGACTTCGGATTGGCCCGCGGCACCGAGAGCCAGGGCCTCACCGAAACGGGCCGCATCATCGGCACGGTGGCCTTCATGTCCCCGGAGCAGGCCCGCGGCGATGCGGCACGGCTGGACCGCCGCTCGGACGTGTACTCGCTGGGCGCCACGCTCCAGGCCCTGCTGACGGGTTCCCCACCCTTTCCGGGGGAGGGACTCGAGTGCATGTCCCACATCGTGAAGGACGACCCGGTTCCGCTCCGGCGCCGGCTGCCCATGCTCTCGGCCGACCTGGAGACCGTGGTGCTCACCTGCCTCCAGAAGGATCCCCGCCGCCGGTACGCCACGGCCCGCGCCCTGGGGGAGGATCTGCAGCGCATCCTGGATGGCGAGTCCATCGAGGCCCGGGCGGCCACCCGGCTGGAGAAGGGGGTCCACTGGGCCCGGAAGCACACCGTGCTGGTGGCGGCCACGGCCGCCGTGCTCCTGTCCACGGCCGTCTTCGGCGGGTTCGCGGTGCGGGAGCGCCTGCGGGCCCGGGCCCAGGCCGCCCATGCCCAGCGCTTCGCCCAGGCGGCGGAGCGCATCGAGGCCCTGGCCCGATATCTGAAGCTGTCCCCCCCCCATGATCTGGGGCCCGAGCTGCGGGATCTCGAAGGCCGGGTGGCCCGCCTGGAAGCGGAAGCGCACGTGGAGGGGGCCAGTGCGGAGGCGCCCGGGCAGTACGCCCTGGGGCGGGCGCGGCTGGCCCTGGGCCAGCCGGAGTCCGCCCGGACACACCTGGAGCGGGCCCGGGCCCTGGGCTTCGATACACCAGAGCTGCGTTCCGCCCTCGGCCGGGCCCTGCTCGAACTGCACCAGAAGGCCCTGGACGAGGCCTGGCGCATCGGGCCGGAAGATGCACGGAAGGAGGCGCTGGGCCGGCTGCAAGCGGTTGCCGTCGCGCGCATCGAGCCGCTGCTGAGATCCGGGGCCACCGCTTCCCTCATCCCGCTGGCCTACCTGGAAGGGCAGGCGGCCTGGGTGGCCGGGCGCTGGGAGGAGGCCATCGCCAAGGCCCGAGCGGCCCAGGGCCAGGCGCCCTGGTTCTACGAGGCCCGCCTGCTGGAGGCCCAGGCCCTGCTGTCCTGGGGCCTGCCGAAGAGCGGCCCTGAGCGGGATGGGATCCTGGCGGAAGCTCACCGCAGCGCCCAGGCCGCGCTGATGGCCGCGCCCTGTGACGTCCAGGCTCTGGGCCTGGCGGGCCGGATCGGCGTGATGCGCTACGGCCTGTTCGTATCGGACCCCGTGCAGGGCCGGGCCATCCATGCAGGCGTGGAAGGCGTGGTGGCGGCCCTCCGGATCCTGGAACCCGGGGGATCGCGGGCGGCGATCCTGGAGGCGTCCCTGCTCACGGCTGAGGCCGTCAATGCGCAGGTGGCCGGACGCCCCGGTGCAGCGCCCCTGAGGCGGGCCCTGGCCCTGCTGGCTCCCCTCCTGGAGGCCCCTGATCCGCCCTTCGATGCGCTCGAAGGCGCCATGCAGGCAGAATGCTATGCCATCAAATTCCCAGAAATGGGAGATCCGATCCCATGGTTGGACCGGGCCTTGGCCCATGGCAGGGAGGCTCTCGATCGGAGACCGGGCCATTCGTCGTTGGCCAATGAACTAGCGCGAGTATCAGTATGGCGCCTCTCCGAAGGCACCCTCCGTGGGGAGCCTCCCTGGGAAGTCTTCGAGTCCGCCCTGCAAGTCATCCTGAGGGGGTTAGAGCGCGAGCCTGATGCGAAGTCGCTGCGAGAGGCTCTGGGCTACCTCTGGGGCGAACGAGCGGAGTACGAGCGCACCCATGGCATGGATCCGCGGCCATCGTTGGAACAATCCATGCAGAGCTTCGAGATGGTTCTCAGGCAGGGGCCGAGCTTCCGTTCCCACTACGGCATGGCCAACGCCGCCCTGATGCGCGGGCAGTGGGAAACGGTTCATCGTCAGGCAGGCGCGGAGGCATCTTTGGAGCGAGCCGATCAGGCTTACCGCCAGGCGAGGCTGTTGGCGCCATTCCATTCAGTTCTCGGGGCCAATCTGGTCGAGGTCGCGCTTTGGAGGGGGATGGCCGCTGGGTTCGGGACAGTCGACGGGGAACGGGCCATGAGAGAGGGCGAGGCCCAATTCCAAGAAGACGTGAAACGCTTCGCCCAAATACCCACCTTGTGGCTGCGGGGGGCACAGTTGGCGAAGGCCCGCGGCCAGGCCAAGGATGCGAAGGCCCGCATTCAGCGGGCCTTCGCTCTGGACCCTCATAATCCGGAAATTCGTCGTCTGCTCCAGGCAGTTCAGGCGGGGGATCAACCTCAGGGATAGCCGCTCGGCATGCAGTTGGGGTCCTTGCAGATCATCACAGGCAGGCCGTTCGCATCGGCCCGGGGGTCCACCCGGACGCTGCCGCCGCGGCGGGGCTTCTGGGTCTCGCTGCCCCAGGCCAGCTTCAGGAACTTCTTGTCCAGGGGCAGCTCGTCCTTGCCCTTGGGGAACCAGGCTTCGGCGCGGGTGCCGAAGCGGGCGATGGCCTGGTCCCGGGTGATGGTCTTGCCCTTGTCGTCGTAGAAGGCGCCGAGGATCTCCACGGCGGCATGCTCGTCGAAGAAGAGCGAGGTCGTCCGGCAGGGATCGACGTCGATTTCCAGGGGGATCTGGCTTCCTTCCACGCTGTAGATCAGGCGGATCTTCAGCAGCTTGGGGCGTGGCATGAGGTGCCTCCGAAGGGGAGAGAGGGTGGTTGGGGAGGTGGTGCGTCGCCCAGATGGCGTCAGGGCCTGGGCACGGCCTGCAGCAGCTGGGTGATGGCCTGGTCCGTGGTGGCCCCGTCGGCCTCGCTCTCGAAGGTGAGCAGAAGCCGGTGGCGCAGCACGTCGGGGGCGAGATCCACCACGTCCTGGGGCAGCACGTGGTCCCGGCCCTGCAGGTAGGCCAATGCCCGCGAGGAGGACTGGAGCGCCAGGGAGGCCCGGGGGCTGGCCCCGCAGCGGAGCTGCTCCTTGCCCTTCCAGGGCTTGCCGTGGCCGGGCCGCGTGGCCTGCACGAGCCGCACGATGTAGGTGCGGATGGCATCGTCGAGGCGCACCTGCTGGGCCTCGCGCCCCGCCTTCAGCAGGCTGGGGCCGTCCACCACGGGGTTCACTTCGTCACCGTTCAGGTGGGCACGGCGCAGTACCTCGACCTCATCGTCCTGCCGCGGATAGTCCACCCGGAGCTTGAAGAGGAACCGGTCCATCTGGGCCTCGGGCAGGGGGAAGGTGCCCTCCTGCTCCAGCGGGTTCTGCGTGGCCAGCACCAGGAAGGGATCGGGCAGGGCGAAGCTCTCCTCGCCCAGCGTGACCTGCCGCTCCTCCATGGCCTCCAGCAGGGCGGCCTGCACCTTGGAGGGGGCGCGGTTGATCTCGTCCGCCAGCACCAGGTTCGCGAAGATGGGGCCGCGCTTGGGCGTGAAGGTGAGCTGCTTGGGATCGAAGATGAGCGTGCCCACCACGTCGCTGGGCAGCAGGTCGGGCGTGAACTGGATGCGGTGGAAGGTGGTGTGGCTGGCGGATGCCAGCGTCTTGATGGTGCGGGTCTTCGCCAGGCCCGGCAGGCCCTCCAGCAGCACGTGGCCCCGGCAGAGCAGGGCCACCAGCAGGCGGTTCAGCAGCTGGGGCTGGCCCACGATCACCTTGCGGCACTCGGCGAGCAGGGGTTCCAGGGTGTGGACGAAGGGGGTGGCCATGGGGGGTCCGGGGAATGCTCCCATCTTGACTGGAAAGCGGCGCGGTCGAAACGCCAGGTTGACCTGCGGTAAACGCGCTCATGACCCACGGTAGGGGCTTACGCCCAACTCAGCGGATGCTAGGCTCCTCGGAAACCCAGACAGCTGCTTCCCCTTGGAGGACCCATGCGATCCGCAGTCATCGTCGAAGCCAAGCGCACGCCCATCGGCCGGGGCATCAAGGGCAGCTACGCCGCCACCCGCCCGGAGCACCTGGGTGCCGTGGTGATCGAGGCCATCAAGCCGCTGCTGAAGGACTGGTCGGGCCTCGAAGATGTCCTGGTGGGCTGTGCCATGCCCGAGGGCGAGCAGGGCATGAACATGGCGCGCCTCATCAGCTTCCGGGCCGGCCTGCCCATCACGGCCGGCGCGGCCACCATCAACCGCTTCTGCGGCAGCAGCCAGGAGACCATGCTCATGGCGGCCCGGGCCATCATGGCCAACCAGGGGGATCTGTTCCTCGCGGGTGGCGTGGAGAGCATGTCCAAGGTACCCATGATGGGCTTCAATCCCAGCGTGGATCCCTTCATCGCCGAGACCTACCCCGCGGCCTACTGCTCCATGGGCATCACGGCGGAGAACCTGGCCAGGGAATACAAGCTCACCCGCCGCGAGTGCGACGAGTTCGCCTTCCACAGCCACCAGAAGGCCGCCGCCGCCTGGAAGGCCGGCAAGTTCGAGAAGGAGGTCGTGCGCTTCGAAACGAAGGGACTGGATGGCAAGCCCGTCACGCTACAGCAGGACGAGTGCGTCCGCGCCGAGACCAGCCTGGAGAAGCTGGCGGAGCTGAAGCCCGCCTTCCTGGTGGACGGCCTGACCACTGCCGGCAACAGCTCCCCCATCACCGATGGCGCCGCCTTCCTGCTGGTGATGGATGAGGGCCTGGCCAAGTCCCTGGGCCTGAAGGCCCGGGCCCGCATCATCGGCGGCGCCGTGGCCGGCGTGGAGCCGGACCGCATGGGCATCGGCCCCGTGCCCGCCGTGAAGAAGGTGCTGGACCGCTTCGGCCTCAAGCTCGACCAGATCGACGCCATGGAGCTGAATGAAGCCTTCGCCGCCCAGAGCCTGGCCGTCATCCGCGAAGGCGGCTACGACCCGGCCAAGGTGAACGCCTGGGGCGGCGCCATCGCCGTGGGCCATCCCCTCGGCGCCAGCGGCGCGCGCATCCTCACCACCCTGCTGAGCCGCCTCGAGGCCGATGGCGGCAAGTACGGCATCGCCACCATGTGCATCGGCGGCGGCCAGGGCATCGCGTCCATCATTGAAAAAATCTGAAGAACCGCGAATGACGCGAATGGGCGCCAATGAAATTCCGGTAAGGGCCTGTGTCTGCTTCATTCGCGTTCATTCGCGAAATTCGCGGTTTCATTTTTGAGGTTTCCAATGAGCATCAAAAAAATTGGTGTACTTGGTTCGGGTGTGATGGGCTCGGGGATCGCGGCGCATGTGGCGTCGGCGGGCTGTTCGGTGGAGCTGCTGGACATCGTCATCGACGAGGCGGCGCCGGACAAACTGGCCGAAGGCGCCCTGGCGGCCCTGGCGAAGTCCAAGCCGGCCCTGGCCATGCACGGCTCCTTCCTGAAGAAGATCCGGCCCGGGAACCTGCGGGATCACCTGGACCGCCTGTCGGACTGCGACTGGGTGGTGGAGGTGGTCAAGGAGGACCTGGCCATCAAGCGCGAGCTGTACGGCCGCCTCGAACCCAAGCTCAAGGCCGGCGCCTGGATCAGCTCGAACACCTCGGGCATCCCCCTCAAGCTGCTGGTCGAAGGGCGCACGGACGCCTTCCGCCAGCACTTCGTCATCACCCACTTCTTCAATCCGGTGCGCTACCTGCGCCTGCTGGAGTTCGTGAAGGGGCCCGAGGTCGACGAGGCCAAGGCCCAGACCTTCCGCACTTGGCTGGAGGAGAGCCTCGGCAAAGAGGTGGTGCCCGCCTACGACAGCCCCACCTTCATCGGCAACCGCATCGGCATCCACGGCATCATGGCCACCCTGCATCTGGTGCTGGCCGAGAAGATCCCCTTCGAGGTGGTGGACACGGTGCTGGGCGACGCCGCGGCCCGCGCCAAGAGCGCCGCCTTCCGCACGGCGGACCTGGCGGGCGTGGACATCCTCGCCGCCACGGCGAAGAACGTCTACGACCTCTGCCCGAATGATGAAGTGCGCGACACCTTCAAGTTCCCCGAGTTCCTGCAGTGGATGCTGGACAACAAGCTCTTCGGCAACAAGGTGAAGCAGGGCTTCTTCAAGAAGGGACCCAAGGACGCCAAGGGCAAGAAGACCTTCCTGGCCATCGATCCCGCCACCCGCGAGTACATCCCGCAGGTGAAGAAGGACTGGCCCATCCTGAAGGAGCTGAAGGGCATCGATGACCCCGCGGAAAAGGTGAAGACCCTGCTCACCAGCGATACCGAGGCGGGCCGTCTGGCCTGGCGCTGCATCTCGCCCAACCTCACCTACGCCGTGAACCGGCTGGGCGAAGTCACCGATGGTCCCCTGAACGTGGATCGCGCCATCAAGAACGGCTTCGCCTTCGAGGTGGGTCCCTTCGAGCTGTGGGACATCCTCGGCGTGGAGCGGGTCGTGGCGCGCATGACGTTCGAGGAGCAGCCCATCGCGCCGCTGGTGGAGCAGATGCTCGCCAAGGGCATCACCAGCTTCTACCGCTGGGAGCATGGCGTTCCCGTCTCCCAGCTGAATCCCAAGACCCTGGCCTTCGATCCCATCCTCGAAGACCGGCGCGTGATCATCCTCAAGCGCGAGGAAGGCAAGGGCAAGGTGGTGGCCGAGAACGGCAGCTGCCAGCTGCTGGACATTGGCGATGACGTGGCCTGCCTCAGCTTCCGCAGCAAGATGAACGCCCTGGACGACGGCATCATCGGCCTCATGGAGGACACGGTCCAGAAGCACGTGCCCGGTCGCTTCAAGGGCCTGGTGGTGGGCAACCAGGGCCAGCACTTCAGCGCCGGGGCCAACCTGGTGATGGTGCTGAACGCCGCCAAGGACAAGCAGTTCGACCTCATCGAGGAAGTGGCCCGCCGCCTGCAGTACGCGGCCCGCATGCTCACCTACGCGCCGTTCCCCACCGTGGGCGCCCCCTTCAACCTGGCCCTGGGCGGCGGCTGCGAGATCACCATGGCCTGCCAGCGGGTGGTGGGCCACGCCGAACTCTACATCGGTCTGGTGGAAGTGGGCGTGGGCGTCATCCCCGCGGGCGGCGGCTGCCTCCAGATGCTGCTCCGCATGGAAGACGCCATGGCCGCCAAGGGCGAGCTGGGCCCCATGCCCAAGGTGAAGGCCAGCTTCCAGGGCATCGGCACGGCCACCGTGCACACCAGCTTCGACGAGGCCCAGCGCAACGGCTACCTGCGCCGCACGGACCGCCGCGTCATGAACAAGGCCTTCCTGCTCCACGAGGCCAAGCAGGAAGTGCTCAAGATGGCCGCGGACTTCCAGCCCGTGAAGGAGCGCACCCTGCGCCTGCCCGGCCGGGGCGGCAGCGAGGCCCTCAAGATGGCCGTGCGCGACTTCCAGCTGCAGGGCCTGGCCAGCGAGCACGACGCCATCATCATGGGCGAGCTGG